>NZ_RAVW01000083.1 GCF_003611585.1 Corallococcus exercitus | reverse complement strand
GGGCGCGGCGGCCACGGGCGGCGCGACCGGGGGCGCGGCGACCGGGGGACGCGGCGGATCCGAGGTGACGGAGACGACCTCGGTTCCGCGCTCGGCGGCCTCCGGCGGGGAGGCCACCGGGGGCGGCTCCATCCGGGGCATGCTGCCGGAACCGCCGCGCACGGGCGGACGGGACAGGTCCGACGGGGCGCGCATGTCGCTGCTGGAGCCCGTGCCCAGGTTGCGCGAGTGCGAGCCCGTCCCCGGCATCAGCGCCCGGGGGTTGGAGCCCGTGCCCGAGCCCGCGATGGACGACGGCGCGTACTCGGAGAGCCGGTCGCCCAGCGCCTCCTTGAAGAACTGCGCCACCGACGCGGGCGACGAGGACAGCCGGTGGTGCGTGATGACGGCCTCGATCTCCTCGCGCATCGCCGCCGCGGTGGGCGTGCGGCGCGCCGGGTCCTTCACCAGCGCGCGCAGGATGAGGTCCGACACGTCCTGCGGGATGTGGGGCCGCAGCTGCGAGGGCACCGGCGCGGGCTCGCGCACGATGGCCGCGAGCGTGGCCGCGTCATGGTCGCGGCGGAACGGCAGCTGGCCGGTGAGCAGCTCGAAGAGCACCACGCCCAGCGCGAACACGTCGTTGCGCCAGTCCAGCGGACGGCCGCTGGCGGCCTCCGGGGAGAGATAGGAAATCTTCCCCTTGATGACGCCCGCCTGCGTCTGCTCCTCGCCCTGCACCTTGGCGATGCCGAAGTCCGACAGCTTGATGGCGCCGTCCAGCGACACCAGCACGTTGTGGGGGCTGACGTCGCGGTGCACCACCGGGTGCGCGGTGCCGGACGGGTCCACGTAGCTGTGCGCGTAGTGCAGGCCCGCGGCGACCTCCGCCACGATGCGCAGCGCGTGCTCCAGCGGCAGCGCCATGCCCTTGCGGCGCAGCTCCGTGAGCAGGCGCTTCAAGTCCGGGCCGCGCACGTACTCCATCAGGATGTACGCCACGCCGTCCGTCACGCCCACGTCGAAGGTCTGGACGATGTTGGGGTGCGTGAGGCGCGCATTGGCGCGGGCCTCCGCGAAGAGCATGTCGACGAACTCAGGATTCTCAGCGAACTGCGCGAGAATCTTCTTCATCACGACGAACTTCTCGAAGCCCTTCACGCCCTGCTGCTTGGCGAGGAAGACCTCCGCCATGCCGCCCTGCCCCAGCCGGCGGATGATCTGCAGCCGCGCGCCGCTGTTGTGCGTGTCGGTGGCGGACGTGCCCTTGGCGCCGGGGTCCTGGTTCGTGGAGCCGAAGAGGTACTGGCTGAGGGCGCGCTGCTCCAGCGCCTCGATGTCGTCGAGCGGCTTGTCGGTGAGCGGCGTGCGCGCGAGCAGCCCCTGGAACTGCGCGAGCGCCGGAGCCCGGGCGCTGCCGCCGCAGACGGGGCACACGCGGTCCATGGTGCCCTTGGCGCGCAGGACCTCCAGGTACTCGGAGGTCTGGATGCGATGGTGCGTGACCTGGCCGCAGTTGCGGCAGTCGCACGGCAGCCACAGCGTGGCCAGCTTCGCCGGCAGCGCCTTGGTGGACTTCGCCAGCACGCCCAGCATCGGCGGCGGCACGCGGCAGAGCACCACCTGGGCGCCCTGCGACGCCACCTCCAGCACCTGTTCGATGCGCGGCAGCGCTTCCGGCTCCACCGTGCTCACGTGGCAGCAGTCGAACGCGACGCGCCCCTCCAGGCCGGACGCCAGCCGGCGCACGTTGAGGTCGCCCTTGAGCGTGCTGGCCAGGGTGATGAAGGTGATGTCGTCCTGGACGATCTTCAGGTGCGAGGAGAGCTCGGACGGCTCCGACGGCAGGCCCGCGCGCAGGTAGCGCAGCACGGCGGGGTCCACCGCGGAGAACTGCTGGCGGCGCGCGAAGTCGAAGAACTCCGTGGGCTCGTCCGCGAACTCCAGCGGCTGGGCACACACCGGGCAGTGGTGCGGCGGGGCACCGCCCTGATCCAACACCTTGCCCTCCTCCACCAGGCGCACCAGCCGCAGCCGGTCCTCCTTGCAGAAGCGGCACGTGTACGGCGCGAGCAGCGAGAGCACGCGCGCGACGCCCGCGAAGCCCTCCACCATGTTGAGCTGATCCACCACCACCGGCGGTGCGTTGACGACGTACAGCCCCGACACGCCCTGCGGCGGATGGCCGGCGAACTCAATCCACCGGCGCACCCCGAAGGAGCTGATGCGCTCCACCAGTCCCAGGTCCACCACCACCAGGCCCTGAAGGCCCTTGGACGCTGGCGTGAGGGGGAAGGTTTCGTCGATCACCCCGGCCACGCGCACGTGGGTCAGACTGCCCACGCGCAGGGAGGTGATGCTGGCATTGGAAGTTTGGCTCTCCACCCGCCTACCCTCGTTCCAGACAGAACAGCAGCGACTTGGGCTGCGCGGCCCGGCGGCGCGCATCCCCCAGGTCCACCGCGCAGGCGAACTGGGTCCGCTTCCCCGGAGTCACCCGCACCGCGACCGCGTCGCTGTGCTCCAGGATGCGCCGCAGACCCAGGCCCGCGCCACCTCCCGAAGCATCCACCTGCGCCTTCTCACCCCACGCCTTCACCACCCGCACCAGCGGTGACACCGACAGGCGGCCGAAGCGATCCGTCGCCTCCAGCCAGGCCCGGCCGTCCGCCACCGCCCACGACAGCAGGCAGCGATCCTCCTCCGCCACCGACTGCACCTGTCCGCGCCGGTGGGCGTACTTCGGCTCGCCGCCCGCGTCCACCGGCGCGTCGAGCAGTGCGTTCACACCAATCTCATGGACGACATCCGCCACCCGGCTGGCCGCCGCCCTGGAGCCGCCGGCCTGGAGGACGGCCTCGGCCGCGCGCTCCCCCGCCGCCGTCACCTCCGTCACGCTGCCCAGCCACGCCACGGACGTGGCGGCTTCCCGGGGGATCATGGGCTCGCCGCGCAGGAGCGCGCCGAGCAGCCGCGCCTCCCAGGCGGACGGCTGGCCGCCCTCACCGCGCGTGGCCAGCAGCAGCGCCGGGGGGCGCCGCTCCAGGAGCGTTGCGTGGGCGGGAGTGAACCGCCCGTCGAACAGCACCAAGTGCGGCGCAGCGTCGTCACCGCGCCCCAACAGGACGCCGTCCCGGGCCAGCACCCCGGAGGCCTTCTCCAGCGCCTCCGGCGTGAGCGTCGTGTCCGGCGTCAACTTCAGGGGGGCATCCTTCACGGCGGCGACGGTATCCAAACAGCGCTCTAATAATGGAGTCGAACTTCTGTGAAGACGCCCAGCGGCGGAGCGGGGAAGCCGTGGGACTCCTCATACTTCGCATTGAAGAGGTTCGTGCCAAGCAGGGACACGGCCACGCGCTCGTGGACGTTGAAGCCCACACGCGCGGTCGCGGTGATGTAGCTGGGCAGCTTCACGCGGGTGGTGGTGCCGGCGTTCTCATCCACCACGAAGCCCGGGTCGAAGCGCGGGCCCACGAACAGGCCGTAGAGCTCCACGAAGGCGAACTTGCCGATGTTGGTGCGGCCGCGCAGGTAGACGCGGTGGCTGGGCGCGTAGTCCAGCGGGTAGTGGGCCCCGCCGCCCACGGGCAGCGCCTGGGCGTCCAGGAACTGGTAGGCCACGTCGAACGAGGAGTTGAGGGACGGCACCTGCGCCGCGGCCTCCGCCTCGAAGCCCGCCACGCGCGCGTCGCCCAGGTTCTTGAACTGGGACGTGGAGCCGAAGAGGAGCTCCTGATTGATGAAGTTGCGGGCGCGGTTGTAGAAGCCCGTGCCCGTCAGGCGCACCTTGCGGTCGAACGGCCAGAAGTCCACCGCCGCCTCCACCGTGTCCAGCGTCTCCGCGCGCAGGGACGGGTTGCCCAGCAGCGTCGCGGCGTACATCTGCTGGTTGATGGCGAGCTCCGCCAGCGTGGGCGCGCGGAAGGCGCGGCCGTAGTTGGTGCGCAGCGTGAGCAGCTCCGGGATGGCGTGGAACACGACGCTGGCGCGCGGCGACACCTGATCCGTCTTCGCCTCCCAGACCTTGGAGGGGATCTGGTAGTTGTCGTAGCGGGCGCCCGCGCCCACCACCAGCCGCTCCGTGACGCGGTACTCGGCGTCCACGAAGCCGCCCAGGATGGTCTGCTTCGTGTCGTCCAGGGTCAGGCCGGGCAGCACGTTCTGGTTGTTCACCTGGTCGGCCTTCACGTCGCCGCCGACGGTGACGGACAGCTTGTCCAGGGAGAACAGCGCGCGCGCCTCACCGCCCAGGCGGCTGCGCTTGCCCAGCGTGTCCTCCAGCGCGCCCGTGACTTCGTTCTCCAGCGTCACGTTGCGGCGCTTGAAGAACGTGTAGGCCTGCGCGAACACGCGCACGTTGTCCGTCACCTGCTGATCCAGCTGCAGGGCGGCGTTCAGGTTCTGGACATGCTCGTTGTCCTGCGCGGTGTAGTGGCAGCGGCCGCAGTTGCCCACGGTGGAGATGTTCTGGCCACCGGGCCGGCCGATGTTGCCGTCGGTGAAGTCCGCGTCCAGCGCGAGGGGCCCCACGCGGACCTTGCCGTTCACCTGGTGCACCAGCGAGTCCTCGTTGGTGTCCGTCTGGCCCAGTTGCTGGTTGTTGAAGAGCTGCGGGCCGTCCGAGCCGAAGCCGTAGTAGCCGAGCAGCGCCTCCACCGGGCCGCCGCGGCCGGCGACGTTGGTCTGCAGGCGCCACGTCTTGTCCTGGCCGGCGAGGATGCGCGCGTCGGCGCCCACGTTCTGGCCCTTGGCGATAAGGTCCGCGGGCTGGCGCTCGATGATGTTGATGACGCCGCTGAAGGCGTTGGAGCCGTAGAGCGACGAACCCGGGCCGCGGATGACCTCCACCTGCTTGAGGTTGGTCATCGGCGTCGTCTCATCCGCGTAGAACTGGCCCGTCCAGGGGTCCGTCAGCGGACGGCCGTCCTTGAGGAGCAGCAGGCGGTTGGACAGGTAGTTGGAGCCCAGGCCGCGCGCGCTCACCGCCGCCTTGCGCATGGAGCCCCGGCGGCACTCCATGCCGGGGAAGTACTGGATGGCCTCGCAGAGCGAGAACTGGCCGGTGCCCTCCAGCTCCTCCGCCGGAATCCAGGACACCGTGAGGGGCACGTCGGAGATGCGCTGGCTGCGCTTGGACGCCGTGGTGACGACGGCCTCGCTCAGCGCCATGTTGATGTTCTTCTCCAGGTCGTCGCCGCCGCCCAGGTCCGGGCCGTCCAGGCCGGAGAGGCTGGAGGGCGGAGGCAGCGCGCGGTCCGACGTGGGCTCCGTGAAGGGCGCGCGGTCCGGGACGTTGTCGGCCGTCCGGGGCTGCGACGCCGGCAGCATCGCGCCAGCGCCCAGCGTCGGCGCGGGCTGCGGGTTGGACGGGATGTCGGAGGTCAGCGGCCCGTCATAGGGCGACGGCGAGGCGGGCGTCCCGGGCGAGGCCACGGGCGTCGGATCCGCCACGGACGGACCGACGCCGGGGCCGGCCACCGGGGCGGGCTGCGCGGGCGGCGGCTCGGTGGCGAGCACCGGCTCCTGCTCGGCGGGCATCTCCCCCGGAATGGGCTCCGGCTCCACCGGCGGAGGCGTCGTCTTCGCGCCCCGGCGCGTCTTCGCCGTGCGCGGAGGCTTCGTCCCCGGAGCCGCGGGCTTCGCGCCCGGGGTGGTGGCCTTCGCGCCCGGCGTCGTGGCCGCGCGCTTGCGGGCGGCCTTCGTCCGGGTCTTGGGCGCAGGATCCTGGGCCTCCTGGGCCCGGGCCGTCTCCACCACGAACAGCGACAGCGCGCAGACCACGAGCGTGAGGCAAGCGCGCGCGTTCAGCCGCCCGGCAAACCCCTTCACCGCGTTGGTACGCGGCCCACCGTACTCAGTCGAATCCATCGTTCTCAATTCCACGAGGGGGAAGCAGGGATGTCCGCGGTCCGTGCGCCAGGATCCAGAGCCGGTGCGACTGGCAATCGTCCACAGGGGCGAGTTTCCACCCCTGAACGGTGGCGGTCCGCTCGACTTCTCAAATTACCGCAATAACTCGCCTGAGGCCAAGTCGTGGCTGTCGATCCGGGCAAATCACGCGAACGGCGACGGGAGCGCCGTGCGCGGATCAGCCACGGCGCAATCAGTCATCCGGCTGTTCAGCGGACACGGCCAGGTCGTCCGCGAACGGCGGCAGCGCGGGACCCAGCGACTCCGACTGCACGAGCACGGGCGTCTCCACCCGAAGGTCGGGGGCGTCCGCGAGGACGGGCTGGCGGCGCGGGGGGCCCTGGGTGACGAGCTTGCGGAAGTCCTCGAACTCGCGGCCCTGGATGCGGGCGAAGGCGTCGAACGGGGCGACCGCACCCACGGAGGACAGGGACTGGGACAACGCGTCCCCCCCGCCCTTCAGGTCCACCAGCACGGCGCCGGGCACGCGGGCGCTCTTGAAGAGCACCTTCATGTCCCTGGGGACGTACGCCACCGGCACGAGCGCGGCCTCCGCGCCCCTGGCCTCCAGCATCTTCACCGCCGACTCCACGTTGGGCACCGGCACCAGCTTGAAGTGCTTCTGGGCGTCCAGGTCGCCGCCCAGCACGACGTGGGAGACGAACTTCGGATCCGCGGGGCCCGCGCCCTTGACCAGCGCCATGCGCTTGCCGGCGAGGTCCTTCACGGTGCCCTTCTGGGTGGAGATGATGGCCCAGCGCTGCTGCGTCTCACCGGCGCGCGGCGCGTACGCCACGGCTTCCGCCTTGGCGCCCAGTTGCACCGCGGCCCAGCCGTCCACCACGGCGAAGTCGATCTGCCCCTCCCCCACCGCCTTGGAGAAGTCCTCGTAGCGGCCGAAGCTCTTGGCGGCGACGGGGCGGCCCAGGCTGGCCTCCAGCTTCTGGGCCAGGGCCTCCGCGTACTGGAAGCGCTCCTGGCCGTCCGACAGCGTGGTGGCGAGGAACACGCCCAGCGTGGCCTTCTTCGGCGCGGCGGACGCGGGGATGGCGGCGAACAACACGGCGGCGAGCAGGAGGCTCCACCGCGCGACAAGGGATGGCGTCTTCACGGCGTCTCCTCCGCGACCCCGGTGGCCGGCGTGACGCCCTGTGCGTCACCCAGTCCATAGAGGCCCTGCAGGCGGTCCTTCCATTCACGCACCTGGGCGGCGCGGGGGCCCGCGCCAGAGGCCAGGTAGCGGCGCCAGGCCTCCACGGCCTCGGCGGGTTCGTGCCGGCGCTCCTGCGCGTCGATGCCCAGGTTGAGCGACGCGACAGGCACGGCGGTCTCCAGGCGCTTCCACGTCGCGAGCGCGGAGGCCGCGTCACCCTGGCGCCAGTCCACGCACGCCAGGTTGTGCTGCACCAGCGCGTCGTCGGGCGTCGCGGCGAGCGCGGCCTTCAGCGCCTTCTCCGACGCCTTCATGTTGCCGGAGGCGTACGCGAGCGCCGCCTCGCGGCGCAGCAGCGCGCCGGTGAGGTTGCCCATCCACTTCGGCTGCCCGGGCATGGGCTTCTTCTGCGCGGCGGTGAGCAGCTTGCGCGAGGGCGCGACCTTGCCCTGGCGGTAGAGCACGTAGGCGTCCGCGAGCGCGCGCGTGTTGGGCCACGCCCACTCCGGCGCCGGGGTGAGCGAGCGCTTGAGGCCGGCGGAGGCCTCCGCGAACCTCCCCTCCTCCGCGCGCGTGAGCGCCCGGGCGAAGGTGGCCAGCTTCGCCAGGTCCGCGCGCTTGCCGGTGCCCAGGCGGTCCACCGCGTCCAGGTCCCGGTTCGCCGCGGCCGCGTCTCCGGCCTCCAGCTTCGCCAGGGCCCGGCGCACCAGCACGCGGGGCAGGTTCGCCTCCGCCACCTTCGAGGCCGTCTTGGAGGGCCCCGCGTCCGTCAGCCGCTGCACGGCGGCGTCCACCTGGCCCAGCTCCACCTCCGCGAGCGCGGCGCCCGCGGACGCCTCCGCGCGCTGATCCGGCTCCTGCGTGGCCTCGCCGGACTGGGTGAAGGCGGCGAGCGCGGCCTGCGCGTCGCCACTGCCCAGCCGCGAGTAGCCCAGCAGCAGCTGTTCGCGCCAGGTCGCGCCCGGCAGCGTCACCGCGCCCTCCAGCACCTTGCGGGCCTCCGCGTACTGGTGGCTGTCCAGGAGCGCCGCGCCCAGGCGGCGGGCCATGGGGACGGAGCGGTCCAGGTCGTACGCGCGGCGCAGGTCGCGCACGGCGTCATCCAGGCGCTGCGTGCCGGCGCGGTCGCGCGCGCGGTGCGCCAGCGCCCGGGCCAGCCACTGCTTCGCGCCGGGGTGGCCGGGTTCGGCCTGGAGCGCGCTGCCGTAGTCCTCGATGGCCTGGTCCCACTGGCCGGTGGCGAAGTGATCCGCGCCCAGCAGCATCCAGCCCAGCGCCTGGCGCGGGGCCATCTCCACCACGCGCCGGTGCACCTCCACCGCGCGCTGGTAGCGGCCGGCGCGGCGGTTGACGGAGCCCAGCGTCGCCCACAGCTCCAGGCTGCCGCCGCCCGACTTCACGGCGGACTCCAGGAACTGGATGGCCTCCTCGTGGCGCGCCTGCGCCTGGAGCGCCTTGCCCACGGCGATCTGCCCCATGAGCAGGCCCGGCTGCAGCTCCAGCACCTTGCGGAACTCCGCCTCCGCCTGCGCGGGCTGCTTCTGCGCCAGCCGCACGTCACCCAGCAAGAGGTGCGCGGCGGGCGTCGAGCCCAGCTTCATCAGCGCGGTGGCCTGGATGTCCGCGCGCGGCACGTCGCCCGCGGCGAGGTACTGGCGCGCGAGGCGCTCCTTCGGCTCGGCCACCTGCGGGTACTTCGTCACCAGCCGCTCCAGGAGCGCGCGGGCCTCCGGCACCTTGCCTTCCATCTCCAGCACGGCGGCGAGGCCGATCTGCGCGGTCGCGGACTCGGCCCGGCCGGCCTGCGCCTTCTCGAACGAGGCGCGCGCGGCGACGGCGTCGCGGCGGAGCAGGTGCGCCTTGCCCAGCAGCTCGTGGATCTGGAAGTCGTTGCCCGAGAGCTTCTCCGGGCGCAGCGCCAGGTAGCGCTGCAGCCGCGTCACGGCCCGGTTCCCGTCCTGGACGTAGAGGTAGTAGCTGGCCAGGTAGTAGTGGACGATGAGGTGGTCGGGCTGATCCGCGGCGGCCACCTGCTCCAGCACCGGCACGGCCTCCGGGAAGCGGCGCAGCTTGAAGTACGCCGTGCCCAGCGGATACGCGAGCGACAGCTCCGACGGGTTCTGCGCGAACACCGGCTGAAGGCGCGCCACCGTGCGCTGGAAGTCCTGGAGCGCGTTGGCGGCGCTGCCCAGGCCCGCGGCGGCGTACACGGACTGCGGCTCCTGGGTGAGCGCCTGCTCGAAGAGCTGGAGCGCCTTCTTGAACTTCTCCTCCGCCTCCTTCTTGTCGCCCTTGGCGAGGGCGGCGTTGGCGGACACGAGGACCTGTTCGCCCTGCTCCGTCATGCGCTGCGCCTCGGTGGCGGGCGGCGGGCGGAACTGGGCGAGCGCCGTCGGCGGGCCGGCCAGGGTGGCCAGCAGGACGAGCGCGGTGGAGACGCGGCGCGGGGAGCGGATGAATGGGCGCATGCGGTTCGTCACGGCGAGGGGGCGGGGCTGAATTCGGCGACGATGACGGTGATGTCGTCGCGCTGGGGCTGACCGGCGCTGTACGCACGCACGTCCGCGAGGAGCGCGTCGCGCAGGGCGTCGGCGGGGAGGTGGGCGTGGGTCTGGAGCGCGGCGGCCAGGCGCTGCGTGCCGTAGAGGCGGTTGGCGCCGTCGCGCGCCTCGGTGAGGCCGTCCGTGTACCAGACGATGATGTCACCGGGGCTCAGCTGCGCCTGGCGCGACGTGAACTGCGAGGCGACGTTCGCGCCCAGCAGCGGGCCGCGCGCCGGCAGCGACGCCATCTGCCGCGTGTTCCGGTTGTAGATGGCCGCCGCCGGGTGGGCGCCCGCCGCGTAGTCGATGCTGCCGCTGTACACGTCGATGACCGCGAGCGCGCTGGACATCTGGTGCTCGCCGCGGCCCACGTTGGCCAGCGTCACGTTGAGCGCGGTGATCAGCATCTGCGCGTGCACCTGCGACGGCTCGCGCAGCGTCATCGCGGAGGCGAAGCCGCTGGTGGCGCTGGTGGCGACCAGCGACGTGGACAGGCCGTGGCCCGTCACGTCCCCGATGCCGATGACCACGCGCCGGTCGTCCAGCGCGGCGCGGAACCACCAGTCGCCGCCGCACGCGTCCGCGGGCACCACCAGCCCTGCGAGCCGCAGCGGACCCACCGTCACGGCCTCACGGCCCGGCAGGAGCGTCTCCTGCACGGTGCGCGCGAGCGACACCTCGCGCTCCAGCTGCGCCTTGGCGCGCACGTCCTCCAGCAGGACCTTGATGCGCTCCGCCATGTGGTTGAACACCACGCCCAGCGTGGTGACCTCGCGGCCCGCGCCCGGCGCCGTGCCCGCGCGGGCGCCCAGGTCACCGGCGGCCAGCTGCATCACGCGGTGGGTGAGCACGCCCAGCGGCTTGGTGATGCGGCGGCTCTGGAAGGCGGCCAGCACGCCGGCCAGCACCACGAAGCCCACGCCCAGGCCCACGATGCGCAGCGTGTTGGCGCGCACCGCGGCGCGGTTGGTCTCCTCCAGCTCGTGCAGCTGCTTCTGCAGGTCCTCCAGCGAGTAGCTGATGACGACCACGCCCTTGCCGCCCTGCGAGCCGTAGTCGAGCGGCTCCTGGAACTCGAAGACGGGCTGGCCCTGGAAGAAGGCGCTGGCCCAGCGGCGCTCCGCGGTGCGGCCCCCGGAGGACTCGCCCAGCTTCGCGGCCGGATCGCTGTCCGCGACCAGCTGCCCGTCCGCGTCGAACATCTGCACGCGCAGGATGTTGCGGTTGTCCGCGATGATGGAGCGCGCGACCTCCGTGAGGAACGCGTAGTTGTTGTCGCGCAGGCTGGTGGCGGAGGTGAGCGCCAGCGTGTGGCTCACCGTCTGGCCCAGCTCGCGCGCCTGGGACTGGAGCCGCTGCGTGAACCGGTCCGACGTCGCGGTGAGCTGCGCCTCCGTCGTCTTCGCCGACAGCGCGGCCAGCAGGCCCACGATGACGATGACCAGCGCGCCCGTGGTGAGTAGGAGCAGCTGATCCAACCGCAGCCCGCGGATGGCGGCCACGTTGGGCAGCTCTCCGGCCTCCATGGGCGCGATGACGGTGCTCGTGGGCTCCGCGGCGGGCAGCCCCAGCGCTCCGGTCAGCCGGGTGGCCGTGTTCTCCCCTCGCAGGGCGGTGAGGTCCCGGGAGTGGGTGCCCGTGTACTCCGGCGGAGGGGGCGGGGTTCCGGGCCCTGCGTCTTCAGACGCGTCAGGGGACTCAGGGGCAGGGTCGAGGCGCGTATTCGTACGGGACAAAGGCAGACCTGGGGGAGCCCGCGTGGGGACGCGGTCGGGGCGGGGCGGACTGTATCTCACTTCCTGATTGACGCGAGGAGTCCACCTATCGACGTATTCCCGGGGGGCGCCCCTCTTCCCGGCCCCCCAGCGGCCGTGCGATCAGGCGTCACGGACGTGTTCCCCCTCCCGGGAAGCAGCACGTCACGCGGCATGGATGAGTTCCGCTCATTGCCGCGTCGCGCCACCCGGGGGCCCAAAAGGGTACGGCGAACACCCGTGACATCAGGGTCCTTGAGTCGGGAGGCCGCATCCGGAGTATAGGGGCGTCCCTTCCTTTCCCTTCGAGGTCCTCCGCGCGTGTCACGGCCCCGGTTGATCAAAGAAAACTCCGCGCCGCTTTCGCTCGCCCGAGAGCAGCTCATCCGCATCCACGACCTGATGGTGAAGGCGCGCGTCCTGGAGGAGCGCCTGATCCAGATGTACAAGCAGGGCCACGGCTACTTCTGGATTGGCGGCCCCGGTGAGGAGGCGTTCAACGTCCCCCTGGGCCTGCTCATGAAGGTGGGCGAGGGCCTGGACTACGACTACCTGCACGCGCACTACCGCCAGTCCGCGACGCTGCTCGCCATGGGCGAGGAGCCCATCGGGGCGCTGCGGCAGATGAAGAACACGGCCACGGACCCCTACTCCGGCGGCCGCAACTTCGCGGGCCACTTCAGCCGGCGCTCGAAGAACATCGCCCCCATCACCTCCCCCATCGAGGTGCAGTACGCCATCGCGCCGGGCACGGCCATGGCCCAGAAGCGCCACGGCGGCGAGGGCATCACCATCGTCACCGGCGGCGACGCGGGCACGGCCGAGGGCGATTTCGCCAGCTGCCTCGTCTGGAGCAGCCGCCCGGCGAACCCCCTGCCCATCCTGATCATCGTCACCAACAACAAGTGGGGCATCTCCACCACTTCGGACGGCCAGCACGGCGAGACGAACATCAGCGACCGTGCGCGCGCCTTCAACATCCCGGCGAAGACCATCAACGGCAATGATCCGGTGGAGGCCTACCAGGAGCTGCAGGCCGCCATGGAGTACGTGCGCAAGGAGCGCAAGCCCTTCTTCATCGAGGCGCGCGTGTCGCGCCTGTACGGGCACTCGTCCGCGTCCGGCGCCAACTTCGTGAACGAGGAGCAGGACTGCCTGCGCCTGTTCGAGGCGCGGCTGGAGCAGGAGGGCGTCATCAGCCGCGAGCAGATGGATGAGGCGCGCAACCGCTACACGGAGGAGCTGGCCGCCGCGGCGCGCACCGTGCGTGACGAGCCGCAGCCCTCTGGCGACTCCATCTGGGACCACATCTACGCGGAGAAGAAATAACCATGGCGAACATGGCACAGGCCATCCGCATGGCCCTGCACTACGCGGAAGAGAACCTGGGCGTCACCGACATCTTCGGCGAGGACGTGGGTGCCCCGCTGGGCGGCGTCTTCACCTGCACGCAGGGCCTGAAGACGGCGTGGAACAGCCCCCTGGACGAGCGCGGCATCATCGGCGCGGCCATGGGCCTGGCGATGGCGGGCAACCGCCCCGTCGCGGAGATCCAGTTCTGCGACTACATCTACAACACCATCGACCTGCTCAAGCTCGCGGGCAACACGCACTGGTCCACGAACGGTGACTGGGCCCTGCCCATGGTGGTGCGCACGCCCGTGGGCAGCGGCATCCGCGGGTCGCTGTACCACTCGCATTCCTTCGACGCGACGATGACGCACATCCCCGGCTGGAAGGTGGTCATGCCCTCCACGCCGCTGGACGCGTACGGCCTGCTCATCTCCGCGTGCCAGGACCCCAACCCCGTCATGTTCCTGGAGCCCAAGGCGCTCCTGCGCGTGAAGGGCGACGAGCGCATCCCCGGCGAGCCCGAGGATGACCGCGCGCTGTCGAAGATGATCGACGCGCCGCTGGGTGACCGCTCCCAGTGGAAGCCCCAGTGGCCCATGCTGGAGGCGTTCGCGGTCCCCATTGGCAAGGGCAAGGTGGTGCGCGAGGGCACCCAGGCCACCGTCATCAGCTACGGCCGCACGATGCCCCTGTGCACCAAGGCCGCGGTGCAGCTGGCGGAGGAAGGCCTGAGCGTGGAGGTCATCGACCTGCGCTCGCTCTGGCCGTATGACTGGGAGCTCATCAAGGCCTCCGTCCAGAAGACGGGCCGCGTGCTCTTCGTCAACGAGGACACGGAGGTGACGAACTTCGGCGAGCACCTGGTCCGGCGCACCGTGGAGGAGCTGTTCTACTCGCTGCTCGCCCCGCCCCGCCTGGTCGCCGGCAAGTTCGTCCCGGGCATCGGCCTGGCGGACGCGCTGGAGATGGCGTCGGTGCCGCAGCAGAACGACATCACCACCGCCCTGCGCAACCTCTGCCGCGAGCAGCCGTAAGGCCTCGCGAGTTCCGCCCACACCGCAGAAAGCCACAGGGGCCGCCGTTCCTCTTTGGAGGCCGGCGGCCCTGTCGTTAGAATCCCAACTTCCGTGTCCCAGCCCATCGTCCGCACCATGACCCCCGCCCCTGACGCCAACGCCTTCCGTATCCGCCGCGCGCGCCGTGGCGACGCCGAGGTCATGGCCCTGCTGCTGCGCGAGCTGGGCTACCCCCAGGGCACCGATCAGCAGACGGTGCACTGGGTCATCAGCCATCCGGAGATTGAAATCTTCGTCGCGGGGGATCCGCAGGACCGCGCGGTGGGCATGGTGTCCTTCTCCCACCGGCCGCAGCTGCGGCTGCGCGGGCGCGTGGCCACCGTGGACGAGCTCGTCGTGTCCGAGGGCTGGCGCCGCCGGGGCGTGGGCCGCGCGCTGCTCGCGCAGGTGGCCCAGCGCGGCAAGGTGCTGAGCGTGAAGCAGCTCCAGCTCATCGCCCCCATCAACGTCACCGACGAGACGCGCGCCTTCTACCGCGCGTGCGGCTACGTGGAAGGCGACTCCGGGGTGTTCCGCCACGCGGAGTACGAGCCCCAGAAGTAGCGCCAGGGGTGCCGCGAGGGCCCGGCGCTCACGCCCGGGCCGCTTCGCGGTGGAAGCGGTTCAGCGCTTGAAGCTCGCGATGACGCGGCGCAGGCGCTCGTGGTCCTCTTCACTCACGTCGATGAAGCGCACGCCGATGGCCTCCGCCTCGTCGCGCACCCAGGCGACGATGCCGGTGAGGTGGAACTCCTCGCCGTCCACCACCATGGCCAGCCGCACCTGCGCGCCCACGTCGTAGGACTTGCGCGTGCGCAGGCACAGCCCACCGGCGGACAGGTTCAGCGAGTAGGCCCGCAGCGCACGCGCCGCGTCCTCCGCCTGCTCGAAACGCACCTCGAACCGCGCCGCCACGCGCTCCTCGGCGCGGCGGTTCATGTACGGGTCTGGCTCCACCGGCCCATCCAACTTCGTGTTCATGCGCACCCTGACCCCCTCGGTTCTCGGACCGGAAGTGTCGGCTGGTTTCCAGGCCCGGTTCAAGGGCCCCCGGACGACGGAACGGCTCGTGTAAGTCCCAGGCTACTTCGACGCCAGGAGTTTCCGGATGCGTGCACGTCTCGTGTTGTTGGGTGGCGCCCTGATGCTGGGGCTGTGGGTGGCGGGCTGCGACGACGAACCAACTGTCCGGCCGCCAACGGATGCCGGCACTACCCTGGATTCCGGGACGGATGGCGGTGATTCCGGGACTGTCGATGCCGGTGACGGTGGTGGCGGCGGAAGCTCCGACTTCGCCTGCAACGTGGGGAAGCAGGAGGGCTGCGCGGCGGGCCAGGGCTGTCTGTACACGGACCTGACGGATGGCGGCACGGGCAGCCAGTGCTTCACGGGCGCGTGCGACGTGGTCCGCCAGGACTGTCCGTCCGGGCAGCGGTGCACCTACGTGGGGCTGGACGGTGGGGCCTCGCAGCGCCAGTGCGTCGCTGCGGGCACCGCCACGGAGGGCGCGCCGTGCACGCTGGCCGAGTCGCCTCCGGGACAGACGTATGACACGTGCGCGGCGGGCCTCTACTGCAAGGACGAGGCGCAGGGCGACGGCGGCACCGGGTTCTTCTGCCGCAAGCTGTGCCACGCGACGTCCGACTGCGGCTCCGGCGAGTGCAACACCGTGCTGCGCCTGGCCGGCACGCGGGAGCTGCCGCTGGTGTGCGGCCCGGCCTCCGCGTCGTGCGATGCGTTCGCGCAGGACTGCGAGAGCCCGCTGGGCTGCTACCCGGCCGCCAACGGCCCGGTGTGCGCGGGACAGGGTTCGCTGGGCGAAGGCGCCGCGTGCGAGTTCAGCAACCAGTGTTCACGGGGAAGCACCTGCGTGATCGCCGGCGGCAGTGGCACGTGCCGGACGCTGTGCCGCACGCCCGCCGGTTCGCCGGGGTGCGCGAACGGCGCGGCCTGCCGGCCCATCACCAACAACGGCGACGTGGGTGCTTGCGTCCCGTAGGCAAGGGATTGCCCACGGAAGGAAAGTCCCGGCCCGGGGTGGCGAGCGCGCGGGTCCTCCGGGGCCCCGGCCCGCCACCGCGTGGGGCGGGCCCTGCGCCATCCGTTCCCGGCGCGGGGATGTTCAGGGCCTCCGGGGCATGGCGCGCGCCATGAATGCCCGGGTCGCCGCGAAGGCACATCGTGCACATTGTCTTGCGCCGGGAGGTCGTGGGCATGGGTCTGAGGAAGGCGCTGCGCTGGGGATGTTTCGGGGTCCTGGGCCTGCTTGCGGGGTGTGGGGGCATGGACGACGGCGGCTCGCCGGAGGAGCTCGTCGCTCCTGGCCACACGGACGCTCAGGTCACCGCGCCCGCGGATGCCGTGGAGGCCGCGCCCACCCTGACGCTGCATGACGGGCACCGGGTGCAGGCCACGCCGCCCGTGGCGCCCCTCCCCACCCGGTTCCAGCCCGGGTTCCACCAGGCGCTGCGCCTCTCCGGCGGCGTGGGAAGCGTCACCACCTACCGGCTGAAGGTGCCGGTGGGGCGCGCGGGTGGCCGGGTGCGCGTCACCTTCCGCTCGGGGGATGGCAGCATGACGCTGCAGCGGGCCACGGTGGCGAAGGCTGGCGCCAACGGCGCGCTGGCGTCCGCGCCGGTGACGCTCACGTTCAACGGCCAGGCCGGCTTCACCGCGAATGCCCGCACCCTGGTGACGTCGGATCCGGTCGCGTTCCCGGTGCAGTTCCGCGACGAGCTGGCCCTCTCCTTCGAGGTGAAGGGAGAGGTCGCCCAGAGCATGATCGACGCGTTCCCGGACAGTTGGATGAAGACCGGCGCCTTCGCGACCACGCAGGGCGCGCTGGGCGGCCAGCGGTGGGAGAGGTCCCTGGCCGTGGCCACGGTGGACGTGGAGGGCGCGCCGGGACGCGCGTTCGTGGCCATCGGCGACAGCATCACCGAGGGCTACATGGACACCTTCAACGACACGCGCGATGCGTGGCCGGCCCTGGTGGAGAAGCAACTGGGCGTGCCGGTGGTGAACTCGGGCGTGTCCGGACAGGGTTTCTGGGACGCGAACCTCCAGCTGCCGCAGGAGGTGCTCGCGCTCCAGGGCGTCACGGACTGCATCGTGCTCCTGGGCACCAATGATCTGGGCGCCGCCGACATGACGGTGGAGAAGCTGGAGCAGCGGATGACCCAGATCCTGGATCAGCTCCAGCCCATGTGCCGGCTGTGGGTGAGCACGCTGTTGCCCAAGGAGAAGACCAACGAGGGCAGCTACGACGCGGTGAAGGTCCAGCGGCGCGCGTTCAATGAATGGGTCCGCAAGCTGACGCGCGCGGAGGTCATCGACCTGGAAGCGGTGATGCGCCAGCCGGGCAATGCGGACCTCTTCCTGGATGGGCTGGAGGTGGATGGCATCCATCCCTCCGCGGAGGGCCACCGCGTCATGGCGGCCGAGGTGGCGCGGGTCATCAAGGAGAAGGGCGGCCTGTAGCGCCTGCCCGGCTGGAAAGCGCACGAGGGGTTTGAATAGGTTCGGGAGCACTGCGTCCAGGCGGCATTCCCACCTTCCCCACCCTCTGGAGTTTCCCCATGCGCGCCCTCCCCGCTGCCCTCGTCGTCGCCTGCCTCGCCCTGCCCTCGCTCGTCCACGCGTCCGCGCTGCGCTGTGACAACAAGCTCGTGTCGGAAGGGGCGTCGCAGGTGGACGCGCTGGCGAAGTGCGGCGAGCCCGTGACGAAGCAGAGCAGGACCGAGTACGTGACCAACAAGGTCAAGGCGAAGACGCCGCAGGAGGAGGCCTCCACCGAGGTCACCCGGTCAACCACCGTGGAGGAGTGGACCTACAACTTCGGCCCCCACCGGCTCATGCAGGTCGCCATCTTCCGCGACGGCCGGCTGGTGGACGTGCGCAGCGGTTCCTACGGCTACTGACCGCCGTCGTCCGGGGGCGCGGGGTTACGGTGTCCCCAGGTGCTGCTCCAGGAACCGGAGCATGAACGCCGGCCGCTGTCGCAGCGTCTCCCGCAGGTCCTGGAGGTGCAGCGACCACGCCTCCACGGAGGCCGGCTGGCTCCAGCGCGCCACCTGGCCGGGCATCTGCGGCGCCAGCTCCTCCACCGCCGCGTCCAGGAACGCCGTCGCCCGCTCCCCGGCGAAGGTGTGCTCGATGTGCCAGCGGAAGCGCTCGGTGAAGCGGGCCTTGAACTCCGGCGCCTTCAGCAGCCCCCGCAGCAGCAGGACGGACCACGCCTCCAGCGACGGGTCCTCCAGCACGCGCCCCAGGCTGTCGAAGGCGGGGCCGGAGCGCAGGGCGAAGTCCAGGTCATACACGAGCCAGCGCCAGCGGCCGTCCTGCCCGTAAGGCGCGTCCGGCACGGGCTGCTTCGTGCGCAGGCGCCAGAACTTCACGTTGTTCTCCGGCCAGTCCTCGTTGCCCAGGTAGAGCTGCGCGACCTGGTAGTCGATGAAGTCCTCCACGTCGATCCGCTCGCGGACCCAGGCGTAGTGCTCCGGCACCGCCAGGTCGTGCGTCCGCACGAAGTCGATGAGGTCCAGGTAGGGCTGCGCATCGCCCTCCTCCCCCACGTCCAGCTCGCCGAAGCGCTCCAGGATGACGGCCTTCTTGCGGTCCACGCCGTAGTGCGACGCGAGGTAGTACTCGTCGTAGCGCTCGCGCAGCTCGTGCAGGCCCCAGTATTCGCCGTCGAGGAACACGAGCGTGGGGCGGCACGGCTGGAGCGCCAGCCGCGTCTGGGCCAGCAGCCGCTGCAGCACGCAGTCGCGCAGCTTGGTCATGCCCTGGTCCTGCCCGGACGTGCGCACCAGCAGCCGCGTGAAGTCCGTCACCGCCGAGCCCGGGAACAGCGGCCCCGCGAACGTCTTCGGGCCGTAGTCCTCCTTCGCGTACAGCCGCAGGCTCTTCTGCGGCAGCACCGCGCTGCCCGAGCCGTGGATGCGCACGCCCGCGTCCTGCGCGAGTACGCGCGCGCCGGAGGGCTCGAACCACTCCACGTGGACGGGGCGCTCCCAAGCCTTGCCGTCCTGCATGTAGTTGCCCGCGCCCGGGTCTTCGGGCCGGGCCTCGGAGAGGAGGCCGGGGACGTAGATGCCCGTCGCCGGGTCGAAGAAGTTCGCCGCGTCGGTGACGAGCGACAGCACCGGCAGCGTGTACGGCGTCTGGCCAATGAGGAACGTGCGGGTGCGCACCGGGCCCACCGGCTCCGTGCCCGCGTACTGCCGGTAGCGCACCACCGAGGCATGCGCCGGCTCCTCCACGGGCGCGAGCCACCGTGAGCCCTCCGCGGCGAGGGGCGCCGTCGTGGGGATGAAGGACCAGACCACCGGCGGCGAGGAGCGCGCCATGAGCGCGATGGGGCCGGTGTAGCGCGATGACTCGGGCGTGGGCGTGGAGCCGTCCCGCGTGAAGTACGTCCGCAGGCCCGGCGCCGTGGGCAACGCCAGCAGCGTCTCCGGCTGGTAGAGCCCGGGCCGCGCGTCGAACGTCAGGTGCTGGAAGCCGACGCGGGCCCGCGCCTCGGCGCCCTGCCTGTCGCGCGCCACCACCTCCACCGCCAGCGCGCGCCGGCCCGGCCACCACGGCAGGCTCCACCGCCCGCCGCCCACGTCGGCATGGCCCAGGAAGCGCCCGTCCTCGAACACCTCCACCCGGACCCCACCCGCGTCACTCGATACCGTGCCGAACAGCCGGTGCGTGTCCGGCTCCTGCCCGTCGATGGTGACGTGCGGCAGCGAGGGCGCCGGAAGCTCGGCCTCGCTCAGCCGGCGTTCGGGTTCAGGCCCACAGGCGGACGCGGAAAGGACGAGGAGTCCAACGAGGAGGAGGGACGCGGGCGGACGAAGAACCATGGCGGTCTCCGTCCTGTACCAAACAACCCTTTGACCTCCCACTGGCCGCTGACACAGCGCGGCGGGAGGCCTCTTTTCCTCACTCGGGGAGCGAGGTGGACTCCAACAGGCCGTGCTTCTGGAGCAGCGCGGCCAGCGCGGGGGGCGCGAGCATCCAGTCCTCGCGCGTGGGCACCCAGCGCACGGGGGCGCCGACGGCGGCGAGCCGCGCGTTCACCTCCGCGATCATCGGCGCGAAGGTGGGCTGGGGCACGTCCCAGCTCCCCACGCCGGCCTGGATCTCCACGGCGCCGGGCTCCACGCGCACCGCGGGCTGGCCCTGCACCGGCTGGATGGCGAAGCCCGGCAGGTACGGCTGCATGGCGGCGGACAGCCGCTCCAGCAGCGTCGGATCCTCGAAGGGGTGGGCGCCCTCCAGGTCGAAGAAGGTGGGCAGCTGCGCCTGGAGCTCGTCGCGCAGCGGGTCTTCCTTGCTGTCGCGCCAGGCGTGCTCGGCCAGGACGCGCGCCTCCTGCGGGATGCGGATCTCCCAGCGCTCCAGGAGCGCGAGCAGCTCCGCCACGCGCTCCACCTCCTCCCATGGCGGCTCCACGCGCGTGAGCCAGGACACCTCCGACACCGTCTGCCCCCGGCGAAGGCCCGCCACCCGGTCCCCCTTGCGCAGCTGGAAGGGCGGCGCCTGGGTGAACTCCGGATCCGGGTAGAGGGCCGTATGCAACAAGCCTTCTCCCTTCTCCGGACGCACGCGCGCGAAGCCGTGCTTGGGGTTGATCTCCTCCACGACGAACGTCTCCTGGGCCATGTTCCGCGCGCTCCTGTCTGCCCGTTCTCTAACCGGTGTTCCGCATGCCCGCAGCGATGCCGTTGAGCGCCAGCAGCAGCGGCCGGTCGCACTCCGCGTCCCCGTCCCGCTTGCGCTTGAGCAGCTCCACCTGGAGGAAGGACATGGGGTCCACGTAGGGGTTGCGCAGCGCGATGCTCCGCTGCAGCTGCGGGTTGTTGTCCAGGAGCTTCGCCTCCCCGGTGAGCGACTTCACCGCGCGGCGCGTGCGCGAGTGCTCCTGCTGGATGCGCAGCCACAGGGGCCGCGTGGACGCGGGGGCCAGCTTCGCGTACCGCGCCGCGATGGCCATGTCCGTCTTGGCCAGCACCATGGTCACGTTGTCGATGACCGTGTGGAAGAACGGCCACTCCTTGTACATGCGCTGCAAGAGCGCCGCGCCCTCCGGCGTGGCCGCGTACGCCTCCAGCGCGCTGCCCACGCCGTACCAGGCCGGGAGGATGGCGCGCGTCTGCGTCCAGGCGAAGCTCCAGGGGATGGCGCGCAGCGTCTCCAGCCCGCCCGCCTTGCGCTTGCTGGGGCGCGAGCCGATGGGCAGCGCGGCGATCTCCTCCACCGGTGTGCCCGTCATGAAGAACTCCACGAAGCGCGGGTCCTCCCAGACGAGCGCGCGGTACGCCTTGCGTCCCTCCTCCGCCAGCACGTCGAAGGCGGCGCGGAAGGCGGACTCGTCCTCCGGGGACGGGCGCGGCTGCGCGTCGAGCGTGTGCAGCAGCACGCCGCCCACCACCAGCTCCAGCGTGCGCTGGGTGAGCTCCGGGCGCGCGTACTTGTGGTCCATCGCCTCGCCCTGTTCGGTGGCCTTGTAGGCCCCGGCCACCGTGCCCGGCGGCAGCGCGAGGATGGCCGTCTGGGCGGGGCCTCCGCCGCGCGCCACCGTCTCACCGCGGCCGTGGAACAGGCGCAGGGGCACGTCGTGCTCGTCCGCCACGTGGGTGAGCGCCACCTGGGCCCGGTACAGCGCGGCGGCCGCGGCGAGCAGGCCCACCTCCTTGCCGGAGTCGCTGTAGCCCACCATCACCTCCTGCACGCCCCGGCCCTTCAGGTGCTGGCGGTACTCCGGGTGCGCGAAGAGCTGGCGCAGCACGTCCGGCCCGCCATCCAGCGCGCCCAGCTGCTCGAAGAGGGGCGCCACGTCCACGGTGGCGCACTGCCGCTCCTTGTCCCAGAGCCCCGCGTGCTTCAGGCACTGGAAGGCCGCCAGCACGTCGTCCGCCGTGGAGGCCATGGAGAGGATGAGCGTGCGGCAGACGGACTCGCCGCCCTCGTCCTGGCCCTCGCGCAGCTTCGCCAGCACCTCCAGGAGCCGCTTGCCGCCTTCGGTGGGGGCCGGTCCGCCGTTGAAGGACGCCGCCGCGCTCACCGCGTCCTCCGCGGGCGCCCGCACCTCCAGCTCGCCCAGGCCCAGGCCCAGCGCGCGGACGCGCTCGGACATGCGGCGCACCTCGCGCAGCCCCGCGCTCTCCGCGCGCGCCGCGAAGAGCGACCGCTCCAGCACCGCGAGGTCCTCCCCCAGCGCCTCCGGGGAGCGGTAGGCCTCGGGTGACAGCGTGGACGCCTGCCCCTGCCGCCGCGCCAGCACGTGCTCCAGCGCCAGCGACAGCCGCTCCTCCATGAAGCGCAGCTTGCGGCGCCACGGCTCGCCCAGCGTGCGCGGGCCCTGCTGCTTCGCCACGTCCGGCAGCGCCTTCGCGTCCTCCTCCAGCGAGCGCTCCAGCTCCTGGGTGGGACGCGCGTGCCGCTCCGACTGCGACAGCATGCCGCCCAGCCGCTCCACGTCGCGCAAGAGCAGCCGCAGCCCCCGGGCGCGGTGCGCGCGCAGCGTGTCCGCGAACACCTCCGGCGTCACCAGTGGGTTGCCGTCCATGTCGCCGCCCACCCACGAGTGCACGCGCACGGGCGTGTCCAGCACGCCCAGCGGCTCGCCGTAGGCGCGCTCGAAGGCCCAGTCCAGCGCCTCCGGCAGCCGGGCCACCGGCTCCGCCAGCATCTCCTCCACGTACCAGTGGACGTTCTTCACCTCGTCGCCCACGGTGGGGCGCTCGCGGCGCAGCTCGTCCGTCTGCCAGAGCGCGGTGATCTCCTCGCGCATCGCGGTGAGGTTCGCGGCCGATTCGCGCGGGGTGAGCGCGCACCGGTCGCGCTCCTCCAACAGCTGCGCCAGCCGGTAGAGCTTCTCCAGCAGCGTCCGGCGGACCGCCTGGGTCGGGTGCGCGGTGAAGGTCAGCGTCACCTTCAGCGTCCCCAGCGTCTCACGCACCTTGTCGGCGCTCACGCCCGCGGCCTTCAGCGTCAGGAGCGTCGCCTCCAGCGACCCCTTCTGGGGCCGGATGGCGGTGGGGCTCGCATGGGCCCGGGCGCGGCGGATGCGGTGGTGCTGCTCAGCAAGGTTCACCAGCTGGAAGTAGACGGAGAAGGCGCGCAGCACCGGCTCCACCTGCTCCGACGGCAGCCTCCGCAACACCGCCGCCAGCTCCGCCGCCGCGGCGCGTCGCCCGGCCACCGGCCCCCGCCGCCGCTGGATGGCCAGGTTCCGGACCTCCTCCTCCTTGTCGAACAGGGCCTGCCCCTCCTGTTCCACCAACACCTCACCCAAGAGCCGGCCCAAGAGCCGGACATCCCGCCGCAGCGGGGGATCCACGGGACGTGAACGCGCCATAACGGACCGGCACGGTAGCCCTTCGCCCTCCGCCCTCCCCTACCCAATCTCGAATTTTCGACCAACGTCGAACGGCCGACTCTCTCCGTCCTTGCAGGAAAAATTTAGTCTCCCCGTCTTCCCTTGAGGACATGGCTTCCATTAGAAAGTGAGCGCTCCCGGACCCGCCGGGATGTCTGACCTGACCCTGAAGGAGTGGCAATGCGGAAGAATCCGTCTTGGCTGGCCCTGGGCCTGCTCGCGCTCGCGGCGCCGTCCGCGTACGCGGAGCGAGCTTGGTACGAGAAGCCGCAACCCGACGTCGCCGCGCCGTCCACGTCGCTGCGCAAGTCCGTCGTTCAGGACATCACGGACGACCTGCCCCACCGTCTGGGTGAGCAGCAGAAGGCGCTGAAGGCGCAGGCGCTGAAGGAGCGGCTGGAAGGCCGCGGTCAGGCCGGCAAGGTGCAGAAGCTGGCGAACGGCTCGTTCGTGGAGCTGGAGCTGCAGCGCACGGACCGCATCTTCGTGATCCTGGTGGAGTACGGCACGCAGATCCACCCGGTGTACGGCAACCCCACCACCAACCCGGGCGGCAACATCCCGGGCCCGCTGCACAACGAGATTCCGGCCCCTGACCGGGCGGTGGACAACACCACCATCTGGCAGCCGGACTACAACCGCGAGCACTTCGAGAAGCTCTACTTCGACACGACGCCGGGCGCGGACTCGGTGGCGAACTACTACAAGGCCGCGTCGTCCGGCCGCTACACCGTGTCCGGCACGGTGTCCGAGTGGGTGAAGGTGCCGTACAACGCCGCCCGCTACGGCAACAACCTGTGCGGCAGCTCCAGCTGCTCCAACTCCGTGTGGCCGCTCATCAACGACGCCATCAAGGCGTGGACGAACGCGCAGCTGGCCGCCGGCAAGACGCCTGCGGAGATCAAGGCGTACCTGGACACGTTCGACACGTGGGACCGGTATGACTACGACGGCGACGGCAACTTCGATGAGCCGGACGGCTACATCGACCACTTCCAGATCGTCCACGCCGGCATGGGCGAGGAAGTGGGCGGCGGCGCGCAGGGCACCAACGCCGTGTGGAGCCACCGCTGGTTCGCGTACAGCACGGGCCTGGGCCCGGACGGCACCGGCCCCACGTACAACCCGAACGGCGGCGCGCGCTTCGGGACGGGCGTGGACAAGTGGGTGGGCGACTACACCATCCAGCCGGAGAACGGCGGACTGGGCGTGTTCGCGCACGAGTTCGGCCACGACCTGGGCCTGCCGGACCACTACGACACGACGAACGCGGCGGACAACGGGACGGGCTTCTGGACCATCATGTCGTCCGGCTCGTACCTGAACGACGGCACCACGGACATCGGCAGCCGTCCGGGTGACTTCTTCGCCTGGGACAAGCTGCAGCTGGGCTGGCTGGACTACGCCACCACGTCGGCGGGCCTGTACTCGTACCACAACCTGGGTCCCGCGGAGTTCACGTCGCAGAACGCGAAGCAGGCGCTGCTGGTGAAGCTGCCCGGCAAGCCCATCGTGCAGCCCACGACCGCGCCGTTCGAGGGTCAGGGCATGTGGCAGGGCGGCCAGGGCAACAACCTGGACCGCGTGCTGGAGAAGACGGTGAAGCTGCCGACCAAGACGCCCATCACCTTCTCCTTCCAGACGTGGTTCGACATCGAGGAGGACTGGGACTACGCCTACGTCGCGCTGTCGGTGGAGGGCGGCCCGTTCGTCAACCTGCCCAGCCCGGTGAGCCGTAACACGAACCCGTGGGGCAACAACCTGGGCAACGGCATCACCGGCAACTCCAACGGCTGGATGCCGCTGTCGTTCGACCTGTCCGCCTACGCGGGCAAGAAGGTCACGCTGAAGATCCGCTACAAGACGGACGCGGCGGAGTTCGGCAAGGGCTTCCTGGTGGACTTCGTGCAGCTCTGGGCGAAGAACACCTACCTCTTCGGTGACGACGGCGAGTGGGGCCACAAGTGGTGGGACAAGTCGACGTTCTTCGTGACGGACGGCACCAACACCCTCTACGACCACTACTACCTGGCCGAGTGGCGTCAGTTCCGCGGCTACGACGAGACGCTGGCCACGGGCCCGTACAACTACGGCTTCAGCGCGGACGGCTACTTCGACTGGGCGGAGCGCTACGCGTACAACCCCGGCCTGCTCGTCACGTACTGGGACACCTCCCAGTCGAACAACAACGTGTCCCAGCACCCGGGTGCGGGCCGCATCCTGCCCATCGACTCGCGCCCGCAGCCCCTGCAGCGCAGCGACGGCCGCTACTGGTCCGGCCGCGTGCAGACGCACGACGCGACGTTCGGCCTGGAGCCCAGCTTCCCGCTGTCCATCAAGCCCAACGGCTTCCCGCGCAACGAGTACCCCTCGCAGCCCGCGGTGCCGGTGTTCAACGACACGAACGAGTTCTGGTACGCCACCCAGCCGTACGGCGGCGTGAAGGTCCCGAAGACGGGCACCATCATCGAGGTGCTGTCGACGAACACGACCGACACCGTGATGCAGGTCCAGGTGCGTCCGGTCGAGTGAGCGCCTGAGCCTCACCTGAGCCCTACCGCTGAGCAGTGAAGGAAGGCCGGTCCCGCTTCGACGCGGGGCCGGCCTTTTTCTGTCCGTGGGGACAGGGACCGCCGGGCCTGTAGGATGGGGCCGCTCGTGAATGCTCCGTCCGCGCCGTCCCTCGCGTCCCGCCCCTGGTTCGTTCCGGGGATGCTCGGGCTTCTGTGCCTGCTTCACGTCGTCCTGGGGCTGACCCTGCTGCCGGCGTGGATGTTCGGGAAGTATCCGGACAGCGCCCGCATGCTGGCCCAGGGGACGCTGTCCGCCGAGCAGGGCGCGGACTTCAGCCCGCTCTACCTGCTGCTCAACGTGCTCCTCGCGCCCGGGCCCCTGCGCGTCCTGCAGAGCCTCGCGGGCGCGGTGGGGCTGTGGGCCGTGTACGTGCTGGGCTCCCGGATGGTGTCGCGCGCGGCGGGGCTGCTGGCGGCGGGGCTGCTGGCGGTGACGGTGCCGGTGCTGCTGTACGAAGCCACGCTGGAGCCCGACCTGCTGGTGATGGTGTTCAACCTGGCGGCGCTGGCGCTGCTGGCCGCCGCGAGCCCGGGCTTCCGCACGCCCTCCGTGGTGGGCGCGGGCGTGCTGCTGGGGCTGTCCGGGGCGACGCGGCCCACGGGGTTGTTCATCCTGGGGCTGGCGGCGCTGTGGATGGTGCGGGAGGCGTGGGGGCAGCCCGGACGGCGATGGCTGGCGCCGGGGCTGCTGCTGGCCGTGGGGTTCGTGGCCTCCGCGGTGCCGTCGCTCGTGGTGCGCGCGAAGGTGGGCTCGCAGCTGGGCGCGACGATGAGCGCGGGCGCGGTGCTGCACATGGGCAACCGGCCGGAGGGCACGGGCCTGGGCGCGCAGCCTCCCACGCTCGTGAAGCAGTACGAGGCGCAGCTGCGCTCCAAGGACCGTCCGGACTACGCCCACCACCTCTACCGTGAGTTCGCGCGCGCGGACACCGGCCATGCGCTGTCCCCGGCGGACGCGGAGCTGTTCTGGGTGAAGAAGACGCTGGCCTTCGCGACGTGGGAGCCCGGCACGTTCCTGGGGCTCATGGGCCGCAAGCTCGCCTTCTTCCTGTTCGGGCCGGACGGGCACGACCTCGTGGAGGTCCGTCGTGCGGAGATGCGGCTGTCGGAGTGGCCGCTGGTGAGCGCGCAGGCGTTGGGGCTGATGGGATTGGCGGGGTTGCTCATCGCGCTGATCCGCCGTGTGAGGGTGGGCTGGGGCGTGCTGTACCTGTTCGCCAGCTCCGTGCTCGCGCTGGGGTTCTACGTGGTGAGCCGCTATCGCGTCGCCGCGCTGCCGGCGTGGGCCCTGTTCGCGGGGGTGGGCATGGCGGCGGTGTTCCAGGCGCGACGGCAGCCGCGGGCGCTGGCGCTGTATGGCGCGCTGACGGCGGCGGTCTTCACGCTGCCGGTGTTGTTTCCCTTCGTGCGGGACGTGCAGCGGCAGTTCGAGCGCGGTGAGACGACCGCGGCGGATGCGTCCGCGATGACGTCCGCGATGGCCGCGGGGCGCTACGACGAGGCCACGCGCGCGTTCGAGCGGCTCCAGGCGGCGCAGCCCTTCACGGCGATGCTGCGCCCGCTTCGCGGCGTGCCGTTCGAGTCTCCCGAGGTGGCGGCGCGCTCCGCGACGCTGTCGCTCCAGCGCTTTGGCGCGGACACGCCCATGGACCTCTTCTTCATGGCGGAGCTGGCGCGGCGCGCGGGGCACTGCGAGCAGGCGCTGCCCGCGGCGGAGGCCGCGTCGGAGGCGGGGTTCCGTGGCGTGCTCTACGACACCTCGCTGGATCCCCTGCTGGTGTCCGCGCGGTGCCGGCTGGCCGGGGGTGAGCGGGAGCGGGCCCTGGCGGACGCGGCGGAGTCGCTGAAGCGGCGCGGCGGCACGCTGGACGCGCTGGCGTTCGCGGTCGCGGGGGCGGAGGCGTTGGGGGACCCTCGCCGCGACGCGTGGAGCGAGGAGCTGTTCGCGCTGCACGATTCGCTGGATGCACGGCATGCGCGGGCCTCCGAGCGGCTGGCGTGGGGCAACGCGGCGGGAGCGCTGTCGGACGCCACGGAGGTGCTCGCCCTCTTCCCGGACCTGGCGCCCACGGAGTACCTGCGGGCCCGGGCCCTGGCCGCGCTGGGACGGAACGCGGAGGCGCTCCGGTCCTATACGGCCGCGCTCCAGCGGACGCCGACGGCCGCGTTCCCCACCGCGCCCATGGAGGGGGCGGTGGCGGCAAGGCTCGCGGAGGCTCCGGAGGATTGGCGGGTGGTGGCCATCGCCGCGGAGCACCACCTGCGCGCGGGGCGGCTGGAGCTGGCCCGCGAGCTGTACGCGCGCGCCTCCGCGCTCTCACCGAAGGACGCGGGGCTCGCACGAGCGGCCCGGGAGCTGAAGGCGGCAACCTCCGCTGGCATCGCGGTGCCACCGCCCCCCACCGTCACGCCTCCGCCCCTGCCTCTTGTACACATCTGACGCTGCCGACGATAAGTCTCGT
>NZ_RAVW01000839.1 GCF_003611585.1 Corallococcus exercitus | reverse complement strand
GGTGGGAAGGGCCGCGCGGGCGGCGTGAAGGGGGCGTCCGGTCCGTCGGGTGCCTCTGGCGCGTCCTTTGGCGGCAAGGTGGATCGCACGGAATCGCTCGTCGGGCCCTCGGGTCTGGTAGGCTCCAGCAACGTTCAGGGCCCCCAGGCCACGGATCCGATCGCGGCGCAGGCGCTCGCCATCGCCAAGCGGCTGAAGAACGGGGGCTTCAAGAGCAAGGAAGAGGCGACGAAGGCGCTCGTCTCCGAGGTGCTTCAGGAGAAGTTGAACATGAAGTCCGCTGCCCTCACGGGCCGCATCGCCGGGGCGCTGCAGGATGATCCCCGGCTGAACCAGGTTCTCGAGCGGCTGTGGTCCAAGGCCGAGTGAGCGCGCCGCTTGCCTCTGGGTGAAGACAGGAAGGTCATCCTGGAGAAGTACGGCCCGTACGTGCGGTCGCTCGCGGCCACCGTGCGCAAGCAGTTCAATGCCCAGCTGGAGCTGGATGAACTGCTGGCCTATGGGCAGATCGGCCTCCTGGAAGCCGCGGAGCGCTTCGACCCCAAGGTGGGTGCCAACTTCCTCACCTTTGCCCACTACCGCATCAAGGGCGCCATCTTCGACGGCTTGAGGAAGATGGGTGTCTTGCGCGGCGCGGACGCCCGCACGGCCTACCAGGGCGAGCGCGCGACGGCGTATCTGGGAAATCTGGCGGACCGCGAGCAGGGCGCAAGCAACCGCGGGGCGTCATTCGACGATGATATTGGAGACATCTCGGATGCCGTGGCGGGCCTCGCGGCGGTT
>NZ_RAVW01000838.1 GCF_003611585.1 Corallococcus exercitus | reverse complement strand
GTCAGATGTGTATAAGTGACAGGGTGGAGCGCATGCCCGGCTACCAGTACGTCAACGGCTACTGGGCGCAGGACGGTGACATCTGGCGCTGGGTGTCCGGCGGCTGGGCGCAGGAGGGCTCCACCGAGGTGGAGATCCCCGTCGAGGTTGCCAGCGAGGACGTGACGGCGACCCAGGCGCCCCCGGCCCTGCGCGTGGAGGCGCCGCCCCCCGCGCCGGCCCCGGACTACACGTGGGCGCCGGGCTACTGGTACTGGGGCGCCAACGGCTACGAGTGGGTCTCCGGCACCTGGATGGAGCCTCCACGTCCGGGCCTGGTGTTCGTGTCACCGCACTGGGTGCGTCGCGGCCCGTCCTGGGTGTTCGTGGGCGGCGGCTGGGGGTGGAACGGCTCGGTGCGCGTCATCGTCCCGGTCTACCGCCACGCGCACATCTCGGTGTCCTTCGGCCGCCCGAACTACTTCCTGCGCTCGTGGTACCGCTACCCGGGCGTGTCGTGGCGCTACTACGGCTACGGGCACAGCCGCTACCGCCCGGGCTACCACTACTCCTCCCGTCCGGGCCCGTACCGGTACGGCCCGCGCTCGCATGACGCGTCGCCCGGGCGCTACAACGGCCCGTCGTACGGCGGCCGGGGCAACTACAGCCGTCCCGGTCCCTACCGCCCGCAGGGCGGCGGCGGGGCGCACTCGTCGAACAACGGCGACAGCGGCGGCTGGGGCGGCACCCGGAGTCCTCCTCCGGGCGGGCGCGGGTCCAGCGGTGGCTCGCACCAGTCCAGCGG
>NZ_RAVW01000837.1 GCF_003611585.1 Corallococcus exercitus | reverse complement strand
GGTTCTGCTTCAAGCGATTGAAGAGACACTCCACCCGGCAGCGCTTGCGGTAGGCCGCGCGCCGGAAGGCGCGCTGCCGGGGCTGGTCCGAGCGAGTGGGGATGATGGCGTGCACCCCATGTTCGCGGCACCAGGCGCGGAGGCTGGGGTAGCTGTAGCCCTTGTCCGCCGCGAGGGCGTCGGGCAAGCGGCGTGGCGCCCCCGGCGAGTGCGCGCGCGGCACGCTGCCACCCGTCATCAGCGCCTCGAAGGCCTGCGTCTCATGGCGCTGGCCTGCCGTCAGCTCGAAGACGAGCGGCAGCCCCTGGCCCTCCGCCCGGACGTGCAGCTTGGTAGAGAAGCCCCCCTGGCTGCGTCCCAGCGCTTCGGCCTCCCCCCTTTTACCGGCGTGCCGCGTGCGCCGGCTGCGTGCTGGTGGGCGCGGATGACGCTTGCGTCCAGGAAGTGCAGCGTCCAGTCCAGGTGCTCATCCTCGTGCGCTTCGGCCTGCAATTGCCGCAGCACCCGCGCCCAGATGCCTGCCTCCTGCCAGCGGTAGAATCGGCTGCTGAGCGTCTTCCAACTGCCGAACTGCTCCCGAGGCACGTCGCGCCAGGGCGCTCCCGTGCGCAGGACCCAGAGGATTCCGTCGAGCACTTCGCGGTGGTCCTTGTTCGGACGGCCTCGCGCGGGTTTCTGGGGCGGCAGCAGTCCTGCCAGCCGCTCCCATTGGGCGTCTGTCAGCTCTCCTCGGCTCATGCCCTCCTAACACCCGGCTCCCCTCGAACTATTTGCGGACACGTCCTAG
>NZ_RAVW01000836.1 GCF_003611585.1 Corallococcus exercitus | reverse complement strand
CACCCGCCCGCGTGGACGCCACGCAGCCGCCCGCCACAGCATCACCAGCCCCACCGCGCCGCGCACCAGACCGCCGCCGATGAGCGCCCAGGCGCCCACCCCCATCGCGGCCAGGGCGATGGTGGAGGCCGTCTGCGCGACGTTCTCCACCAGCTCCACGCGCGCGATGGCGGGGAAGTGCAGGTGGCGCTCCAGCATCATGATGGGGATGACGCGCAGCGAGTGGAAGAACAGCCCCAGCGCCACCGCGCTCACCATGGCTGCGCCAGAGGGCCCCAGCTCATAGGAGCGCGCCAGCAGCGGCGCGAGCCCCAGCAGCACCGCCACGATGGCGACGGTGAACGCCTGGTGGCTCCAGAACGCGGTGCTGATCTCATCCTCGGTGGGCTCGTGCTCCTGCCGCACCAGGGACGCGCTGAGCCCCAGGTCACCCAGGTACGCGCCCATGGCCGCGGTGAACGCCACGATGGCGAAGGCGCCGTAGTCCGAGGGGAAGAGCAGGTGCGACAGGGCGAGCGAGCTCACCACGCGAAGGCCCAGGGAGCCGAGCGTCCGCAGGCCCAGGGCGACGATGGAGCGCTGGGCGCGGACCTTCACGTCCGAGGTGCCCACGGGTTGGGCGTCGTCGGTGACGTCCGGTGCGGAAGAGGAACGGCTGCTCATGGGGGAAACGGGGTGCTCCACGAAAGGAACTCCGGCGGGAGCCTATATGCGCGCCTGCTTCCGGCGAACAGGGCGCGCGGAAGGAGGGCGCGTTCCGCCTCGTGGAAGGAGGGCTCGCATGAAACCCCGTGGGG
>NZ_RAVW01000835.1 GCF_003611585.1 Corallococcus exercitus | reverse complement strand
CTGCAGGAGCCTTATCGTCGGCAGCGTCAGATGTTTATAAGAGACAGCCCCCGCTGGCTCCGGCGGCGGCACGGCCCGCGTCCGGTCAGGTTCCGGCGGTGGCTCCGGCGGCGGCACGGCCTGCGTCCGGTCAGGTGCCTTCGGTGGCCCCGGCGGCGGCACGGCCTGCTTCGGGTCAGGTTCCCTCGGTTCCTCCGGCAGGTGGCGTTCCGCCTGTGACTCCGGCGACGGCACAGCCTGCGTCGTCCAGTGGTGTGCCTTCCGTCGCGCCCGCGAGTGGAGCGCCTCCGCGTCCAACGCCCGCGAGCCTCGCGCCCGTGGGGGCCGCGCCCCGTGGGCCGCCTCCGGGCAGCGCAGCGGTGGGCACTCCCACCGCGTCACGGCCCACGGTGTCCGGGATTCCGTCCATCGGCGTCGCGTCCGCGCCCCCTGCGACGACCGCGCAGACCCGTCCCACCGTCACCGCGATTCCAGCGGTCGGCGCTGTGGCTCCGCCCCAGGCTCCGGCAACGCCCGCCGCTGCTCGCCCTACGGGCACGACGGCTCCCACTGTCGGCTCAGTCGCTCCGCCTCAAGCACCGGCCGTAAGCACCGAGGGTACCCGACCCACCGCCACTGGAGTTCCGGCTGTCGGCGCTGTTGCTCCGCCCCAGGCTCAAGCAACGCCCGCCGCTGCTCGCCCTACCGTCTCCGCGATACCGGCCGTCGGAGCCGTTGCTCCGCCTCAGGCGCCAGCAATGCCCGCCGCTGCGCGCCCCACCGTCTCCGGGGTTCCGGCGGTCGGCGCGGTGGCTCCGCCGCAGGCCCCCGCAA
>NZ_RAVW01000834.1 GCF_003611585.1 Corallococcus exercitus | reverse complement strand
GTTCGCGGCGGAGGCGACGGGGCTGGGGTTGATCGCGGCGGGGCTGGTGCCCATCGCGTTGACGGGCGCGTCGCGAAAAACAATCGGGCCGCTGTACGCGGTGACGCTGACGGGGGCGGGGGTGTTCTCGCTGTCGATGCTGGCGAACCTGTACGCGGTGACGTCGCCCGCGTTCGACCCGGGGCGGGTGCCGGACACGCTGCCGCCGCTGGAGTTCGACCTGGGCTACCAGTACGTGCACGACGCGACGGCGGAGTACCGGAACTTCTTCGCGCTGGGCGCGGTGGCGAGGCTGTCGGCGGTGCGGCTGGAGGCGTCCGCGCGGCTGGCGCCGGACGAGGGCAACACGTTGATCCGCGCGGGCGCCGCGTACCGGCTGTGGGGCGCGCCGGAGCGGACGCCGGGGCTGGGGGATGGCACGTCGCTGGATGTGGAGGGCTTCGCGACGTACCACCGCTACCCGACGGAGGGCTTCACGCTGGGAGGCGGGGAGCTGGCGCTCAAGGGCCGCTACGCGATGGAGCGCTTCGGGCCGCGCTTCGCGGGTTCGTTCGTGGAGGGCGGCGTGGGGCTGTCGGCCCAGAGCTACAGCTATCCGGGGCGCGTGGAGGACGACAACCTGTACGGCCAGTTGCTCTACACGTTTGGCTACGGCGTGTGGCTGGGGCGCGGCGGGCCGCTGCGGGGCGAGGCGGTCCTCTTCTACGACCACCGCAAGGACGGGCTGGTGGGAGGGCTGCGGGGCCGAGGCGGCGGCATGCTCGGGTCGTTCGGCCTGAGGGGGCGCGTGCTGGTGACGGAACGCTGGGGCGTGGC
>NZ_RAVW01000833.1 GCF_003611585.1 Corallococcus exercitus | reverse complement strand
GGGTCGGCCCGGGCGACGCGGCCCACCCGCTCCGCGTTGACGCGGGCCTGCACGTAGCGGGGCGACAGCCGGGTGGCGGCGGCGTAGGCGGCGCGGGCCTCCTCCAGCCGGCCCAGGCGCTCGCAGGCGACGCCCAGGTTGTTCTGCACGTAGGCTACGTGGGGCAGGAGGGCCGCGGCCTGGGTGAGGACCTCCACGGCGCGGGCGTTGTCGTTGGCGCGCAGGTAGGCGAAGCCCAGGTTGTTGAGCGCGTGGCCGTGCTCGGGGTCCAGGTGCACCGCCTGCTGGAAGCGCAGGATGGCGGAGGCCAGCTCGTTGGCGCCCAGGTGGGCGCGGCCGAGCACCTGGTACACCTCCGGGTCCTCCGGGTCGCGCAGGAGCGCCTCCTCCCCCACGTGGACCGCTTCCGCGAAGCGGCCCTCCGACACCAGCAGCCGCGCCTGCTGCACCAGCGCCCCTGCGTCCGAGGTCTCCGCTTGCCCCAGCCGGCCATACGCGTCGATGGCGAGCTTCGTGTCCCCGGCCAGCCGCGCCGTGCGCGCGAGCTGGGCCAGGGCGTCCGTGGCGCCCGGGTCGTCGTGCAGCGCGCGGCGCAGCTCCGTCACCGCCCCGGACAGGTCGCCCAGCTCGCGCAGGCCCTGGGCGCGGGCCACGTGGTCCACCCGGCGGGCGTGCGTGTGCGGCAGCGCCAGCGCGTCACCGGGAACCGGAGCGTCGGCCAGAGCTTCGGCCGAAGCTTGGGGCGGAGCGGCCTCGTCCACGAGGCGGGGCGCTGCCATCAGCGAGGGCTCGTGGCTGGAGACGTCCAGCGGAAGGGTGGGTGCGG
>NZ_RAVW01000832.1 GCF_003611585.1 Corallococcus exercitus | reverse complement strand
ATCCCCACCGACGTCGAAAGATTCAAGCTGCGGCGCTCCGGCAGCATCGGGATGGTCACCGGCGTCCCCGTCCCCCCCTCCATCACCTCCGGCAACAGCCCCGTCACCTCCGAGCCGAACACCAGGTGGTCCCCCGGCTCGAACCTGGCCGCGTACAGCGACGTCTCCGCCCTCGCGGAGAACAGCCACCGGCGGGCCTGGGGGTACTCGGCCACGTAGGCGTCGTAGGTCGGGTACAGCTTCAGGAACACCTTGTCCCAGTAGTCCAGCCCCGCCCGCTTCAGGTTCCGGTCGTCGATGGAGAACCCCAGGGGCTCCACCAGGATGAGCCGGCAGCCCGTCACCGCGCACAGCCGGGCCACGTTGCCGGTGTTGGGCGGAATCTGCGGGGACACGAGGACCAGGTGCAGGGGGGACGCCAGGGGCTCAAGCATGGGATAGAACACCGGACATGCACTGGAGGGTGACCAACGAAACGCGGCAGCGGCTGCTCGCGGACCGAGCGGAACGCGCCGAGTCCTTCGTCCAGCGCTTCCAGGGGCTCATGGGCCGCGCCTCGCTGCCCATGGGGGGCGGGATGCACATCGAGCCCTGCAACTCCATCCACACCTTCTTCATGCGCATCCCCATCGACGTCGCCTTCCTGGACGCGGAAGGGCGCATCGTCAAGCAAGTGCCCGCCATGCCCCCCTGGCGCACCTCGTCCATCTACTTCAAGGCCAACTCCGTCCTGGAACTGCCCGCGGGCGTCCTCGGGGCCAGCGGCACCCAGGAGGGCGACCGCCTGGTCTTCAGCCCGTCAGAGGCCCCGGGCGCGTGAGGGGACCGGGGGCCCTGGGC
>NZ_RAVW01000831.1 GCF_003611585.1 Corallococcus exercitus | reverse complement strand
CTCCACAAGAGCGCCGCGCGGCGCGACTGCCCCCGCCCTCCCCGGTGCGCGAGCAGGTCCACCACCAGCAGCGCGAGCAGCAGCGCCCAGAAGACGATCCAGGCCCAGGAGGGGGTGCTTTGCATGACCCCTTCAACGTAGGCACGTCCCCGGCATCCGCTCGCGCAAAGACTTCTCGCGGAGTCAAATCCTACCCATATCCCCGGTCATGACACCCCGGGCCGGAAAGAGATGGAAGGGTGGGCGGGCGAGCGTTGTCCTCTTCTCCGCTCAGGATGTGATACTTCCCAGGAAGCCCAGGAACCTCATGAATTTCAACACTCCAAAGGCGGTGCGATGAATACGGTCATCTTCGCTTGTACGCAGAACGCGGGTCGCTCGCAGATCGCGGCGGCCTTCTTCAACCTGCTGGCGGACCCGGCGAAGGCGCGCGCGATTTCCGCGGGGACGCAGCCGGCCGAGCGTCTGCATCCCGAGGTGCTCGCGACCATGAAGGAGATGGGCGTGGACCTGGGAGACGCGAAGCCGCAGCGGCTGACGCCGGAGCTGGCGAAGAGCGCGCAGATCCTGGTGACGCTGGGCGGGCTGGCGGACGCGCCGGTGGTGGCGGACCAGAAGCGCGAGGACTGGCCCATGATTGAAGACCCGGCGGGCAAGTCCGCGGCGGACGTGGAGAAGATTCGCGACACGACGGCCGCCATCGTGTCGGACTTCGTGAACCGCAACGGCTGGGAGCGCCCGCAGTAGGGGGGGCGCGGGAGGCAGCACCCTTCTGACGCGTGACCGTGGGTGTCCGGGCCCGAGGGTGGACGGACGGACACGCGAGGAGGGGGTGGAACCCTGTCTCTT
>NZ_RAVW01000830.1 GCF_003611585.1 Corallococcus exercitus | reverse complement strand
CCCCCGCCCCCTCAGTCCCGGGGAATCCCCGACGACGAGATGCGCCGCGTGCTGGACCTGGTGGAAGCCGGCAAGCTCAGCGCGGAGGATGCCCAGAAGCTGCTCAAGGCGATGCAACGGTGAGGATCATCCCCCAGGCGCCGAGCTCGCGTGAGCCCGGCCCCTCGCGCCTGCTGTACGACGTGCCGAATGGCGCGTGGGGATGGGATTCACTCCTCGAGGTGCTCGGAGAGACGATCCGCTGGTGCGCGGCCCGGGCCACCCTGGACGCGCCGGCCACCTGCCTGCGCACGCCCGGATTCCAGCCCCGGGCGATGGTGGACTGCGACCGCTTCCAGATGATGGAGCGGGTCATCCACGCGCGGCACTACGCCTTGCGAAACACGCCGCCGGAGTCCAGCCCGTCACGCGCGGATGGGCGCCTTCACGGCGGCCGGCTGCTGGTCTACTTCCCGGATGACAACACCTGCGACGGCGGAGCGGAGCTGGCGACGCGGGGTTACCTGGACGTGGACAACATGCCGCCCTGGGACACCTGGGTCGGCATGTTCCGCGAGGATCCGGAATCGCCCACCCAGTCAGCGGACTACCTCATCGCCTGGGTGCCGCCCGTGTTCCTCGACGCCGTGGCCCAGGGCATCTTCGTGAACCCGGAGTACTGCATCCAGTGGCTGGAGGACTCCACGACGCTGATGGCGAAGCGCCTGAAGGACCTCACTTCGCCGATGGCGCTTCAGGCCCGGGACTGCCCTCCGTGATGCTCACCCCGCCCCCTGACCGCGCGGCGGCCGCGCTCAGCGCCCTGCGCGCCGCCTTCCCCGCCCTTCCCTTCCCGGCGGGCGAGGATGTAG
>NZ_RAVW01000082.1 GCF_003611585.1 Corallococcus exercitus | reverse complement strand
GGTGTATAAGAGACAGCCTCGGGGACGGGCGCGGGCACCTTCCGGGTGGCGGCGGGGCGCTTCTTCTTCGCGGCGGACTTCCGCTTGGTGGCGGCGTCGGCGGCGGGAGCGCTCAGCACACAGGCGAGCGCAACAGTCAGGGCAAGACGGGCAGTGTTCACGATTCGGCGGATGCTAGCCGACCGGCGGGGCGGAAGACCAATGCCCCCCCGGGACGGGGAAACGCCCGTCCCGGGTGTGCGGGGACTCCCGCTTTCTCAGACGTCCAGCTCCTGGACCTCGCCCGCCATTTCGGTGATGAACTTGTAACGCGCCGAGACATCCTTGCCCATCAGGTCATTGATGATGCGGTCGGTCTCCAGCGCGTTGTCGATGGTGACGCGCAGGCTGATGCGGTTCTTCGCATCGAGCGTGGTCGTCTTCAGCTCATCGGCCGTCATCTCGCCCAGACCCTTGAAGCGCATGATGTTGGGCTTGGCGTTGCCCTTGGCCTTCTCGCGGATGATGCGGTCGCGGTCCGGTTCGTCCAGGGCCCAGTACGTCTCCTTGCCGATGTCCACCCGGTACAGCGGCGGCTGGGCGATGTGCACCGCGCCCGCTTCAATCAGGGGCCGCAGGTGCCGGTAGAAGAACGTGAGCAGCAGCGTGGCGATGTGGTGGCCGTCGCTGTCCGCGTCCATCAGCAGGAAGACGCGGCCGTACCGCAGCTTCGTGATGTCGAAGTCGGAGCCGATGCCGCAGCCCAGCGCGCTGACGATGTCCTGGAGCTCCTTGTTGGTGGCCACCTTGTCGGTGGACGCCTGCTCCGCGTTGAGCACCTTGCCGCGCAGGGGGAGGATGGCCTGGGTGCGCCGGTCGCGGCCCTGCTTGGCGGAGCCGCCTGCGGAGTCACCCTCCACGATGAACAGCTCGCTCGTGGATGGGTCCGTGGACGAGCAGTCCGCCAGCTTGCCGGGGAGGTTGAGCCGGTGGCTCACCGCGGACTTGCGGCTGATGGCGGCGGAGGCCGCGCGGGAGGCTTCACGCGCGCGGGCGGCCAGGATGATGCGCGCCAGCAGCGCTTCCGCGATGGACTTGTTGTCGTTGAGCCACTTCTCCAGCACCGGGCGGATGGCGCCGTCCACCTGCGCCGTCGTCTCCGGGTTGTTGAGGCGGCCCTTCGTCTGCCCCTGGAACTGGGGCTCCACCACGTACACGGAGAGGATGGCGGTGATGCCCTCGCGGATGTCCTCCGCGGTGAGCGACACGCCCTTGGGCGTCAGGCCGTGCGTCTCGATGTAGTTGCGCATCGCCTTGACGATGGCGGCCCTCAGGCCCGCCTCGTGCGTGCCGCCCAGGTTCGTGGGGATGCCGTTGACGTACGAGCGGATGTGCTCGTCCGTGGCCTCCGTCCACGCCAGCGCCACCTCCAGGCGGACCTCGTTGTCGCGCGAGAAGTAGAACGGCGTGCTGCCCGCGGGGACGATGGGCTTCTGGCGCTCGGAGACGACCTTGGTGAGGTACTCCGCGATGCCGCCGTCGTGCTTGAACGTCTCCGACACGGCGGGCGTGGCCGTCTCGTCCTTCCAGACGACGGTCATGCCCTTGTGCAGGTAGCTCTTCGCCTCCAGGCGCTCGCGCACCAGGGCCGCGTCGAACTTCTGCTTCTCACCGAAGATTTCCGCGTCCGGCTCGAAGGTGATGGACGTGCCGGTGCCGCGCGCGGGGCCCTCCACCTTGAGGGCGCTGGTCGCCCTGCCTCGCGCGTACGACTGCACGTGGCGCTTGCCGTCCTTCTTGATTTCGATGAGCAGCTTGCTGGTGAGCGCGTTCACCACGGAGCTGCCCACGCCGTGCAGACCGCCCGAGTGGATGTAGTTGCCCTGCTCGAACTTGCCGCCCGCGTGCAGCGTCGTGAGGATGACCTCCACGGCGGGCTTCTTGTGCTTGGGCATCATGTCCACGGGGATGCCGCGCCCGTTGTCCACGACGGTGATGGACTTGCCACCCTTGTGCAGCGTGACCTCGATGAGGGACGCGTAGCCGTTGATGACCTCGTCCACCGAGTTGTCGACGATCTCCCAGAGGAGGTGGTGGTAGCCCGTGCTGTCGGTGCCACCGATGTACATGGCCGGGCGCTTGCGCACCGGCTCCAGGCCTTCCAGGACCTGGATGTCCGCGCCTGTGTAGCTTTCCTTCTTGGTCGCCATGGCCTTCCCGCTACTCCTTCTTCTCCGGCAGCGGCACGAAGGTGACGGGCCGCGCCACCTCCTTCACCGTGTCGCGCTTGGACATCTCGTGGCCCTTGCCGCCGCGTGCCGTCACCGTGAACTTCGCCGGTGACAGGTGCAGCTTGCGGCCCTTCTGCGTCTCGAACTCCAGCGTGGCGTCCTTCTGACTGGCCGGCGCCGCGAGGAAGTCCACCACCTTGTCGCCCGCGTCCACCTTGATGACCTGGACGCCCTTGCCCGGACCCGCCAGCTCGTTCACCTCCGCCACCTTGCACACCAGGGCGTTGGTCTTCTCCGTGAGGACGGCGAGCAGGTCCTTGTCGCCCACCGGCTGCGTGCCGATGATCTCGTCGCCCTCGCCCGTCTTCGCGTAGCGGCGGCCGGCGCGGGTGGACACTTCCGTGTGCGGCTGGAGCAGGAAGCGCAGGCCCAGGCCCTGGCGCGTCACCGCTACCAGCTTCTCCGGCTGGGGCAGGCGGGCATCCTGGGACAGGGCGCCCACCACGCGCTCGCCGTCGTCGAACTTGAACAGCTTCTGCACCGGGTCGCCGTAGCCGGTGGAGGCCGGCACGTCGTTGAAGCGGGTGACGTAGGCGGTGCCGAAGTTGCTGAACAGCACCAGGTTCGCCTTCAGGCTGCCGGCGAGCACCGCCATCACCGCGTCGCCCTCACGCAGACGCGTGGTGGACGGGTCCTTCACCTCGCGCACGCGCTTGATCCACCCGTCGCGCGTAATCACGACGTGGGCGTCCTCGTCCGCGATGAACGCCTCCGCGGAGAACTCCATCTCCTCGGAGCCCGCGCCGCCGATGCGCGTGCGGCGCTTGTCGGTGTACGCGGCCTTGAGGCCGGACAGCTCGTCGTGGATGACCAACCAGCGCTTCTTCACGTCCTTGAGGATGCCCTCGATGCGCTTGATCTCCGCGCGCTTCTCCTTGAGCTCCTTCTGGACGATGAGGATCTCCAGCCGGGCCAGCTTGTAGAGGCGCATCTCCAGGATGGCGTCCACCTGCACTTCGTCCATCTTGAAGCGCGCCATCAGCTTCTGGGCGGCGTCCTGCTTGCCCTCGGACTGACGGATGATCCGGATGATCTCATCCAGCGCGTCGTAGGCCTTCTCGAAGCCCTCGAGGATGTGGACGCGCCGCTTGAGCTCCGCCAGCTCGTGCTCGAAGCGCTTGGTGACGATCTCCAGGCGGAAGTCGAGGAAGTAGCGGAGGATGGACTTGAGGTCCAACCGCTTGGGCGTGCCCACGTCCGGGTTGTCCGAGGGCACGAGGCAGGTGAGGTTCACGCCGAAGTTCGTCTGCAGCGGCGTGTGCTTGTAGAGGTACGCCATCACCAGCTCGGGGTTGGCGTCCTTCTTGAGCTCCAGCACGATGCGGACGTCCTTGGTGGACTCGTCGCGCACGTCGGTGATGAGCGGCAGCTTGCGCTCGCGCACCAGCTCGCCAATCTTCGCGACGAGCGTGGACTTGTTCACCGTGTACGGGATGGAGGTGACGACGATCATCTGACCGCCGCGCTTGAGCTCCTCCAGCTTGTACTCACCGCGGATGCGGACGGAGCCCTGGCCCGTCTCGTAGATCTCCCGCAGCTCCTTCTTGTCGTTGAGGATCTGCCCGCCGGTGGGGAAGTCCGGCCCCTTGATCCACTTGAGCAGGTCCTTGGTCTGCAGCTCCGGGTCGTTGATGAGCGCCAGCAGCGCGTCCACCAGCTCGCCCAGGTGGTGGGGCGGGATGTTGGTGGCCATGCCCACCGCGATGCCGGTGGTTCCGTTCATCAGCAGCTGCGGGACGCGCGCCGGGATGACGACCGGCTCCTCGCGGGTGCCGTCGTAGTTGGGGCGGAAGCGGACCGTCTTGCTGTCCAGCTCACCCAACAGCTCCGTGGCCAGCTTCTCCAGGCGGCACTCGGTGTAGCGGTAGGCCGCGGCGGAGTCGCCGTCGAGCGAGCCGAAGTTGCCGTGGCCGTCCACCAGCGGGTAGCGCAGGGAGAAGTCCTGGGCCATGCGCACGAGCGCGTCGTAGATGGCCGTGTCGCCGTGCGGGTGGTAGCGGCCCATGATGGCGCCAACGACCTGCGCGCACTTCTGGTACTTCGTGTCGAACGACAGGTTCAGGTCGTTCCACATGCCGTACAGGATGCGGCGCTGCACGGGCTTGAGGCCGTCACGCACGTCGGGCAGGGCGCGCGAGGTGATGACCGACAGGGCGTAGTTGAGGTACCGGCGGCGCGCTTCCTCGGCCAGGCCCGCGGGCAGACCGTCCCCGCCGCCGGCGCCGGACGCGCCGCCGCCTCCCTTGCCTCCGCCCCCTGCCGGGCCTCCCTGCTTCTTGCGCGACTTCGTTTCGGCTTCTGCGAGCATGGTCATGGAATCCAGATGGGTGTCACACGGGCCGCCCCCACCGTGCGTGACGCGGCGCGCGGGCCGCGTCGTTCGCGCTGCGACTACCAGTCGGGTCGGCCACTCAACGTCAGATGGCCGGGACTACCATGGGCCTCTGACATTGAGAACGAATTCGGGAGGTTGCGTCGGCTCCGACGCGGAACTTCTGTACGTCCGTACAGTCCTGTGCCTGCTTAGAACCCACCGCCAACCCCCCGGAATTCCGAGGGGAGCGGTGTCGGGGCCTGACTGGCGGCCTGCTTGGACTAGCCGTTGTCGCCGGGGGGATTGGCGCGGGGCTTCTTGCCCTCCGCGTCAGGGGCGCGGCCCCAGTTGCCGCTGCCGCGCTTGAAGATCTGCACGCCCTTGCCGGAGCTGCCGCTGGCCATCCCGTTGATGCTGGCGGTGAGGGCCTTGCCACCTGGCGGGTGGTAGATGACGCGCACCTTGCGGGCGGAGGGCAGGAGCGCGCTGGTGGCGTCCACCAGGAGGTAGACGGTGGTGCCGTCCGTCTGGATGCGCTCCGGATCCTGCCGGTTGTTGAGGTCCGCGAGCAGCTCGCCCGCGTCCGCGCTGGTGGCGTCAGAGCCCAGCTGGCGGACCTTCACGCGCAGGGCCATCTCCGGGGGCGCGTCCTGGCGCTTGTACTCCCGCACGCCCTGGATGACGACCGCCAGGTCGGCGCCGTTCTCCGGGGCCTTGTTGGCGGCCAGTCGCAGGCCGGACTGGGTGCTGGAGTCGGTGTCCAGGAAGAGGGTGATGTTGGCGCAGCGCTGCTTGCACTCCTCGCCGAAGGGGTCCTTGTTGAACTTCAGGCGCATGGCGAAGTCGCTGCCCTGGGGCCCGATGGTGGCGTCCACGATGACGGGCCGCTCGTCGTCCGGCGACGGCTTGTAGCGGAGGGTGGAGGCCGTCCGCCCGGCGGCGGAGGCGGTCGCGCCGACCAGGAGCGAGCAGGCGAGCAGGGTGGGCAGGCGCTTCACGGAAGGGGACCTCCTGGCGGCATGGGACAGCGAACGGGGGCATTCAACGGGAACAGGCCCCGGGGCGGCAAGCCTGGGGCGTAGAGTGGCCGCCAGGAGGACAACCATGCCCACGCCGTATGTACGCCAGCTCAAGCTCGGACCGATGGACAACTTCGTCTACCTCGTGGGCCCCCAGGATGGCCCGGAGGTGGTGGTGGTGGACCCGGCGTGGGACGTGCCGGCCATCGAGGCCGCGGTGGCGAAGGACGGCAAGCGCCTGGTGGGCGCGTTCGTGTCGCACTGCCACGGCGACCACATCAACGGTCTGGAGGAGCTGCTGTCGCGCCACGATGTGCCGGTGTACGCGCAGGCGGAGGAGGTCGACTTCTCCAGCGAGCTGCGCAAGCGAGGCGGTGACGCGCTCAAGCTCCTGAAGGCGGGGGACCCGGTGCCGGTGGGCGCGCGCACGTTCCAGGCCCTGCACACACCCGGGCACACGCCGGGGTCGCACTGCCTGCTGGCCGAGGACGCGCTCGTGTCCGGGGACACGGTCTTCATCAACGGGTGCGGCCGGTGCGACTTCCCGGGCGGCAACCCGGAGGACATGTACCGCTCGCTGTCGCAGGTGCTGGCGAAGGTGCCGGACTCCGCGCGGCTGTTCCCGGGCCACGACTACGCGGACGTGCCGGTGGCCCAGATGGAGGCCATCCGGCAGAAGAACCCGTACTTCGGCTTCCCGGACATGGCGTCCTTCGTGGCCTTCCGGATGCGGCCGCGCAAGTAGCGCGCGGCCCCTGACTCACACCCTCCGCGCGCGGGCCATGGGCGGCATCTTCACGCCGCCCGTCGGCTTCGCGTGCATGGCCCAGTACGCGGACACGGCCAGGAGGGCCAAGGACAGCAGCGTCCACAGGGCCGCCCAGACGATGGACGGCACCCACGTCTCGCTGGCGAGGATGGCCGCGTCGCTCTGGGCGCGCACCGCGCTGTTCCACAGGTCGTCCCTCAGGTCGAAGATGACGTAGAGCGCCGTGAAGGCCGCGAGGAACAGGTTGATCGCGTCCACCAACCCCGTGGGCAGGAAGCGCGCGCCCAGCCCCATGGCCAGCGCCATGCCCAGGCAGAAGGCCAGGGTGAAGAGGTCCCCGGCGTAGAAGAAGCCCATCACCGCCAGCCACACGGACGCCGCGCCCATCACCGCGCGGCCCAGCCGGAAGCGGAACGTGGCCAGCATCAGCCCCGCGCCCGCCACCGCGCTGCCCAGGTAGCCCGCGGACGACACGACGATGCGGTTGAAGACGCCGGGCGGCAGCCGGGAGAAGCAGCTGCCCCCTTCGTTCAGCTGGAGGTGGACCCGGTCCACGGAGCCCCCCACGAGCAGCGTGGCGAGGGCATGCCCCGTCTCGTGCATCATCACCACCAGCACCTTCACCGGCCACAGCACCGGCGAGTACCAGAAGTACCAGGACGCCCCCATCAGCAGGAGGAGCAGCGCCAGCCTTCCGAAATCCAGTGTCGCCCCGCTCGCGGTCCGCATCGCTGGTCCCCTCCTGCCTGGACACCGGAACATCCAAGCGTGTTCCATCTTCCGCGAAAACGCCCGCCCCGGACACCGGAACGGTCGCGCCCGGGCGGCGGACGGAGTAGGGAGGGGACACCATGAAGAAGACGCTCCTTCTCCTCTCGCTCGTGGCTGCCCCGGCCTTCGCCGGGGAAGGGAAGTGGACCCCGCAGCAGGTGCTGGAACTGAGCCCTGCCTGGCTCAAGGCCCAGGGGCTCCAGCTGCCGCCCAACAAGCTGTGGGACCCCAAGCGCGGCACGGGCCTGCTGGCGGGCACGGTGAACACCGGCGGCTGCTCCGGGTCGTTCATCTCCGCCTCCGGCCTCATCATCACCAACCACCACTGCGCCTTCTCCATCATCCAGGAGCACAGCTCCCCGCAGAAGGACCTCATCACCGACGGCTTCCTCGCGAAGAGCCAGTCGGAGGAGCTTCCGGGCAAGGGCTCGCGCGTGCAGGTGCCGCGCGGCTTCAAGGACGTGACGGCGGAGGTGAACGCCGCGGTGCCGCAGGGCGCGGACGACCTCGCGCGCTACAAGGCCATCGACCGCAAGCAGAAGGAGCTGGTCGCCGAGTGCGAGAAGCGTCCCGCGACCCGCTGCCAGGTCGCCACCTTCGACGGCGGCGTGAACTACACGCTGGTGGACGCGGTGGAGCTGCAGGACGTGCGCCTGGTCTACGCGCCGCCGCGTGCCGTGGGCGAGTACGGCGGGGAAGAGGACAACTGGATGTGGCCCCGCCACACCGGCGACTTCGCCATCATCCGCGCGTACACCGCGCCGGACGGCAGCTCCGCCGCGTTCAGCGACAAGAACGTGCCCTACAAGGCGGAGTTCTTCTTCCCGCTGTCCACCGAGGGCGTGAAGCCCGGTGACTTCGTGATGGTGCTGGGCTACCCGGGCACGACGTACCGCACGCTGCTCGCGGACGAGATGGCGGAGCGCCAGGCGCGCTTCTACCCGCGCATGCGCGACGTGCTGGGCGAGGCCATCCGCATCCTGGAGGCAGAAGGGGAGAAGGACCCGGCCGGGAAGATCGCCGTGGCCTCGCAGCTCAAGGGCCTGCACAACGCCTACAAGAACGCGGGCGGGCAGCTGGCGGGCCTGCAGCGCGGCCACATCGTGGAGAAGCAGCGCGACACGGAGGCGGCCACCGTCGCCTGGGCCCAGAAGGACGCGGCGAAGTGGGGCGAGGCCCTCAAGGCCCGGGACGCCCTGCTCGCGGAGCAGCAGGAGTCCGCCAAGACGTTCGACCGCGAGTTCCTCCTGGGCATGTCCGGCCGCCTGGCGCGCGGACCCGCGCTGGCCACGTCCGTGGCCCGGCTGGCCATGGAGCGCGCGAAGCCGGACCTGGAGCGCCGTCCGGAGTACATGGACCGCGAGGTGCCGCGCATCAAGGACCGCCTGGAGCGCGAGCAGAAGAACCTCTTCCTCGCCGCGGACAAGGCCTTGCTGCACGCCTTCGTGAAGCGCGCGCAGGCGCTCCCCGCGGACGCGCGCATCACGTCCGTGGACGCCGTCTTCGGCAAGACGTACTCGGAGAAGGACGTCACCGCGAAGATCGACTCGCTCTACGCGGGCACCAAGGTGCTCACGCTCGCGGAGCGCCTGAAGATGGCGGACGAGTCCGTGGGGCAGCTCACCGCGCGCCGCGACCCGCTGCTCGCGTTCGGCATGGAGCTGGCGAAGGAGCAGGCCGCGCTGGACGACACGCGCGACCGGCGCCAGGGCGCGTCCTCCCGGCTGCGGCCGGCGTGGCGCAAGGCGGTGATGGCGCAGGCGGGCAAGCCGATTGCTCCGGACGCCAACAGCACGCTGCGCGTGTCGTTCGCCAAGGTGCAGGGCTACACGCCGCGCGACGGCGCGGTGTACCTGCCGCAGACGACGCTGAGCGGCATGCTCCAGAAGCACACGGGCGAAGAGCCCTTCAACGCGCCGGAGAAGGTGCGCGCGGCCGCGGCGGCGAAGAAGTTCGGGCCGTGGGCGGACCCCCGGCTGAAGGACGTGCCGGTGGACTTCCTGGCGGACGCGGACACCACGGGCGGCAACTCCGGCAGCCCCACGGTGAACGGCAAGGGGCAGCTCGTGGGCGTGAACTTCGACCGCGTGTGGGAGAACGTCGCGAACGACTTCGGCTACAATCCGGACGTGGCCCGGAACGTCAACGTGGACGTGCGCTACCTGCTCTGGCAGCTGGACCAGGTCGAGGACGCGGACGCGCTCCTGCGCGAGCTCAACATCCGCAAGGGCAAGCCGGTGGCCAAGGAGGCGCGCTGACATGTCGGACGCGGGAGCGGGACCCCGGCCTCTTCCCATCTTCCGCCCCGACGAGCGGGTGTGCGGCAACTGCAAGCTCTGGAGTCCGCACTCCGAGGATCACCGTGGCTGGGTGGGGCCGTGCCGCCTGAACAACTCGCGCGGCATGTTCCCGCCCTCCGCGCCCATCTGTGAAAAGTACGCGCCGCGGGGCTCGGCGGCCCCGGCGCCTGTCGTTTCGAGCACGCGAACCCGCACCGCGCGGAGCGTGGCGCCCGTGGTGGTGCGCCACCGCACGGATCCGCGGCAAGTGGTGGACCTGGAAGGGCTGAACATGACGCGCGAAGAACTGATGGACATCTTCCGGGAGGCGGCGGGCCTCAGTGAGCCGCCGCTCGCGGGCAAGTGGGAGGGCGGCATGGTGCGGCTGGTGCCGGGCAACCCGGAGCTCCAGGCGAAGGACCTGCCCATCGACAACCTGTTCCACAAGGTCACGATGGTGCGCGACCGCATCCGCGTGCTGGAGCAGAAGCTCAACGCCCACCCCAAGCTCACGGAGGCGGAGAAGGCGGAGATGCAGGGCTACATCACCCGCGTCTACGGCTCGCTCACCAGCTTCAACCTCCTCTTCAAGGAGAAGGGCGACCAGTTCGTGGGCAGCAAGGGCGACGAGTAGCGGGCTCCGAGCTTCGGGGCCTCAGGGCCGCTGGCCGCGCTCCTCCATCACGGTGAGGGCGCGCTGGCGGCCGCGGTGCAGGGCGCTCTTCACGGTGCCCTCGGGGATGCGCAGGAGCCGGGCGATTTCGGCGGAGCCCAGGCCGCGCACCTCGCGCAGGTAGAGCACCTGCCGCTGCTGGGGGTTCACCTCCTCCAGCGCTTCGTGGAAGTGGCGCTGCATCTGCGTGCCCATGGCGTGGGCCTCCGGGGACACGGTCTCCTGGGGCGCGTGCGTCAGCCGCTCCCGGCGGCGGCGCGCGCGCAGCCAGTTGATGCTGCTGTTGACCATCACCCGGTGCAGCCAGGTCGTCCACGTCGCCCGTCCGTCCAGGCCCGGGGGCTGCCGCGACAGGCGCAGGAAGACGTCCTGCACCACGTCCTCCGCGTCGTCGGTGTCCCCCACGATGCGCCGGGCAATGGCCAGCGCTCGGGGACGGTGCTGGGCGTACAAGTCATCCAGGGTGGGGAAGGCGAGGACGGCGGCGTGCGGGCCCATGGCGGACGGTCTCCTGTGTCTTCCCCTGGAACGAACGGGCGCGGGAAACGGTCTATGGCCCTGGAGGGCATGCGACCGCGGGGCCGTGTTTTCGCCCGGACAGCCGGTGCGCACCTTCCGGGCCAGGGGGACGCCGCCATGGCCCAGCTGGCCGACTACGGACGCAGGAGGCCGTTCATGCCCCGGCGCCGGGGCGGCAACGGCCTCGCGGACCTGCTCCTGGGGCGCCCGCTCACCAGCGCCCAGGCGATGCAGGAGAAGACGGGCGTCCTCACCGGCGTGGCGCTGCTCGGGCTGGATGCGCTGTCCTCCGCCGCGTACGGCCCGGAGGCGGCGCTCACCGTGCTGCGCCCGCTGGGCCTCGGAGGGCTGTGGCTGCTCTTCCCCATCACCGTCGCCATCGTGGGGCTCTTGATGGTCGTCGCGGGCTCGTACGCGCAGACCATCGCCGTGTATCCCAGCGGCGGCGGCGCGTACACGGTGGCGAAGCAGAACCTGGGGCGGGGCGCGGGGCTGCTCGCGGCGACGGCGCTGATGCTGGACTACCTGCTCAACGTGGCCGTGGGCATCTCCGCCGGCACGGGCGCGCTGGTGTCCGCGCTCCCCGCGCTGAGGCCCCACACGCTGCCCATCACCCTGGGCCTGCTGGCGCTGCTCACCCTGGTGAACCTGCGCGGCGTCAGCGAGGCGGGCGCCGTGTTCGTCGTGCCCACGTGGTTCTTCATCACGTCGCTGAGCGCGGTGCTGGCCGTGGGCCTCTTCAAGCTGGCCACCGGTGAAGCGACGCCCGTGCAGGCACCTCCGCCGTTGGCGGTGCCCACCGCGTCGCTGGGCGCGTGGCTGGTCATCCGTGCCTTCGCCAGCGGGTGCACGGCGATGACGGGCGTGGAGGCCATCAGCAACGCCGTGCCCATCTTCCGCGACCCCGCCATTCGCCGCGCGCGCGTCACGCTGGGCCTCATCGTCGGCATCCTGGTGACGATGCTGCTGGGCATCGCGCTCTTGTGCCGGGCGTACGGCGTGGGCGCGACGGACCCCGACGGCGCGAACTACCAGACGGTGCTGTCACAGCTCATCGCGGCGGTGATGGGACGCGGCGTCTTCTACTACGTGGCCATGGCCGCCATCCTCTGCGTGCTCGCGCTGTCCGCGAACACCAGCTACGCGGGCTTCCCGCTCGTGTGCCAGGTGCTGGCGCGCGAGCGCTACCTGCCCCCGGGCTTCGCCCACCGGGGCCGCCGCCTGGCGCTGTCGCGCGGCATCCTCACCCTGTCCGCGCTGGCGGCCCTGCTGCTCATCGTCTGCAAGGGCATCACGGACCGGCTCATTCCCCTCTTCGCCATCGGCGCGCTCATGGCGTTCACCCTGTCGCAGGCGGGCATGGTGGTGCACTGGAACCGGCACCGGGAGAAGGAGGGCTGGCGGTGGCGCCGCATGCTCAACGGCGCGGGCGCGGTGATGACGGCGCTCACGCTGTGCATCGTGGGCGTGTCCAAGTTCGTGCACGGCGGCTGGGCCGCGTTCGTGCTCGTGCCCGTGGGCCTGCTGCTGCTGTCGCGCGTCCACGCCGCGTACACGCGCACGCGGCAGGCGACGGAGCTGAAGCGGCCGCTGCGCCTGACTCCCGGGACGCCGCTCGTCGCCGTGGTGCCGGTGGACCGCTGGTCCCATGCGTCGGAGACGGCGCTGCGCTTCGCGCTGGAGGTGAGCGACGACGTGCGCGCGGTGCACATCTGCAGCGGCGACACCGACGAGGCGGCGCTGGACTCGCAGTGGCAGCACTTCGTCCAGGGCCCGCTCATGGAGGCGGGGCACCCGCCGCCGCCGCTCGTGCACGTGGGGTCGCCGTACCGCGCGCTGGTGTGGCCGCTGCTGGACTACCTGGACGCGCTGCTCGCGGAGGTGCCGGGCCGCACCGTGGCCATCGTGATGCCGGAGCTGCTGGAGAAGCGCTGGTACCGGGCCATGCTCTACAGCCGCCGCTCGGAGCTGCTGAGGAGCGCGCTGCTCCTGTCCGGCGAGCGGCGCCTGGTGATTGTCAGCGTGCCCTGGTACCTGCGCACGGACGCGCACCCCGCGCCGCACTCGGCCTGGGGCGACCCCACCCACCCGGGGAACGGGTAGGGCGGGGCGGCGCGGAAGCTACTCCTGCTCGTCCTGCTTCGTCAGGCCCCAGTCCTTCAGGCGCTTGAAGAGGGTGGAGCGCGCGAGGCCCAGCTCACGCGCCACGCGCTCGCGGTTGTTGTTGAAGCGGCGCAGCGCGGTTTCGATGATCTGCCGCTCCAGCTTCTCCAGCATCTGCTCCAGCGTCATGCCCGGCGGCAGCTCCGGCACGGTGATGCCCGTCTCGCGGTTGACCTCCTGGTCGAAGGACAGGTCGCTTCCGTCGATGGACGGGCCCTTGCGCAGGAGCAGCGCGCGGTGCACCACGTTGCGCAGCTCGCGGATGTTGCCCGGCCAGGCGTGCTGCTGGAGCCGGTCCAGTGCGGCCTGGGTGAAGCGCACCGTCTGCCCGCGCGGGGCGAACGCGCGCACGAAGTGCTCCGCCAGCGCCACCACGTCCCCCCGGCGGTTGCGCAGGGGCGGCAGGTGCAGCGGCACGACGCACAGGCGGTAGTAGAGGTCCTCGCGGAAGCGGCCCTCGCGCGCCGCCGCCAGCAGGTCGCGGTTGGTGGCCGCCACCACGCGCACGTCCACGTGCAGGGGGCGGCTGGCGCCCACGCGCTTGATTTCACCGCTCTCCAGTGCGCGCAAGAGCTTCGCCTGGAGGTCCAGCGGCAATTCGCCAATCTCGTCCAGGAACAGCGTGCCGCCGTCGGCCTCCTCGAAGGCGCCCTTGCGCGCGCCCACGGAGCCGGTGAACGCGCCCTTCTCGTGGCCGAACAGCTCGCTCTCAATCAGCTCCTTGGAGATGGCGGCGCAGTTGACCGGGATGAGCGGCCGGTTCGCGCGCGGCGAGCATGCGTGCAGCGCGTTCGCCACCAGCTCCTTGCCCGTGCCGGACTCGCCCAGGATGGTGACGGCCGCGGTGGACGGCGCCACGCGCTGAATCAGGTCCGTGAGCTGCCGCACCGACGGGTCGCTCCCCAAGATGCCGTGGAAGGCCTGGGCCTCCTTCTTCGCGGCGGGCACGGCCTCCAGAATCAGCTCCGCCTCGCCCACGCGCAGCGACGTGGGCAGCGTCACCTCCGCCTCGAAGAGGCGCACCGGGCCCAGCCACGTGCCGTTGGTGGAGCGCAGGTCCACGACGTGGAAGACGCCGTCCCGGCGCGTCACCTTGAGGTGCCGCCCGGAGATGAACCGGTCCTGGAGCACCAGGTCGTTGCCCGCGTCCTTGCCCACCGTGAAGCTGTCGCCGGTGAGCCGGTGCACGGCCTCCGTGCCGCCCTGCTTCACCCGCAGCTGCGCGGCCTGCCAGCGCTGCGCGTCCCGGCCCTGCACGGAGGTGCTGTTGCCGGCCTCCGTGGCCACGTCCGCGTCCTCGCTGGCGCTGTGCTGCCGGAACACCGCGCGCCACTGGCCCAGCTCGATGTCCGCGCCGTCGGGCAGGTCGCCGCGCTCCACCACCGCGCCCGCGACCTTGGTGCCCTTGCCGGACAGGTCCTCCACGCGGCATTTCTGTCCGTCCCACAGGAGGGCCACCTGCTGGCGGCTCACCTCCGGATCCGGAACGGCCACATCGCTCGAGTCGCCCCGGCCGAGCACCACCCGCGCCCGGTCCACCGCCACCCGCAGCACTTCCTCGCCTCGACGGAAGAACACCAGCTCCGGCATTACGAACTCTCTCCCAGCCCCCGGACGCCCGGGGCCGCGCGCAGCGCTTTACACGGCGCGTGCGCGGGCATCAACCCGAGGGTGGGGGAGGGACGGAACCGACCCCCGGGGTCCTACCGCTTGGGACCGAAGCGCGGGCTGCTCACCATGCCGCTGAGCCGGCCGCCGCGCCAACCCGGGGTCTCCCGGTCCTGCGGCAGCATGTTCACCGCGAGCGCCAGGGGGCCCAGCCGCTGCTGGAAGGCCTGCTCGAACTTCAGCCGCACGTCGAGCGCCAGCTCGCTGTACTCCAGCCGCCGGCCCAGCTTCACGGTGCCGGTGCCGGCGCCCTCCAGGTCCTCGCTCTTGAGGTTCAAATCCCTCACCGTGCCCAGGCCCTTGTCGAACTGGAGGTCACCCCTCAGCTCGCCCAGCACCACGCGCGGCAGCTCCATGGGCATCGCGGGGCCGCCACCCATGGGGATGGCCGCCTTGCCGCCCTTGATGGTGAGCCCCTGGGTGTCCAGCGCCACCGTGCCGGACGCCTGGGACCAGTCCACCGGCTGGCCGCGCATCATCGTGCCCGGCGCCTGGAGCGCCAGCTTCGCGTTGAGGGTGCCCTCCATGTCCACGCCCGTGTACTTCGGCAGGTTGCCGCCGCTGGCCTGCACGCCGTCCACGTCCACGTTCAGCGACGTGCCGCTCAGGCCGCCCACGTGGACGTCCACCGTGCCGCCCATGCCCTTCAGCTTCATCACCACGCCGGGCGGGAAGACGGACGGACGCAGCGCCACGCTGTCGAAGACGAGCGCCTCACCCAATTCATCCGGGCCCAGCCCGCCGGACTCGCCCCGGGCGAGCGCCGCGACGGCGTCCGCGCCCAGCGGCGTGGGCGGCTTGCTCACGCGCACGTTGGTGGCGGTGACGCCGGAGAGCCCGGGCCGCAGGCCGCCGATGCGGACCGCGAGCCCATGGGCCGCGGCCTCCGTCACCAGCCGCGTGCGGACCGCGTCGTACGGGAACGTGAGCAGCAGGCAGAGGACGAACGCCACCACCGCGAAGGCGGTGTAGCCCACGACGAGCTTCCAGCGGGCGGTCTTGGATTCAGTGGCCATGGGCTATTGCTTCATCCGGTAGGTGGCGACGGTCGTCCACGCCGTCAGGGTGTCCGTGGCGGGCCGGGGCTCCACGCGCAGGTACTTCACCTTCACGATGCCCGGGCCCGTCTCCACCGTGCGCAGGAAGTCCGTCAGCTTGCGCAGGTCCACGTCCGTGAAGGTCAGCTCCACGGAGCTTTCGATGATCTTCCCGTCCCCCACGCCCACGTCGCCCTTGGGCGTCATGTTGGGGACGGTGAGGCCCGCGGCGGTGGCCTTGTCTTCAATGTACGTGATGAGCCGCACGTTGCTCTGCGTGAGCTGCTGCTCCACGTTCTGCCGCTCCGCCTGGGCCTGGCCGTAGCTGGTCGCCAGGGCCTGCACCTCCTGCAGCTTCGCCAGCTTGTCCTGCGTGCGCCGGCGGTAGCCCTGCGCGCTGTTGGCGAAGCTGAAGAGGGTGACGAAGAGCACGAACACCAGCACCGCGGAGCCGGCCAGCGCCACGAGCTTGCGCTCGCGGTCGGAGAGCCGCTCGAACCACGTCTGGAGGGGCGCGAAGAGTTCTTTGAGCTTTCCCATGTCAGGTCTCTCCCCCCTGCTTCTCGCCGGGGCACTGCACCTGCACGTCCAGGCGGAAGGTCACCTTCTGCCCGTCACGCGTCTTCTCCACCTTGCCCTCCTTCACGTCCTTGAAGCAGCGGTGGCCCTTCAAGGCGGCGGAGAGCGTGTCGATCTGCTTGGAGCTGTCCGTCTCCCCCTGGAGCATGATGCGGTCCAGGTCCACCTGGATGCGGTCGAACTTCACCGGCACCTCCGGCGGGACGCGCTGGGTGACCTCCGCCAGCAGGTTCACGGCGGACATCGCGGGCAGCGCGGCGGCGGGGCTCTCCACGCCCTTGAGCATGTTGAGGGCGCGGTCGTAGTTCGTCTCGCAGGTGCCCAGGATGCGCTGGGTCGTCTTGCAGAGCACCGCGTCCACCTCCGCCTCGCGGCGCGACAGCACCGTGTTGCGCACCACCCCGAAGGCGATGAGCAGCAAGAGCAACGTCACCGCGAAGGAGGCCAGGAGGCCCAGCCGGTCCTTCACGTAGTCGTAGCCGCCCTTGAAGGCGAACTCACCCCGGCGCAGGTTGAAGCGCGGCGCCTTCGCCCCGGCCGCGTTGCCGCGCATGGCCAGCGCGTACGCCTGCGCCGCGGACGGCGTCTCCTTGGGGCCAATCATCGCGGCCGCGTCCGCCGGCAGCGCCATCACGCGCACCGGCAGGTTCAAATCCTTCGACAGCTGCTCGGCCAGGCCCGGCATCCGCGCGGTGCCACCGCACAGCACCACCGCGGAGACCTGCCGGCGGGTGCGCGCGGCGAAGGCCTTGAAGGACGGGCGCAGCTCGCGCAGCACCGGCTGCAGGCCGCGCACGAAGGCGTTCGCGGCGCGCTCGGCGTCCGGCCCCTGCGCGGCGCTCGCCATGGCGCCGTGCGCTTCCTTCCACGCGTGGGCCTCCGGCAGCGTCGTCTGGAACTCCGTGGCCAGCGCGCGCGTCAGGTCGCGCCCGCCGCCCGCGAAGGTGCGCGCGAACTCCACGCCCTTGCCCGGCTGGCCAATGGCCACCGACGTGCGCTCGTGGCCGATGTCCACCACCGCCACCGGGCCGCCCTCGGACGCGCCCTCGAAGAGGCCGGGCATCTGGGTGAAGAGGTTCTGGTACGCGAGCGCCGGGTGGGTGATGACGCGCGGGTCCACCTGGAGGCCGCCCAAGAGCGCCAGCAGCGACTGGAGCTCCTCCTTGCGCACCACGCCCACCAGCAGGTCCGCGGCCTTGTCCTTGCCGCCGGTGTCCTTCTGGCCGACCACCTGGTAGTCGTAGACGACCTCCGAGATGTCGAACGGCAGCTGGCTGCCCACCTCGAAGGGCAGCGTCGCCTCCACGCGCTTGCTGTCGGAGAAGGGCAGGCTCACCGAGTGCGTGGTGAGGGACGGGCCGGGCAGGGCGATGACGACCTGGTCCACGTGCCCATCCGGCATCTTCCCGAGCAGCTCCTCCACCGCGGCGCGCAGCGTCTCCGCGCGCTCGCCTTCCTGCGCGCGGCGCACCTCCGCGTAGGCCTGGGTGGTGCTGCTTTTCGCTCCGGAGGTGAGCACCACCCCCTTCACGGAGTGGCTGCCCAGGTCCAGGCCAAGAATGCGGGCCATGCTATTCCTCTCTGTAATACACGAGCTTGCCCAGCCCGTCGTCCAGGCGGATGACCGCGGTGAGCGTCTTCTGGACGCTGCCCGCTTCTCCCACGGACTTGATGGTGAATGTCTTGCTCTTGTCGCCCAGGTAGCGGTTCTGCTGGACGTTGCCCTTGATGAGCGGATTGACGGCGATGCCGGCCTGCTCCACGACGCCCACGAAGTCCGACACCGACATGCCGAAGAAGTTGAACATGCGCGCGGCGCGGATGCGGCTGATGAGCTCGTTGAGGAACACCGGGTCCGTCAGGCGCGGATCCGGCCGGTTGGGGTCCGCGGCGGACATGATGGCCAGCCCCAGCATGATGGGGTCGTCCGTGTTGACGTTCGGCTTGGAGTTGATGTCCGGGTACACCGTGAGCCGGTCGCGGAAGGCCGCCATGAAGCGGTCGTTGACGCCATGCACGCGGTACAGCTCGTCCAGGCTGTCGAAGCGCGCGTTCTTGACGTCATAGCGCGGTTCGTAGCGGCTGTACGGCGAACCCTCGTCCGCGAAGCCCGCGACGAAGGGGTTCGTGGGGTCCTTGGGATTGAGGGTGGACTGGGTGGTGTCCTCGTCCGACCAGTCCTTCAGCGCGATGACGGTGTCCTGCGGCGTGGAGCGCACCTTGTTGGCGTCGTCCTGCTGCCAGAGGAACTCAAAGCGCTTGTCGGAGAACATGTCCATCATGCGCGCGGCGGTGGCCTGCGCCTCCGCGCCGCCGGTGTTCAGGCGCATGACGTTGAGCTTCTCCTCCTCGTCGCTGATGGTCGCGAGGAAGCAGCCCTCGAAGCCGCCGAAAGAGCGGCGCTGCATCTGCGCCGCCATCTGCGTGGCCGCGCCCCCGCCCTCGGCGCCCTCTTCACCCTCCATCTGGAATTTGGAGTCCACCTGCACGGGCTCCGTCTCCACGGGGCGGCCGTCCTGGCCCTCCGCGCCGTCGCTCTTCACCAGCCCCTTGAGCATGTGGCAGTCCACCCGGGCCAGCTTCCAGAGCTGGATGTTGAGCGACTGCGGCTGGAACGCCGCCGCACCACCGGCGCCACCGGCGCCACCCGCGCCCGCGCCGCCCAGCATGCCGCCCAGCGAGCTCAGGAGGCTGGCGGGGTTGGGGATGGGCGTCGCGTCCACCTGCTTCTGGAAGCGCAGCAGGAGCCGTCCCAGCGACAGGCCGGAGCGGGCCATGTAGTAGGCGCGCACTTCGTCGCGCTGGTTGGCGGCGAGCTGCAGGTCCACGCGGCTGTTGTAGGCGAACTCCGTGGCCACCACCGTGAGCAGCGTGATGGAGACGAGCGCGATGATGAGCGCCACGCCGCGCGAGCGCTTGTGCTTGCGAGCGGCCGGCGATTGCGGCGCCTGGGGCGGGACCGCGGCCCGCGCCTTGCCGCGCCGGCGGAACGCCTGCTGGAAGTAGGGGAGGGCCATCAGTTGAACCTCGGCAGTTCCGTGTTGAGCACGATGCGCGTCTGCGTCGTGTAGCGCGCTTCCTTGCCCGCCTCATCCAGGGCGATGACGGTGATGCGCACGCGCGTGGGGAGGATGGCCTTCTTCTCCGTGCGCCGCGTGTCCCATTCGTCATCCCACTCCTTCTTCTCCGAATCCCAGTAGGCGAACTCCACGCCCTTGACGCCCTCGAAGAGCACGTCCGTGGTGCCGCCCCGGTCCATGCGGTCCCCCACGTTGGGGTTCACCCGCCGCTTCAGGTCCTGCCGCTGCCGGGCGCCGCGCTCGCTGGAGTTCTCCACGAAGTACTCCACCACCGCCTGGTCGGACTCCTTCACGTCCGTGTACAGGCGCTGGTGCGCGAACGTGGTGAAGGTCAGCTTGTCGCGCTCGCCAATGAAGTTGGTGGGCCGGTCGTTCTGGTCGCGGAAGCGGCGCAAATCGTAGCGGTCGCTCACGAAGGCGGAGCCGATCTCCCGCGCCATGCGGTTGAGCGACACGCGCACCATGCGGTAGCGCTCCGCCTCGCCCTCCACGACCTCCTTCGCGTTGATGCCCGTCTGGAAGGCCATGGCGACGACGGTGCCCATGAGGGCGGTGATGCCCACCGCGACCATGACCTCCATGAGGGTGAAGCCACGCATGCGACGCTTCATCGGGTGCTCCCCCCACGCGGCATGCCCGGGAGGCCGCCGTTGAAGATGCCGCCGGGCAGGCGCGGGTTGATGCCGGTGTTGCCGTTGGCGCCGCCCTGACGGCCGTTCGGGTTGTTGAGCTGGTTGAGGACCGCCGCCCGGTTGACCAGCGGCTCGCGCGTGTTCGGATCCAGCATCTGGCCGTTGGGGCCGGGGATGGGGTTGTCCACCACCTGGCCCGTGCGCGGGTTCACCCACTGGTTCTCCGCGCCCGCCGTGCTGCCCGCGTTGGGCGTGAAGCCGCCGTTGCGGTCGCCACCGGGCCCCAGCGACACGACGTGCGTCACCACGTCCACGCTCTCCACCTGGGTGCCTTCCTTCCAGTACACGGTCAGGTGCACCTCGCGGACGGACTTGGTGAGCTGGTCCACCATCTGCGTGAACATGGGTTGCGCCATGCTCATGGCGGATGCGCCCAGGGGGCTGGCCGTGGTGGTGCCGCCGGGCGGCGTGCTGCCGCCCTTGCTGTCTCCGCCGGTGCTGCCGCCGAAGAGGCCGGCCAGGCCGCCCATCGGGTCGCCGGAGCTGTTGGGGCCAATGGGCAGGTTGAAGATGGCGCCAATGAGCTGATCCGGCGTCACGCCGTCCGTCTTGGGCGCGATGATGCGGGCGCGCCACTTGAACTGGGGCCAGCCGTCGTCGGAGAAGTCGCCGGACTGCTCGTCGTCGTCCTGTTCGAAGCCGTCGTCGTAGAGCTTCTGCTCCAGGTCCGTCATCTTGGAGCGGGCCAGCAGCGACGCCACGGTGAGCCGCTTGGTGTAGACGTGGTTGGCCACCGCGCCGGAGTTGAGGTCGAAGATGGCCATCAGCGCGACGCTGAGGATGGCCATGGCCACCATCGTCTCCAGCAGGGTGAAGCCCGAGCGCCTTCGCATGGGGATTCTCATGAGCGGGGCACCTCCAGGGCCTCGGGTGCGATGAACACCTTGCCCGTCAGGGGTGACACGTCCAACGTCCACGCGTTGTCGCCCTGGCGCAGGAACACCATGGCCCTCTCCGTGTAGCCCTGCGGGAAGAAGTAGAGATAGGCCACGCCGCTCTCCACCGGTTCGCGCTGCTGCCGCGTCCACACCGACACCGCCACGCCCGCCGGAAGCTCCTTGGGGGTGATCTCCTCCGCGGTGTACGCGGAGAAGGTGGCCTGCGACTCGATGCGCGTCTTCTCCTCTTCCATCAGCTCCTGCGCGGACGGCTGCGAGCCTTCGGAGCGCGTGTAGTTCTTGCGCGCGTCGCCGCCGTTGTTGCCCTCGCGCGTGGTGCGCTCGCGGTCGCGCGCCTCGTCCCGCAGCGCCGCGTCCCGGTCGCGCGAGGTGGTGACTCCGCCCGCGGCGCATTCGGCGTGGTAGCGCGTGGGCTGCTCGCGCTTCGGGTCGGGGATTTCGAACACCAGCCGGCACGTCTTGCCGCTGAGCGCCGCCGAGTCGTAGAGCGAGCGGATGACGCCCGCCAGCTCCGTGGCGCTGCCCTTCGCCTTCGCGCCGGTGATGGCGCCGATGCCGACGGTCACCGCGGCGAACATCACCGCCGCGATGGCCAGCGCGATGGAGATCTCAATCAGCGTGAGGCCGCGCGGAGCGCGACGGCGGCGGGCGGGAGCGGGCAGGGACATGACCGTCTTCAAGGCTGCACCTCCTGTGCCACGATGCCGCCGCTGAAAATGTCCGCGGCTTCGCCGGTGCCGCCGGGCTTGCCGTCGGAGCCGAGCGACAACACGGCGCCCGTCTTGCCCTCCATGCGGTAGACGTACGGGTGGCCCCACGGGTCGATGGGCGTCCCGTCAATCACCTTGGAGTCGATGAGCGGCTGGAAGCCCTGCGCCTGCGAGGGGAAGAAGCCCATCAGCCGGTGGTGGGCCTTGAAGAAGCCCTCCAGGCGGCGGATCTGCTCGCGCGCCTGGCGCTGCGTGGGCGTGAGGGTGTTGTCCTCGGTGGCCCACACCAGCGCGAACGCGAGCAGGCTGGCGCCAACGAAGACGCCCAGGAGCAGCAGCCGGCCCAGGCGTGACGAGCGGGCGCGGGCCTGCTTGCCGGAAACGGGTCGCGCCTCGCGCGCGGACGTCGGGGAGGAAGTGTGCTCGGGGGTCATCACGGGCATTCCTACGACAACACGCGGGAGGCGCGGCTTTGCTTCAGGAAACGCCCGTTACTGCCGGGCGTTCTGTTCCTTGGAGGAGATGTCGGCGTCGGAGCCCTCGCCGCCCGGATTGCCGTCGGCGCCGTAGCTGGTGATGACCGGCTTGCCGCCCTCGTTCATGTAGACGTACTCGCGGCCCCAGGGGTCCAGCGGCATGCGCTCCAGGTTCTGGGTGTCCACCAGCGCCTTGAGGCCCGTGGCGGTGTCCGGGTAGGAGCCCTTCTTCGTGTAGTAGAGCTTCATCGCGCTCTGGATGTTGCGGATGTCCAGCTTCGCGGTGTCCTGCTTGGCCTCTTCCAGCTTCGGGATGACGGCCACGCCCACCGCCGCCGCGATGAGCCCGAGGATGGTGATGACCACCATGATCTCGATGAGGGTCATGCCGCGGTTCTTGCGGCGCTGCTGCTTCTTCGCGTTCGTCGTGTGCATGTCTTCACTCACCTTCGGGTGACTTTCTGGCAAGCCACCGCGCCATGGGTGTGTCGGGATGTCAGAAGCGCTTCGCGTCAGGGAGGGGTGCCCGGGCTGACGGCCGCGGGCGGGTCCCGGTGGGCGTAGAGGGTGGCCCCCACCGTCGCCAGCGTGGCGGCCAGGGCCAGGAGCCCCGTCAGCGTGGCGCGCTGGATCCACCGGTCGAGCGTGTCGTTCATCGTGCGCCCCTGCTCCTAATGGATGGCCGTGTTCACCTGCAGAATCGGCATCAGGATGCTGAGGGCGACGAATGCAATCATCACGCCCATCACCACGATGAGCATGGGCTCCAGGAGGCTGGTGAGCGCGCCGATGCGCACGTTCACCTGCGTCTCGTAGGAGTCCGCCACCGACAGGAGCATGTCCTCCAACTGCCCTGATTTCTCACCGATGGCGACCATGTGGTACACGAGCGGCGGAAACTGGCCGGAGCGCTTGAGGGGCGTGGCGATGCTTTCGCCCTCGCGGATGGACTCGCGGGCGTTCTCCACCGCGTCCGCCAGCACCGAGTTCGTCATCACCGCCTTGACGATGTCCAGCGCGGCCAGCATGGGCACGCCGCTCTTGAGCAGCGTGGACAGCGTGCGCGCGAAGCGGGAGATGGCCAGCAGGCGCACGAGGCTGCCGAAGATGGGGGCCTTGAGCGTGAAGCGATCCCACTTGGGCTTGCCCTTGGGGCTCTTCGTCCAGCGCATGAAGAAGATGAAGCCCGCCACCATGGACGGAATCACCAGGAACCACCACGCCTGCATGAAGTTGGACGCGGCGATGAGGATGCGCGTGTTCAGGGGCAGGGTGGCCTTCATCGTCTCGAAGATCTTCGTGACCTTCGGGACGACGAACACCATCAGCAGCACCAGGATGCCGCCGCCCACCAGCATCATGATGGCGGGGTAGAGCATGGTGCCGATGATCTTCTGCTGCAGCTTGGCCTGGTTCTCCGTGAAGTCCGCCAGGCGCAGCAGCACGGTGTCCAGCGCGCCGGAGGCCTCACCCGCGCGCACCATGTTGATGTAGATGCTGGGGAAGATCTTCGGGTGCTGGCTGAACGCGTCCGCCAGGGACGAGCCTTCGTTCACGCGCTGCTTGATGTCGGAGAGGGCGCGCTTGAGGCGCTCCTTCTCCGCCTGGTCCACCAGGGCGTTGAGCGAGTCCACGATGGTGACGCCCGCGCCCAGCAGGGTCGCGAGCTGGCGGGTGAGGATGGCCACGTCCTCGGTGCTGACCCGGCCACCGGCCAGCTTGCGCAGGTCCACGTCGCGCGCCACGAGCGACGCGTTGGCGCCCTTGGACACGCCGGCGCGGCTGCCCTCCGCCTGCCCGAGCACGTCGGTCAGGAAGATGCCATCCGCGCGCAACTTGGAGCGCAGCGTCTTGGGCGAGTCCGCTTCCAGCAAGCCCTTCTTCTGCTTGCCGTGGGAGTCGAGGCCTCTGTATTCGAAGACGGGCATGGCGGACTAGATGTCCTCCTGCGTGATGCTCAGCACTTCGGCGATGGTCGTCTCGCCCATGGCGATCTTCCGCACGCCGTCGTCGAGCAGCGTCGTCATGCCCTTGGACAGGGCGGACTTCTTGATGGTGGACGCGTCCACGTTCTTGAGCACCAGCTGGCGCACGTCGTCGTCCACGAAGAGGAACTCGTAGATGCCGGAGCGGCCGCGGTAGCCGTTGCGGTTGCAGGACGGGCAGCCCACAGCGCGGTAGATGCGGTCCGTGTTGAACTTCGCCTTGAAGCTGGCGAGCGTGTAGCCCAGCTCCTTCAGCTCCGCGTCCGTGGGCGTGTAGGCCTGCCGGCAGTCCGGGCACACCCGGCGCACGAGGCGCTGGGCGAGGATGCCGGTGAGCGACGACGCCACGAGGAAGGGCTGCACGCCCATGTCCACGAGTCGCGTCACGGCGCCCGCGGCGTCGTTGGTGTGCACCGTGGAGAGCACCAGGTGGCCCGTGAGGGACGCCTGGATGGCGATCTCCGCCGTCTCCTTGTCGCGGATCTCACCGACCATGATGACGTCGGGGTCCTGGCGGAGGAAGGAGCGCAGGCCCTGCGCGAACGTGAGGCCAATCTTCGGGGCGATGGCCATCTGGCCAATGCCCTTGAGCTGGTACTCGACCGGGTCCTCGACGGTGAGGATGTTGAGGTCAGTGGTGTTGATCTTGGAGAGCGCGCCGTAGAGCGTGGTCGTCTTTCCGGAGCCCGTGGGGCCCGTCACCAGCACGATGCCGTGCGAGCGCTTGATGACGGCTTCCATGTTGCCCAGCACCTGCGGGCTCATGCCGATCTCCGCCAGGTCCAGCAGCGTCGCCGTCTTGTCGAGCAGACGCATGACGATGCGCTCGCCGAAGGACGTGGGCGTGGTGGACAGACGGATGTCGATGTCGCGGCCCGCGAGCTTGATGCGGATGCGGCCGTCCTGCGGCAGGCGCTTCTCCGCGATGTTCAGCTGCCCCATCACCTTCACGCGCGCGATGATGGAGTTCTGGTAGCGCTTGGGCGGCTTGATGACCTCCTGGAGCACACCGTCGATGCGGAAGCGCACCAGGAGCTCGCGCTCCATGGGTTCGATGTGGATGTCGCTCGCGCGCTCCTTGGCGGCGCGGAAGAGCACGGAGTTCACCAGCCGGATGACGGGGGCTTCGTCGTCCGCGTCCAGCAGGTCCTTGGGCTCCTCCAGCTCGTGCGCCAGCGAGTCCAGGTCCTCCGTGGTCTCCATCTCGTCCACGAGCGCTTCCGCCTCGTTGACGGAGCGGTCGTACACGCTGTTGATGGCGTCCACGATGGTGGAGGCCAGCGCGATGCGCGGCTGGATGGACTGGCCCAAGAGCAGGCGCGCGTGGTCCAGCGCGGTGGTGTCCAGCGGATCCGCCACCGCGAGCACCACCTCCTCACCCTCCATGGAGAGCGGGAGCAGCTGCGTCTGGCGGGCGAAGTTGATGGGGATGCGCTTGACCAGCTCCGCGTCCACCTCCTCCACGAAGATGCGCTGGAGGTAGGGCAGGTCCAGCTGGTGGCCCAGGGCGCGCGCGACGTCCTCCTCGCTGACCGCCTTCATGCCCACCAGGACTTCACCCAGCCGCCCGCCCTTCTCCTGCTGGGTGGCGAGCGCCTCCTGGATCTTCTCCGGGGTGAGGGCGGGCACGAGCGCGCGGAGGATCTCCCCGAGCGGCCGGCCACAGAGGTAGGCCTGCCCGTGGGCGACGACCTGGGTGGCGTCGTTGCGGCCGCCGGACACGGCGGGCGTCGCGGCGGTGTCTTGAGAGGTCGTGGTGTCGGCGGTCAGGTCCATGGTCCTTACTCTCCGTCTCCCGGCTGGATGCGCAGCCGCTCGGCGTCCGCGTCCGGCGTGGGCGCGATGACCTCGGGCTGTGGCGCGGGGACTGATCTCTCCGAACCCTCCGGAGGCGCCTCTAAATTTCGCGGCGCCTGCTCGCCCTCGGGGGAGGGCGTGGCACCTTCCTGCGGAGCCGGGGCTTGCCCGCCCGGCCGCGCGGGAGACGGAGCGGCGGGCGCCGCGCCGCCAGCGGCCGGGGGCGCGCCAGCGGGACGGATGACCCGCTCGTTGCCCGTGCCACTGCCGCCGTTCTCCACCCGCTGCTCTTCCTTGATGACGGCCTGGTTCATGCGCGACAGGGGGCCGGGCTTGCGGCTGAAGTCCACCGCGACGTCGTAGCCGGGGACCTGGCCGTAGAACTGCTCCACGAACTGCTGCCGCTCCTTCATCTTGCGCTCGAAGATGCGACGGAAGTCCTCCTGGCCGCGGATGATGTAGGGCGTCAGGAAGAGCAGCAGGTTCGTCTTCGTCTTGCGGCGCGTGGTGTCGCGGAACAGGTGGCCCAGCAGCGGGATGTCACCCAGCACCGGCACCTTGGAGACGGACTCCAGCGTGCGGTCCTGCATGATGCCGCCAATCACCACCGTCTCCATGTCCTTGGCGATGACCGTCGTCTTCGCGCTGCGCTTCGACGTGGTGGGGCCCAGGACGGGGTCCGAGGAGGCAATCTCTTCCGTCTGCTCCGTGATGACGAGGCGGATGTAGTCGCTCTCGTTGATCTGCGGCTTGACGGTGAGCTTCAGCTCCACGTTCTGGCGGGTGATGGGCGCGTACAGCGACCCCAGGCCGCCCAGCGAGCCCAGCAGCGACGGGTTGATGCCGCCGTTGGTGCCGGTGCCGGCGCCGGTGATGGAGCTGCCCAGCGCGGACGGGGTGAAGCCGGACTGGAAGGGCACGTTCTGGCCCACCGTGATCTCGGCCTCCTCGTTGTCGCTGGTGAGCAGGTGCGGCGTGGACAGCACGTTCACGTCGGACGACTGCTGCATGGCGTTGAGCACCACGCCGAAGGCCGGGATGTCGATGCCCAGCGCCTTGAGCTCCGGCAGGACGGGGCCCTGGATGCCGGCGAGGAAGCCGCCCATGCTGGCCAGGTTCGCCAGGGAGAAGGACGGGGGGATGGAGCCGCCGGAGTAGTTGGTGCCCAGGATGCCGGGGATGGCGCCGTCGTCCGTCTTGAGGCTGAAGCCCTGGTGGAAGTTGATGCCGAACTCGCTGTTGCGGTCCAGGTTCACTTCCATGATGACCGCCTCCACGAACACCTGGCGGCGCGGCTGATCCAGCTGCTGGATGATCTGGACCATGTTCTTGTAGTCCGCCTGGCTGGCGACGATGACCAGCGAGTTGGTGCCCTTGTCAGCGGAGATCTTCACCTCGCCGCTGAACAGCTCCGCGGCCTGGGCGGGCGCGCGCGGCAGGCCCTGCGGCTGCTGCGGGATGGGGCCGCGCTGGGGGCGGTTGGCGGTGCCCTGCGCGAGCGACTGGAGCGTGCTGGCCAGCTCCTCGGAGTTGGCGTTCTCCAGCGGGTAGACGTTGATCTTGTTGCCGCTGCCGGACGGGATGTCGATCTCCCGCACCAGGTCCTGGATGCGGCCGAAGGCGGCGGGGCTGGCCACGACGATGAGCTTGTTGGTGCGCTCGTCCGGGATGATCTGCGACAGCGTCGCGGCGCCGCCCGTGTCGGTGCCGCCGACCACGCCCTCGGCGCCGGGAGGAGGCTGGCCGGGGGTGCCCTGCGTGAAGTTGCCGGGGCGCTGGCCCGCGCGGCCGCCCGCGCCGGCCTTGGCTTCAAAGAGCTTCTGGATGGTGTTGGCCACGTCCTGCGCGGTGGCGTACTGCACCTGGATGATGCGCATCTCGTCGCTGGAGGAGCGGCTGTCCAGCTGGTTGATGAGGCGCTCCAGGCGGTGGATGTTGGAGCCTACGTCGTTGACGATGATGGTGTCCGGCGGGTACGGGATGGTGTCGCCGTCCTTGGACACGAGCTGCTGGAGGACGCCGCGCAGCGGCTCCACCTCCACGTACTTGATCTTGAACAGCTTGGTGACCATCTGCTCGTTCGTCGTGTACGGGGTGTCCTCGTCCACGATGGTCGGGATGGGGTTCTGCTTCGCCGAGCGCTTGTCGACGATCTTCAGGAAGCGGCCGTACGGGTAGACGGCCAGGCCGTTTGCGTCGAGCGCGGCGAGGAACGCGGAGTAGAACGAGTCCGCGTCCACCTCCACGCGGCCGTTCTCCGGACCGATGATGGAGATCTTCCCGCGCACGTTCTCCGGGAGGATGAACGTGCGGCAGGTGGCGTCCGACACGGTCTGGACGAGCTTCTCGATGTCCACCTTGTCGAAGTAGATGCCGTAGCGCGCGTTGCGCCGGGCCTGCTCGCACGAGGGCACCTGGCGGGGGCCCTGGTTCTCCGCGGGCGCGGCGTTGCCGTTGCCCTGCGGGGTGATGGTCCGGTCACGTTCACCCTGGGCCGCGGGAGCGGGGGCAGGGGTAC
>NZ_RAVW01000829.1 GCF_003611585.1 Corallococcus exercitus | reverse complement strand
AGGCGGTGGCGGCGGAGCTGGGGCTGCCGGTGGCGGACGTGCGGCGGCTGGTGGACGTGGGCGCCGTGTACGTGGCGGGGCGCCGCGCGCGGGACGGGGCGGTGCGGCTGCAGCCCGCGCAGGTGGTGACGGTGGTGCTGGAGGAGGCGGGGCAGAGTCCCCTGGAGGCCGCGAAGCCGGCGGCCCCCTTGCGCGTGCTGTTCGAGGACGCGGACGTCATCGCGGTGGACAAGCCCGCGGGCCTGAACGCGCAGCCCACGGAAGGGCGCGTGGGCGGAAGCCTCGTGGACGTGGTGAGCGAGCACCTGGGACGGCAGGCGGGGCTGGTGCACCGGCTGGACCGGGAGACCTCCGGGGTGACGGTGTTCGGCAAGACGGCCGCCGCCACCTCCGCGCTGGCGGAGGCGTTCCGGGAGGGCACCGCGCGCAAGCGGTACCTCGCGGCGACGGGGCCGGGGCTTCCGGCGGGCGGCACGGTGGACCTGCCCCTGTCGAAGGACCCGTCGCGGCCGGGGCGCTGGCGGGCGACCCGCGCGGCCAACGGCGTGCCCGCGTGGACGGACTACCGGACGCTGTTCACGGGGGACGTTTTCTGCCTGGTGGAGCTGCTGCCCCGGACGGGCCGCACGCACCAGCTCCGGGCGCACCTGACGGCGCTGGGGACGCCCATCCTGGGGGACGCGCGCTACGGCGGTGCTGGGAGCGCGGGGAGCCTGATGGCGCCGCGCTGCCTGCTGCACGCGCACGCGCTGGAGCTGGGCCATCCGCGCACGGGCCAGCCGCTGCGGCTGGAGGCGCCGGTGCCGGACGACCTGCGCGCCTTCTTCGACGCGGCGGGGGTGGGCATTCCGGAG
>NZ_RAVW01000828.1 GCF_003611585.1 Corallococcus exercitus | reverse complement strand
GTGGTCGTGGATGAAGAAGCGGTACCAGAAGAGCTTGCCCTCGTCGTCCACGCCGTCGAAGAGGCACAGCGTCAGGTACCAGGGCACCGCCACCGCCGCGAACACGAGCACGCCCGTGCCCAGCTTCATCCGGTACATCTGCGCCCAGAGCACCGGCATGGCCCGCGAGCCCGCGCGCACCTGGGCGCGGACCTCGCCGCTGGCGAGCCAGCGCAGGTGCGCCTCCAGACTCTCACGGCTCCACGGGATGACCGCGGCGGCCGCGTAGAGCACCAGGATGACCGCGGGCAGGCCCACGCCCAACAGGCCCTTGGCCAGCGTGGCCAGGCCCGCGAAGACATAGAACGCGTACCACCAGGCGGCACGGTGCTTCGTGGTGTCATCCAACTGCCCGATGAGCGCGCACGCCATGGCGCACACGAAGGTGGTGACGAAGGGCGTGTCGGTGACGGTCTGCCGGGTGAGCAGGAAGTACAGCGGCATGGTGGCCAGCACGAAGCCCGTGGCCAGGCCCGCGCGCATGCTCACCACCCGCGCCACCGCCAGCGACAAGAGCGCCACGGCGGTGATGCTCAGCAGGGCGAAGGGCATCCGCATGCCCCACTCCGTGTAGAGCCCCATGGCGCCGTCGCCCTTGAGCGCGCCGACGAGGTTCATCCCCAGCGCCTGCATCCACATGGTGAGCGGCGGCTTGGAGAAGAACCACGCGTTCTCCCAGAAGGGATAGACGTAGTCGCTGCGCTGGATCATCTGCCGGCCCACTTCGCCGTAGTGCGTCTCCCAGGGGTCCCACAGTCCGACGGCGCCCAGGTAGGGCACGAAGAGCAGCGCCGCGAAGCCCGCGGTCGCCAGGACCACGCGCGT
>NZ_RAVW01000827.1 GCF_003611585.1 Corallococcus exercitus | reverse complement strand
CACCGGGCAGCCGCTGCAATGCGGACTCCACCTCGCCCGGTTCGATGCGGAAGCCACGCACCTTCACCTGGAAGTCGGTGCGGCCCAGGAACTCCAGCGTGCCGTCCGCGCGCCAGCGGGCCTTGTCGCCCGTGCGGTAGAGGCGCTCGCCAGGAGTCGCGGCGAAGGGATGCGGAACGAAGCGCTCGGCGGTGAGCTCGGGACGGCGCAGGTAGCCCCACGCGAGGCCGGCGCCGCCGACGAACAACTCACCGGCCACGCCCACGGGCACGGGCCGCAGGTGGGTATCCAGCACGTAGGCCGTGGACTGCCCGATGGGCTTGCCGATGGGCACCGCATGCCCGACGGAGGAAGCCGGGGTCATGACGTGCGCGGTGGAGGCGGTGGTGTTCTCCGTGGGGCCGTAGCCGTTGACGAGCACGGAGCCGGGAGCCAGCTTCGCCAGGTGCTGCCGGGCGCGCTCGGCGGGCATCACGTCGCCACCAATCATGAGCTGGGGCACCCGCGCCAGGGTCTCTCCCTGGTGAATCGCCATCTGCTCGAAGAGCGCCGTGGTGAGGATGACGCTGGTGGGAGCGTGACGGCGGAAGAGGGCCGCGAGCTCCTCCAGCGAGAGTGAATGCGGCGGCGCGAGGACCAGCTGGGCCCCGTGCAGCAGCGCGCCCCAGATTTCCTGCGTGGAGGCATCGAAGGCGGTGGGCGCCAGCTGGACGAAGCGGTGCTCCGGGCCGAAGTGGAAATAGGACGCGCCGCACACCAGCCGCACGACGCCGCGGTGGGCCACCATGACGCCCTTGGGCCGGCCGGTGGAGCCGGAGGTGAACATCACGTAGGCGAGGCTGTCGGCCGAGGTGGGCACGACGGGCG
>NZ_RAVW01000826.1 GCF_003611585.1 Corallococcus exercitus | reverse complement strand
CACCGGGCAGCCGCTGCAATGCGGACTCCACCTCGCCCGGTTCGATGCGGAAGCCACGCACCTTCACCTGGAAGTCGGTGCGGCCCAGGAACTCCAGCGTGCCGTCCGCGCGCCAGCGGGCCTTGTCCCCCGTGCGGTAGAGGCGCTCGCCAGGAGTCGCGGCGAAGGGGTGCGGAACGAAGCGCTCGGCGGTGAGGTCGGGGCGGCGCAGGTAGCCCCACGCGAGGCCGGCGCCACCGACGAACAACTCACCCGCCACGCCCACGGGCACGGGCCGCAGGCCCGCGTCCAGCACGTAGGCCGTGGACTGCCCGATGGGCTTTCCAATGGGCACCGCATGCCCGACGGAGGACGCCGGGGTCATGACGTGCGCGGTGGAGGCGGTGGTGTTCTCGGTTGGGCCGTAGCCGTTGACGAGCACGGAGCCGGCAGCCAGCTTCGCCAGGTGCTGCCGGGCGCGCTCGGCGGGCATCACGTCGCCGCCAATCATGAGCTGGGGCACCAGTGCCAGGGTCTCTCCCTGGTGGATCGCCATCTGCTCGAAGAGGGCCGTGGTGAGGATGACGCTCGTCGGGGCGTGGCGGCGGAAGAGGGCCGCGAGCTCCTCCAGCGAGAGTGAGTGCGGCGGCGCGAGGACCAGCTGGGCCCCGTGCAGCAGCGCGCCCCAGATTTCCTGCGTGGAGGCGTCGAAGGCGGTGGGCGCCAGCTGGAAGAAGCGGTGCTCGGGGCCAAAGTGGAAGTAGGACGCGCCGCACACCAGCCGCACGACGCCGCGGTGGGCCACCATGACGCCCTTGGGCCGGCCGGTGGAGCCGGAGGTGAACATCACGTAGGCGAGGCTGTCGGCCGAGGTGGGCACGACGGGCG
>NZ_RAVW01000825.1 GCF_003611585.1 Corallococcus exercitus | reverse complement strand
CCCCGGCGTGACTGCACGGGCGGGCGAGGACGATCCGTCGGCAGGTCCAGTGCGGACGGAGCCCCCGCGAGCTGCTGCTTCCAGTAACCCAGCTGCGCGTCCAGGGCCTCGCCCTGGAGCCAGCCTCGCTGCCACAGGGCGAAGTCCGCGTACTGCACGGGCAGCGGCGGCAGGACGGGAGCCCGGCCGGTGCTGAAGGCCTCGTAGAAGGCCGCGACTTCCCGGACGAGGACGCCCATGGACCAGCCGTCGGAGACGATGTGGTGCATCGTCACCAGCAGCAGGTGCGAGTCCTGTCCCAGCCGCACCAGCGTGCTGCGCAGCAGCGGGCCCGTGGTGAGGTGGAAGGGACGCCGGGCCTCCATGGCCGCCGCGCGCTGCGCCTCTTCCTCGCGCTGGGACTCGGGGAGGGTGGTCAGGTCGATGAGGGGCAGCTCCCAACCGGAGGGAGGCTGGATGCATTGCGACGGCTCTTCGTGCTCGGCGGAGAGCGTGGTGCGCAGCGATTCGTGGCGGTCCACCAGCGCCTCGAAGGCGCGGCGCAACGACTCCACGTCCACCTGCCCCGTCAGCCGCAGGGCGGTGGGGATGTTGTACGAGATGTCACCGGGCTGGAGTTGATCCAACAGCCAGAGTCGCTGCTGGGCGAAGGACAGCGGAATGACGCGTTCGCGCGACGAGGGCCGCAGCGGCGGAGCACGGAGCGCGGAGGACTGAGCGCCTGCGAGCTTCGGCGCGAGCGCTTCAACGGTGGGGGATTCGAAGAGGGCCCGCAGCGGCAGCTCTACCGCGAACGTGGCGCGCACGCGCGAGACGAGCTGGGTGGCCAGCAGCGAATGGCCGCCGAGCGCGAAGAAGTCGTCCTGCAATCCGA
>NZ_RAVW01000824.1 GCF_003611585.1 Corallococcus exercitus | reverse complement strand
GGCCCGCGCCGGGGGCGGGAGCGGCCCCCACCCCAGAGGACCCCGAGGGTTCCTCTTCCGGGAGCCCGTAGGCTTCTGATAGGTAAGCCCCCCTTTGCTCCATTCCGGAGACCAGGAGCCACCCACATGGCCAACAGCAAGAGCAAGCACCGCCGCGTGCAGATGAAGATCCGTCAGCACTGGAAGAAGCGGATCAAGAAGCAGAAGGAAGCCGCCAAGGCCGCCGCCGAAGGCAAGAAGAAGTAGTTCTCGCCCTGGCGCCGCTCCCGGCGGCCCTGGCTTTACTGCCGGGTCGCCGTGAAGGGGCGTGTCACGTTGCATCTCAGGGCGCTGGTCCCCTGGATGCGCGAGTAGTTGCCGGTGAAGTTCCCGGACAGGCTGCCACCGCCGCCGTCCTCGGGGCTCCCGGTGATGGTCGCGGTGAGGCTGAAGAAGGTGCTCACCCCACCGTCGCTGCTGGGCGGCGGCGTACCGGTCAGGGTCAGGAAGCCCGACGCGTACACCTGGCCCGTCAGCGCCACCCCCTTCAGCGACCCCGTGAGGATGCCGCCGTCTGTGCGCTGGATGGCCAGCGGCTCGCCGTCCGCCAGGGCCTGCACGTTCAGGTTCACGCACTCGGCGGGCAGGCCCGCGTCATCCTGGAACGCCAGCGGATAGGTGCCCTCCACCGGGGCGCACGCGTCGCCGCAGTCCACCGTCGCATTGCTGTCGCAGGCGGCGGGCGCGAGCAGCAGGAGGGAGCCGGACACGACGACGGTGGCGACAGCCGCCAGGGGGGCGAAACGTCCAGAAGTCATGGGTGGCCTCTTGGGGGAAGGAGGGACGGGCTTCCTGGTGGGAATAACCGTTCCTACGTTGGGCGCAGCAGGTCTGGGG
>NZ_RAVW01000823.1 GCF_003611585.1 Corallococcus exercitus | reverse complement strand
CTAGGGGCTGTCCCTGATTAACGCAGCCAGAGAAGCATGGAAGCGACGTGGAGGACAGCGAGGTAGCAGGTCGCCGTCTTGTCGTAGCGGGTGGCGGCGGCGCGAAAGCGCTTGAGGTCGTGGAAGAAGCACTCCACCCGGTAGCGCAGCCGGTAGAGGGTGCGGTCCAGCGGCGGAGGCTGCTTGCGGCCGGGGTGGGGATGAATCACAGGCTTCATCTCCACATTCAAGACGTTGGAGCGAATGCGCTCCGCGTCGTAGCCGGTGTCTGCGATGAAGGCTTCGCCCTCGGCATGCACCAGCAACTCCTCGGCCATGGTGGACTCATGCTGCTGGCCGGGCGTCAGCGCGAGGTGGAGCGGCTTACCGCCCGTCGTTGTGACGGCGTGAACCTTCGTTGAAAAACCTCCTCGAGAACGCCCCAGAGCATTTCTTCGGACCCCCCTTTTCCGCCCGAGGCGTCCTGGTGCGCTCGGACGACGGAGGCATCTGCGAGCGAGCCGCGCTCATCCACTTCAAGCCGCAGGGCCTTGAAGATGGCCTCCCATCTGCCGGCCTGCGCCCAGCGGTGGAAGCGGTTGTAGACGGTCTTCCAATGGCCGAACCGCTCGGGCAAGTCCCGCCACTGCACGCCCGTCTTCACACGCCAGATGACGGCGTTGATGAAGTCGCGGTCCCCTCGCTTCGAGGGTGGGCCACTGCGCGAGCCCAGCAGGGGCTCAATGCGGCTCCACTCGGCATCGGTCAGCTCATGTCGGCGCACAGCCAGCGTTGATCATGCCTGACGCTGGCTGGCAACCTCCTGATGCCTTCCGAAGCCGGGTCCAATGCCGGTGTTTGATCCACCAGGTTGATTTTCCGGCCTGAGATCAGGGACAGCCCCTAG
>NZ_RAVW01000822.1 GCF_003611585.1 Corallococcus exercitus | reverse complement strand
AGCGTGGACAGCCCCAGCACGGAGAAGGCCCGCGCCGCGGCGTCCTCCAGCGCGCCCAGCGGCAGGGGCGCCAGCGCCCGGGCGCCCTGCCCCTCCGCCACCACCTCCACCCGCCGGGAGCCATGCCGCGCCAGCACCCGCGAGGTGAACGCCTCCGACGCCACCGTCACGTGCGCCCGGTAGCCCTGCTCGGCGCAGACCTCCAGCACGCGCGCGCACAGCTCCGGTTCGCCCCCCACCAGGTGCGCCGCGCTCGCGTCGAACCACAGCCCCTCCGGCGCGTCGCGCTGGAAGCCCGGACACAGGCCGAGCAACGACTCCCCCAGCGCGGCCAGCGCCTGGGCCTCGTCCTTCGGCCGGTACGGGAAGTGCCGCAGCCCGGGCTCCAGCGCCGTGGCCGCCGTCAGCGTCATCCCCGGCCGCACGCCGGCCTTCAGCGCTCGCGTGGACGCGAAGGCCACCCGTCGCTGGCCGCGCACCTCCTCCACCAGCACCAGCGGCTGGCCCGCGAGCGCGGGCGATTCGATGACCTTGCGCTGCACCGGGAAGCGCATGACGTGCAGGTAGCCCCTCCGCATGGCCCACCTGCCTCAGCAGCCGCCCGACGACGGCCCGGGGAGCGCGTCACCCAGGGAAGGCATGGGCGCGTCGCGACCGGGCCGCTGGCCCAGGATGCCCAGGCCGTTGCGCACGCGGTCGCCCGGGTCGCGGTAGAAGCCCGGCCCCGCGTCCCCGGCTTGCGCCACGTCCGCGTCCAGCAGCCGCGCCCCGGAATCCAGCCCCAGCGTCACCGGCGGCGGCCGCTGCGTGGAGCTGCAGTCCTCCTCGTCGGACACCACCACCACCAGCAGGCGGGCGCCGTCCCGGAGGAAGCCCGCGTTGCCACCC
>NZ_RAVW01000821.1 GCF_003611585.1 Corallococcus exercitus | reverse complement strand
GGGCGGAGGTGGGCGGGTGGCCATCACGTACGACACGGCCGGCAGCACCTTCGACTGGAGCAAGGTCTCCGCCAAGGGGGGCGACCGAGCAGGCCCGGGCACCGTGTATCTCAAGGGCAGCCAGCAGCAGTACGGTTCGCTGTCCGTGGATTACAAGAGCAGTTGGATGGATCGAACGGTTGTGAAGGCCACGCAGGTGCCAGCGGGCCGCTATGATCGCTTCGAGGTCCGGAACAATGCCTGGGTCGAAGTGGTGGGACTCCTCCCCGAAGGAAGCGCGGTGGAGGTCTCAGGCGCGGGGTCGAGTCTGATGCTGCAGGGGGGCGTGACGCACAAACTGTCCACCCTGAAGGTGACCGGCACCAATGCTTCCGTGTCGGTTCAGCCGAGCGCTGACGGACAACCGCTGCCACTCAAATTGGAGGTCGCGTCCGTGGAGGTCGGCACTGGCGCATCCATCAACGCGAACGCAGCGGGGTACCTCGGCGGTCGGCGCGGTGTGAATGGCGCCCAGTCCGGACGGACGACAGGAAATGTGTCAACAGGACGGACCGACGTGGGTGGCAGCTACGGTGGGCATGGCAGGGCGCAGAATGGCGCTTCCGTGGTGCCGGTCTACGGCGACCCTCTTTCCCCCTCGGACTTCGGTTCGGGTGGCTCGGCCCAAAGCAACGCGTCGTCAAAAGGTGGCAATGGCGGAGGTCTGCTGCTGCTGACCGTGGACAGCCTCAAGCTGGATGGCGCTCTTCAGGCGAATGGCGAGCACAGCTATGCCTACGGAGGCGCGGGAGGCGGTATCCGGCTGGACGTCCGGAGTGTGACAGGCAGTGGCTTCATCTCGGCGGAGGGCAGCCCGTATGACTCCCTGGGCTACGGGACCGGAGGGGGCGGGCGG
>NZ_RAVW01000820.1 GCF_003611585.1 Corallococcus exercitus | reverse complement strand
CACGCGGTCGGCGTGGTGGTGGGGGACTTCAACGACCTGAACGTGCTGACGGTGGGCACGGACGCGTACTTCATCGACGCGGACAGCTTCCAGTTCGGTCCGTACGTCTGCCCGGTGTTCACGGAGAAGTTCCTGGACCCGCTGCGGTTGGACCCGGGCGCGCAGGCGCTGACGCCCGCGCGGCCGGCGACAGTGGAGAGTGATTGGTATGCCTTCGCCGTCACCGTGATGCAGTCGCTGCTGTGCGTGGGGCCGCAGGGCGGCATCCACAAGCCGAAGGCGCAGGGGGCCCGGCTGAACGCGGTGGGCCGGCTGCTCCAGCGCGTCACGGTGTTCCACCCGGACGTGCAGTACCCGAAGCCCGCGCTGCCCCGGGCCTCGCTGCCGGATGAGTTGCTGCACCTGTTCCACCAGGTGTTCGTGGAGGACCGGCGCGGCGCGTTCCCGCTGCCGGTGCTGGAGGGGCTTCGCTTCACGGTGTGCACGTCGTGCGGCCTGGAGCATGCGCGGGCCTCGTGCCCCACGTGTCAGCCGAACGCGACGGTGGCGGCCACGCCGGTGTCGGCGGTGCGCGGGCAGGTGACGGCGAAGCGGAAGTTCACGACGCGCGGCGTGCTGGTGCACGCGAGCGCGGAGGACGGGACGGTGCGCTTCGTCTACCACGCGGACGGCGCGTACCGCCGCGAGGACGGGCGCACGGTGATGCAGGGCGCGCTGGATCCGTCGCTGCGCTGGGCGGTGCAGGGGGACGTCACGCTGCTGGGGCAGGGCGGGCGCGTGGCGGTGTTCACCCCGGGCCGGGGGCCGGAGTTCCTGGGCGTGGATGTCTGTGAAAACCGGCCGGTGTTCGCGGCCAATGCCAGCCACCGGTTCTGGGCGGTGGGTGGCGGGCTGTGGC
>NZ_RAVW01000081.1 GCF_003611585.1 Corallococcus exercitus | reverse complement strand
GGTGTCCGGGGCGGGGGACGCGTCAGGCAGGGCGTCCGGCAGCTCGCGGTCCAGGTTGCGCAGGCGCGGGTTGGTCCAGGCGAACGCGACGTTGGTGAGCGTCACCAGCCCCAGGACGATGAAGATGACGGCGATGCCGCGCCCCGGGCCCACGCCCAGGAGGCGGCCCATGGTGCCGGCGAGCGCGCCGCCCTGGGCCATGGCCGGCTCGAAGAGGTCGTCCGCGAGCGGCCCGGCGATGAGGCTGGCGAACGGCGACATGCACAGGGTGATCATCCGCTTCACGGCCGCGGCGCGGCCCTGGAGGTCCGCCGGAATCTTGCGCTGCCAGATGGACTGGCTGCTCGCCACCATGGGCGGCATGGTGAACAGGTAGAGCGCGGCGGCGGTGGCGACCAGCGGCACGCTGGGCGACGGCGCGGCCATGAAGAGCACCAGGCCCGACACCATCTGGAACCCCAGGATGCCGTGCAGCTGGTTCTTGGGGCCGCCCCACACGCCCATGCCGACGGCGCCCAGGAGCGCGCCCACGCCCGCCACCGACGCGATGATGCCCAGCGTGGAGATGTCCGTGAAGGCCAGCACCAGCGGGGTGATGAGCAGCACCACCAGGTCCATGCACAGCACGGCCACGACGGTGAAGCCCAGCAGGGACATGAGGCCCTTGCGGCTGCTGATGAAGCTCCAGCCCTGCTTCATCTCCGCGAGGATGGACCCCTTGCCCTGCTGACCCTCCACGGACGCCGGGGGGCGCGGGAAGCGGACCATCAGCAGGGTGATGATGGCGATGGTGAAGCTGCAGACGTCCACCGACAGCACGCCCACCAGCCCCACGCTGTCGATGAGCGCTCCGGCGATGATGGGGGAGAGGATCTGGCTGGCGCCGCTGGCCACCTCCGCCATGGCGTTGGCGCGGCCCAGGTGCTGCTTGGGCACCAGCAGCGTCACCGTGGCGAAGAAGGCCGGCCAGCGGAAGGCGCCGAAGCACGCGCCGAAGGACACGGGCAGGTAGAAGTGCCAGGCCTTGAGCTGGATGAGGCCTTTGCTGTCCGCCAGCACCAGGCCGAAGATGATCAGCGTGCTGAGGCCGTTGCCCATGTCCGCCAGCAGCATGGCGCGGCGGCGGTCCCACCGGTCGATGAGCGTTCCGGCCAGCGGGGCCAGGATGACCATGGGCGCGAACGCGAAGAAGGACAGGAGCGCGAACTGCGTGGTGGAGCGCGTGTCCAGGAAGACCTTCGCGCCCACGCCGAAGGCCGTGAGGCCGGAGCCCAGGATCGAGATGAGCTGACCAAACCAGGTGATCCAGAAGACCCGCATGGGCTGGGTGATGGTCAGGCGTTGCGCGAGGCTCATTCCACGTCTCTTTCTCCTGGGGGGCAGGAGGGTCAGGGGCCCGCGCACGGTACTACGGGAGTGCGCGCGGGCCCGGCGTTCCTAGGGGATTTCAGCCCTGCTCCAGCTCCGCGAGCATGGCTTCCAGGGCTTCCGGGTCGAGCTGGCTTGCGCTCGCCTCCACGATGGCCACCGTCATCACCTCCACGGTGGGGGACTCGAAGAGGGCGCGCATGGAGAGCTCGACCTGGAAGGCCTCGCGGATGCGCGACAGCAACTGCACGCCCAGCAGCGAGTGGCCGCCCAGTTCGAAGAAGTTGTCGGTGATGCCCACGGACTCCACGCCCAGCAGGTCCTGCCAGAGCGCGGCGACCTTCTCCTCGGTCTCATCCCGAGGGGCGACGAAGGCGTTGGCGAGCGGGGGACGCGGGTGCTTGCCGCTGGCGCTTCCGCCCGCACGGGCGGTGGTGGTGCCGTCGCGCGACACCTGGAGCCGAGCTTCCAGCGAGCCTCGGGACGCGAGGAAGCGTCCGCCGGTGGGCTGGGTGAGCAGTGCGCGCAGGAGGCGGAAGCCCTCGGTGGGGGAGATGACGGCGTCGGGCCGGAAGCCCTCGCCCACGCCCCACACGTCCCAGTCCACGGTGTACCAGCGGGTGCCGCCGAGCCGGGCCTGCCGGGCCGCCAGCGCGTCCATGCCGGCGTGCGCCGCCGCCACCGCGCTGACCGCCATGCCGCCCAGCACCACGGTGAGGGAGGACTGCACCACGACGAAGTCCGGGCGCCGTGATGCCAAGGCCTCCGCCAGCTGCGTGAGGCCTCCGAAGCGGCCGGCCAGCAGCGGGGCGGTGGCCTCCGGCGTGGACTCGTCCACGGAGATGCGGGTGGCCATGCCGCCGTCGCCCGCCGCGTAGAAGACGCCGTCGACGCGGCCGAACCTGGCCTCCGCCACCTGGAGCGCCTTGTCGAGCTGACCGGGCACGCCCGCGTCCGCGCGCAGCGCCAGCACCTGCGCGCCCGACTGCTCCAGCGCGCGCATGCGTTCGATGGCCTTGGACGTCGCGTCCTGGGCGTCATGGCCCGCGCGCCACGCGTCCCATTCGCCGGGGGCGGGGAGCGTGCGGCGCGACAGCAGCACGAGCTTCGGCTTCACCGCCTGCGTGAGCTGCTCCGCGAGCGCGAGCCCCACGCGACCCAGGCCGCCGACGATGACGTAGACGCCGCCGTTCTTGAGGCCCGTGGACTGCGCGGTGGAGGCGGAGCCATGGGAGGCGCCCGGTCCCGTGACGCCAGCTGCGGACGCAGTGCCGGTGGAGCCCGGTCCCGTGGTGCCAGCGGTGGACGCGGTGCCGGGTGCCGTGGCGCCGAGCGTGGTCGCTCCGGGCCCGCCCAGGGTCGTGGTGCCGAGCACCGGCGCGGAGCCACTGGCCGCGGCGCTGGTGGCCGCTCCCTGCCCGGGAGCGCCTTGCGGCTCCGAGGAATCGGCGCCCGTGCTGACGGGGAGGTCGAGGGGCTCGAACCCTTCGACATGGCGGTACGGGCCGCGCAGCGCGACCACCGCTTCCTTGCCGGTGGCCAGCTCCGTCACCAGCCGCTCCAGCCACGGGCCGGACGCGGACTCGTCCGGCGCGGGCCAGGTGACGTCGACGGCGCGCACGGTGAGGCCGGGGTACTCCTGCGGCAGCACGCGGCTCGCGCCCACGGCGGCCGCCTGCCAGGGCAGCAGCGGCTCCTCGCCCGTGACGTCCTGGGCGCCGGTGGTCACCACGTCCAGCGTGACGGGCGCCTTCGCCGCGCCCGGACCCACCGCCTTCGCCAGCCCGAGCAGCCCGTGGAACGACGTCGCGAGCCCCGACTCCAGGTCGCGCGGCTCCTTCACCAGCGGCCACAGGTACGCGACGTGCGCGGGCGCCCAGTCCTCACCGCGCAGCCGCTCCAGGTGCTCGCTCACCGCGTCGGGCGAGGCCACGTCCACGCCGAAGCGCTTCGTCACCGGATCCGACGCGCCCTGGCCCGCGACGAGCGACACCACGTCCGCGCCCGCCTGGCGCAGCCGCTCCGTCACGCGCGAGGCCACCGGCGTGTCCGCCTCCAGCACCAGCCAGCGCTGGCCGGAAAGCGACGGGACCTGCGGCGACGCACGCGTGCGCGGCCACGATGGGACGGTCAGCTCCACGCCCTGCGCCGGAGCGGTCCGCGCGGCGGTGGCGGCGCGAGGCAGCGCGGGCGGCGGACCCTTGAGCAGGTCGTAGCGCTCGCGCTGGAAGGGATAGGCGGGCAGGGGGATGCGGCGGCGGGACTCGCCCTTGTAGACGCGGCCGGCGATCGTCTTCGCGCCCGCGAGCCACAGCTTCGCGAACGCGTCCGTGGCGTGCGTCAGCGCGTCCTGCTGGGCGTCACGCGGCGCGGGCAGCGTCGTGAGGATGGCCGGGAACGTGCCCTCCTTCGCGTTGCGGCGCACCAGCGTGGCCAGCGCGTTGCCGGGACCGACCTCCAGGAAGACGTGCTCGGGGTCGTTCAACAGCAGCGTCGCCGAGTCCTGGAAGCGCACGGCGTCGCGCAGGTGGCGGGCCCAGTACGCCGGGCTCACCGCGTCCTCGGGCGTCACCCAGGTGCCGGTGACGTTGGACAGGTAGAGGTCCTTCGGCTCCTTGCGCGCGACCTTCGCCACGGCCTGACGGAACTCCTCGACGATGGGGTCCATCATCGTGGAGTGGAACGCGTGCGACGTGTGCAGCCGCGACACCTCCACCTTCTGGGCCTCCAGCTTCGCCTGGAGCGCGTCCACCGCGTCGGTGGGGCCCGCCACGACGGTGAACCCCGGCGCGTTGACTGCGGCCACGGAGAGGCGCGCGTCCATCAGCGGGGCCAGCGCCTCCGGCGTCAGCCGCACGGACAGCATGGAGCCGGCGGGCAGCGACTGCATCAGCCGGCCGCGCGTGGCCACCAGCGCCAGCGCGTCGTCCAGCGAGAACACGCCCGACAGGCACGCGGCCACGTACTCACCGATGCTGTGGCCCACCATCGCCTGCGGTGTCACGCCCCAAGACGCCCAGAGCTTCGCCAGCGCGTACTCGATGACGAACAGCGCGGGCTGCGTCAGGGACGTCTGCTTGAGCTGCTCCGTGGCCTTCTCGCGCCCGTCCGCGGGCGGATAGAGCACGGTGCGCAGGTCCAGGCCCAGGTGCGGCTTGAGCTTCTCCGCGCACGCGTCCACCTCCGTGCGGAAGGTGGGCTCCTGCTCGTAGAGGCCCCGGCCCATGTCCACGTACTGCGAACCCTGACCGGAGAAGAGGAACACCACCGGCCGGCGCGTGTTGAGGCCGGAGCCACCCAAAAGCCGCCGCGCGTCCCGCAGCGCCGCCTTCGCGTCCGCGACGTCCTTGACCACCACCGCGCGGCGGTGCTCGTGGATGTGCCGGCCCACCTGGAGCGTGTAGGCCACGTCCGCCAGGGACACGTTCGGCTTCGCGTCCAGGTGCGCGGCCAGTTGCTCCGTCGCCGCGTCCAGCGCCGCGGGCGTGCGGGCGGACAGGGGCAGCACGTGCCACGCGCGGCGCGACGGCGCGGGGGCGGCGGTCTTCGGCGCCTCCTCCAGGATGACGTGCGTGTTGGTGCCGCCGATGCCGAAGGCGCTCACGCCCGCGCGGCGCGGCCCGTTCGCGGACGTCCACGGCCGGGGCTGCGAGGGCACGAAGAAGGGCCCCGCGTCAAAGTCGATGACGGGGTTGGGCTGCTGGAAGTGGGGGCTCGCGGGAATCTCGCCGTGCTCCATGGCGAGCACCGTCTTCACCACGCCCGCGATGCCGGCCGCCGCGTCCAGGTGGCCGATGGCCGCCTTGAGCGAGCCCAGCGCCACGCGCTTCTGGCCCGTCTGCTTGCCGCCGAAGGCCTGGTTGAGCGCGGCCACCTCTATCGGGTCGCCCAGCGGGGTGCCCGTCGCGTGGGCCTCCACGTACTGGATGTCCTCCGGCGTGACGCCGGAGATGGCGAGCGCCTCCGCGATGACCGCGGCCTGGCCCTCCACACTGGGGGCGGTGAAGCCCACCTTGCCCGCGCCGTCGTTGTTCACCGCCGTGCCCAGGAGCACGCCGTGGATGGTGTCGCCGTCCTTCAGCGCGTCCGACAGCCGCTTGAGCACCACCACCGCCGCGCCCGCGCCGCGCACGGTGCCGTTGGCCTTCGCGTCGAACGCGCGGCAGTAGCCGTCCGGCGAGAAGATCATCCCCTCCTGGTAGAGGTAGCCCGCCGTCTGCGGGAAGGACACGGACGAGCCGCCCGCGAGCGCCATGTCGCTCTCGCCGGACAAGAGGCTCTGGCACGCCAGGTGGAGCGCCACCAGCGAGCTGGAGCACGCCGTCTGCACCGTCGCGGCGGGACCGCGCAGGCCCAGCCGGTGGGACACGCGCGTGGCCACGTAGTCCTTGTCGTTGGCCAGCATCACGCCGAACGAACCGGCCGTGTCCATCAGGTCCGGCTGCCGCATCAGCGCGCGCAGCAGGTACGAGCTCAGGCTCACGCTCGCGTAGACGGCCACCGCGCCCTTGAAGCGGAGCGGGTCATAGCCGGCGTTGTCCAGCGACTCCCACGCGCACTCCATGAAGATGCGCTGCTGGGGGTCCATCAGCTCCGCCTCGCGCGGGCTGTAGCCGAAGAGGCCCGCGTCGAAGTCCGTGGCGCCCTCCAGCACGTAGCTGGAGCGAACCCACTGCGGATGGGCGCGCAGGGCCTGCGGAACGCCCGCGTCGTCCAGCTCCGCGTCCGTGGGCACGCGGCGCGCGTCGCCGCCGCGCCGGAGCATCTCCCAGAAGCCCTCCAGCGTCTTCGCACCCGGTAAGCGGCCCGCCAGGCCGACGATCGCGATGCGCTCCTCGCCACCACCCACTGCGTCACTCATCCGCGTCTCCATCCGTTTCCACCCGACCGCGCGAGGCTCCCGCGCGGCGGTTGACCGTGCGTCGCGCCTCGGCACGGGAGCGGCCCGCCTGCGCCGCGTCCTCCGAGGGCGTGTCCTCCCGGCGCGACAGCCGCGCCGCCAGTGCCCGCACGGTGGGGTACTGGAAGAGGTCCGTCAGCGCCAGCGTCACGCCCAGCTCCGCCGTCAGTCGGCGGTGGAGCTGGAGGGCGAGCAGCGAATTGCCACCCAGCTCGAAGAAGGGGTCGTCCAGGCCCACCCGCTCCACGTGGAGCAGGTCCTTCCACGCCTGGGCGATCTGCTGCTCGATGGCCGTCCCCGGCGCCACGAAGGGGCGGGCCGGATCCGTTCCACCCAGCTCCGGCGCGGGCAGCGCCTTGCGGTCCGCCTTGCCGTTGGGGCTGAGCGGCATGCGCTCCAGCACCACGACGTTGGACGGGACCATGTACTCGGGCAGCCGCTCCAGCAGGAAGGTGCGCAGCGCCGCGGCCTCCGGCTTCGCGTCCTTGCCGGTGACGTAGGCCACCAGCCGCTTCTGGCCCGGCCGGTCCTCGCGTGCGAGCACCACCGCCTGGCGCACCGTGGGGTGCTTCTCCAGCGACGATTCAATCTCGCCCAGCTCGATGCGCAGGCCGCGGATCTTCACCTGGAAGTCCGCGCGGCCCAGGTACTCGATTTCTCCGTCCGGCAGCCACCGCGCCACGTCGCCCGTGCGGTACATGCGCGCGCCGGGCACCGTCGCGTACGGGTCCGGGATGAAGCGCTCCGCAGTGAGCGAGGGCCGCGCCAGGTAGCCGCGCCCCACCTGCACGCCGCCGATGTACAGCTCGCCCGCCGCGCCCTGAGGCACCGGCTGGAGCTCCGCGTCCAGGATGCGGATCTGCGTGTTGTCCACCGGCCGGCCAATGGGCACGGAGCGGCGGCCGTCGTTCGCCTTGCACGCGTGGAACGTCACGTCCACCGCGGCCTCGGTGGGGCCGTAGAGGTTGTGCAGCCCCGCGCCGGGCAGCGTGCGCAGGCACAGCTCCTTCAGCTCCAAGGGCAGCGCTTCACCGCTGCACACCACGCGCTTCAGCGACGTGCACCCGGCCACGCCCGGCTCGTCCAGGAAGGCCTGGAGCATGGAGGGCACGAAGTGCAGCGTGGTGACGGACGCGGAGGCAATCAGCCCCTTGAGATAGCCCGGGTCCTGGTGTCCGCCGGGCTTCGCGACCACCAGCTTCGCGCCCGTCATCAGCGGCCAGAAGAACTCCCAGACGGACACGTCGAAGCTGAACGGCGTCTTCTGGAGCACCACGTCCTGCGGCATGAGCTGGTAGGCGGACTGCATCCACAAGAGGCGGTTCACCACCGGGCCGTGCGCGTTCATCGCGCCCTTGGGGCGGCCGGTGCTGCCGGACGTGAAGATGATGTACGCCAGCGAGTCCGGCGTCGCGGTGGGCGCGGGCGCGGTGGTGGGCTCGCGGGCAATCTTCTCCCAGCCCGTGTCCAGCTTCACCACCTTCGCGTCCGCCGCCGGCAGCCGCGACAACAGCCGCTCCTGCACCAGCAGCACCGGCGGACGCGCGTCCTCCAGCATCCAGCCCAGGCGCTCCTGCGGGTAGCCTGGATCCAGCGGCACGTAGGCGCCGCCCGCCTTCAGCGTGCCCAGCAGGCCCACCACCATCTCCAGCGACCGCTCCACGCACAGGCCCACGCGGACCTCCGGCCCCACGCCATGCTTGCGCAGCGCGTGCGCCAGTTGGTTCGCGCGGGCATCCAGCTCCCGGTAGGTGAGGCGGCTGCCCTCGAACTCCAGGGCGACGGCGTCCGGCGTGCGCTCCACCTGCGCCGCGATGAGTGACGTGAGCGTCGCTTCCTTCGGGTGCGTGACGGCGGTGTCGTTCCAGTCCTTCATCACGCGCTGCTGCTCGGCGGAAGGCAGCAGCGGCAGGCGGGAGATGGGCAGGTCCGGCTGCGCGACGATGCCTTCCAGCAGCGTGAGGTAGTGGCCCAGGAGGCGCTCCGCCGTGGAGCGCTCGAAGAGGTCGGTGCTGTACTCGGCGGTGACGCGCAGGCCCTGGGGCAGGTCCACCAGCAGGAGCGACAGGTCGTACTTCGTCGTGCCGGTGTCCACCGGCTTCGCCTCCATCAGCACGCCCGGGGCCTCCAGGGCCGGCATGGGCGCGTTCTGCAGGACGAACATCACCTGGAAGATGGGCGAGTGGCTGAGGTGCCGCTCCGGCTTGAGCGCGTCCACCAGCCGCTCGAAGGGGATGTCCTGGTGCGCGTACGCGTCCAGCGTGGACTCGTGCACGCGGCGCAGCAGTTCCTTGAACGTGGGCTTGCCGGACAGGTCCGAGCGCAGCGCCAGCATGTTCACGAACAGGCCGATGAGCCCTTCCACCTCCGCGCGCGGACGGCCCGCGATGGGCGTGCCCACCACGATGTCGTCCTGCCCGGTGTAGCGCGACAAGAGCACGTTGAACGCGGACAGCAGCGTCACGAAGAGGGTGCGGCCCTCGCGCTGGCCCAGCGCCTTGAGGGCGTTGGTGAGGGCGGGGGACAGGTGCATCACCTGCCGCTCGCCCTTGGAGCTCATCAGCGCCGGGCGCGGCTTGTCCTGGGGCAGCTCCAGCAGCGCGTGCGGGTTGAGGCGGTTCTTCCAGTAGGTGAGCTGGCGCTCCAATTCCGCGCCCTGGAGCCAGTCCTTCTGCCACACCGCCCAGTCCGCGTACTGCAAGGGCAGCGGCTTCAGGGGCGAGGGCTGGCCCTCCAGGCACGCGCGGTACAGCACCGCCAGCTCGTGCACGAGCACGCCCATGGACCAGCCGTCGGAGACGATGTGGTGCTGATCAATGAGCAGCACCTGCTCGCCGTTGCCCAGCAGCATCAGCACCGCGCGCAAGAGCGGCCCCTGCTCCAGGCTGAAGGGCTGCTGCGCGAGCGCCACCACGCGCCGCTGCGCCTCCGCGTCGCGCTCGGACACCGGCAGGCCCTGGAGGTCCATCACCTCCAGCGGCACCTCACCCGTGGAGGCGATGACCTGCACGGCGCCGCCCTCACGCTCCTGGAAGGTGGTGCGCAGCGTGTCGTGCCGCTCCACCAGCAGGGCCAGGGCGCGGCCCAGCGCGTCCGTGTCCACGGTGCCCGTCAGGCGCACCGCGGTGGGCATGTGGAACGCCGCGCTGCCGGGGCTCCACTTGTCCAGGAACCACATCCGCTCCTGCGCGAAGGACAGGGGCGCCTGCTTCGAGGCGGGGCGCGACTTGTCCTTCAGCAGCTGCGCCAGGCGTGCTCGCTTCTCTTCGGGCGTCATGTTCAGGCCGCGTCCTCACTGCCGCTGCTGCCACCACCGTCACCGCCGCCCGCGTCTTCCAGCACCGCGAGCAGCTCCGCCACCTGCTCGTCGGAGAGCTGGTCCATGTTCTCCAGCAGCTTCTCCGCCTCCGCCGCGGTCACCTTCTGCTTCGCGGCGGGAGTCACCACCTGCGCGGCCACGGGGGCCGGCGCGGGAGTGGCGCCCTCCACGGAATAGCCCAGCCGCTCGATGACGGCGTGCGTGGAGGCATCGAAGGCGCGGGGCCACTTGATGCGCTTCCAGGACTCGCCCATCTTCTTCTCGATGCCCTGGTGCTGGAGGATGTTGGGGTCGCCCAGGCCGCCCATCATGCGGTCCTTCTTGCCGTCGTACGGCTGGACCATGCGCTCGTCGAACTCGAGCCCCAGGAAGTGGGCCACGCCGGTCATCACCTTCGTCGGATCCGCGACCAGGTCCTCGTAGCGGACCCAGTGGCAGCGCTCACGGCCGATGCCGTCGAAGAAGTTGAGCAGGTTCCGGTTGGACAGCGCCCACACCGTCTCCGCCACCACGTAGGGGTCCACGTCCGCGTCGCCGAAGAGGCCGGCGGCGAAGAGGCGGTCGAAGCGCATCCGGAGGATGGACTCCATCACCGGGAGCGGGTGGCGGTAGAGGTAGATGTACTTGTTGCCCTCGAACATCCGCTCCGCGCGCTCCAGCGTCTCCACGTCCATGGCGTACGTGGGCGTCTTGTCCACGAGCAGCCGGGGCGAGGACTTCTCCTGGAGGCGGCGGTAGACGTCCTGCGCGGACACGTCGTCCGCGACCAGCCGGTCCACCAGCGCGGCACCGGCGGGCGAGTCCAGCTTCTCCAGCTCCATGAGCGCCCACTGCAGGCCGCCCGTGGTCCACTCCATCTCGGAGCCGAAGCCGATGTTCTCGCGCCACTCGCGCATGCCCTCGAAGAAGAGCAGGTTCACTTCCGGCGGGCAGAACAGCCGGGGGTGTCCCGCGAGCATCACGCGGAACAGCGTGGAGCCCGCGCGCGGGCTGGAGTGCACGAACACCATGGGCGGGTTCTTCTTCGCCGTGTTGGTGCGCTGCACGCCGGACACCTGGGCGCGGTAGGGCTTGAGCGGGTACGCGGACAGCGGCTTGTTCTCCGCGAAGCGCTGCGGATCCTGCAGGCGGTCCATCTCCACGAGCAGGTACTTCGACAGCTCCGGGATGGACGGGTGCGCCTGCACCTCGTGCGGGTAGAGCTGGAACTTGAAGTCCTGCCGCAGGTCGTACTCCAGCTCCGCGCCCAGCGCGTGCAGGTCGTAGCCCTTGAGGCTGCCGTCCGCGGGCAGCTTGTCCAGCGGGATGCGCAGCCCCTCGGAGATGTGGTGGCGCAGGTACTCGGTGAGCAGCGCGGGGCGCTCGGTGGGGAACGCGGTGCGCAGGCGCTCTGCGATGGGCTTCTCCGTGGAGGCCGCGCGCTTGCCCAGCTCCTGCTCCACGCGCCCGGCGACGCCCGCCACGGTGGGCGTCTCGAAGAGGCCGCGCAGGGACAGGTCCACCTTCAGCACCGCGTGGATGTGATTGCGCAGCTGCGTGGCCAGCAGCGAGTGGCCGCCCAGCTCGAAGAAGTTGTCGTGGATGCCGATGCCGTCGATGCCCAGCACCTGCTCCCAGACGCCCGCGACGGTCTTCTCCAGCTCCGTGCGCGGCGCGGCGTAGGGCGTGAGGATGGCGGGACGAGCGTGCTTGCCCTTCGCCGCGTCCTTCTTGCCCTTCTGCGTCTTCGCGGCGCGCGGGCCCTGACGCTGACGCGCGGCCAGGCTGCCGGTGGAGATGGCCAGCCGGCCACCCTCACCGTGCGACAGCACGCGGCGCAGCGCCTCCAGGCCCTCCTCGGGCTGGATGGCGAACTGCGCCAGCGCGGGGGACAGCTCCGACATGGCCTGCGCGTCCGCGAACTGCCACGCGTCCCAGTCCACGCTCAGCCACGGGTAGGCGAACCCGTCCGCGTGCACTTCCGCGAACGCGTCCATGAAGGCGCTGGCGGAGGCCTGCGCCACCTGGCCCAGGCCGCCCAGCACGGACGACAGCGACGACACGAGGAGGCAGAACGCGGGGCCTTCCTTGGGAAGCACCTGCTCCAGCACCCGCACGCCGTGCACCTGCGGGCGGAAGTGCCAGTCGCACTTCTCCGGGCCCGTCTCCGCGATGGTGCCCAGCGTGGCGCCCTGCATGCCGCCCGCCGCGTGGATGACGCCGTCGATGCGGCCGAAGCGCGCCAGCGAGGTCTCCACCACGCCGCGCATGGCCTCCACGTCGGTGAGGGCCGCGGGCAGCACCAGCATCTCCACGCCCGTGCGCTCCAGGGCCAGGGCGCGCTGGATGCGCTGGGACACCGCGTCCTGGACGCCGTGCTTCTCCATCCAGGCCGTCCACTGGGCGCGGCTGGGGAAGTCCGTGGACTCCACCAGCGTCAGCTTCGCCTGGTGCGCCGTGGCCAGCTCGGACGCCAGCGCGTGACCGATGCCGGTGAGGCCGTCGGTGATGAGGTACGCGCCGCCGTCGCGCAGCACGGCCGGGCCGCCCGCCTCCAGCCGCAGGGGCTCGAAGGTCTGCACCCAGCGCTGGCGGCCGCGCAGGGCCACCACGCTGTCACGCACCTCGGAGCGCAGCTCCGCCGCCAGCCGGTCCGCCACCGCGCCCGCGTCTCCGGGCACCACGTCCACGAAGCGGCAGGCGAGGTTCGGGTACTCCTGCGGCAGCACGCGCGTGGGGCCCACCAGCAGGGCCTGCTCCGGCAGCTGCGCGTCCGCCTGCTCCACGCGGGCGGAGCGGCTCGTCACCACGGACCACGTGAGCGGATCCAGGTGGCCCGTCTGGCTCAGGGCGCGGGCGAGGAACAGCTGGCTGTGGAAGCCCAGGTCCAGCGTCTTCTGCGCGGAGGTGGGCTCACGCGACAGGCTCCAGAGGTGCACCACGTTCTCGAACGCGCGGCCCTGCTTCTTCAACGCCTCCAGCACCGCGCAGTAGTCGTCGCGGTGGGCCGGGTCCACCGTGAAGGTGCCGTCCGGGCGCTGCTCGAAGCGCGCGCCGGGGACGACGCGGAAGACGTCGCCGCCCAGCTTCGGGGCCAGGGCGTCCGCCACGCCGGTGTCGTCCGCGAACACGAGCCAGCCCGCGCCCGCCGCGTCCTTCGCCTTGGGCAACGGGGACAGCTTCCACGACGGCGCGTAGAACCAGTCCGCCACGTCCGCGCGCTTCGCCAGCGACGCGGGCGCGTCCGTGCGGGCACCCCCGCCCAGCGGCTTCGCGTCGATCCAGTAGCGCTCGCGCTGGAACGGGTAGGTGGGCAGCGGCACGCGGCGGCGCTGCTCGTTCGCCGCGAAGCCCTTCCAGTCCACCGTCACGCCGCCCAGCCACAGCCGGCCCAGCGCGCCCAGCAGTACCTGGAGGTCCGGAGTCTGCTCGCGAGGGTGGCGTGTGGACGCGATGAGCACGCGGCCTTCCGCGCCCGGCTGCTGCTTCGAGAGCGTGGTGAGCACCGTGCCGGGGCCCACTTCCAAGAGGGCCGCCTGCGGCCACTTGCGCGACAGCTCCTGGAGGCCCGCGGAGAAGCGCACGGCCTGGCGCAGGTGCGTGGCCCAGTAGTTCGGGTCGGTCGCCTGCGCCGCTTCAATCCAGGTGCCCGTCACGTTGGACAGGAAGGGCAGGGTGGGCGCGTTGAGCTTCACCTGCCGCACGCGCGCGGTGAAGGGCGCGAGGATGGGGTCCATCATCGCGGAGTGGAACGCGTGCGACGTGTGCAGCCGCGACACCTCCACGCCCAGGCCCTCCAGCTTCGCCTGGAGCGCGTCCACCGCGTCGGTGGGGCCCGCCACGACGGTAAAGCCCGGCGCGTTCACGGCCGCCACGCTGACGTTCGCGGGGAGCAGCGGCTTGAGCGCGGACTCCTCCAGCTTCGCGGACAGCATGGAACCCGCGGGCAGGGACTGCATCAGCTTGCCGCGCGCGGCCACCAGCGCCAGCGCGTCGTCCAGGGTGAACACGCCCGCGAGGCACGCGGCCACGTACTCACCGATGCTGTGCCCCAGCATCGCGGAGGGCTTCACGCCCCAGGCCATCCACAGCTTCGCCAGCGCGTACTCCACGGCGAAGAGCGCGGGCTGCGTCAATTCCGTGCGCGTCAGCGCCTGCGTCGCGGCCTCCGCCTTGGAGGCCTCCGGGAAGAGGATGGTGCGCAGGTCCAGGCCCAGGTGCGGCGTCAGCTTGTCCGCGCACGCGTCCAGGTGCCGCTTGAACGTGGGCTCGGACGCGTACAGGTCGCGCGCCATGCCCACGTACTGCGAGCCCTGGCCGGGGAACAGGAAGGCCACCGGCCGCTCGTGCACGTCCGGCGTGTTCGTCCACAGGCGGGGGCTGCCCTCCACGTCCAGCGCGGCCATCGCGTCGTCGCGGTCGCGGCACACCAGCACGCGCCGCTTCGCCATGGCCTGACGGCCCGTCTGGAGCGTGAAGGCCACGTCCGCCAGCGCCTGCGCGGGGTGCGCCTTCAGGTGCGCGGCCAGGTTCTTCGTCGCCGCGTCCAAAGCCGCGTCACTCTTCGCGGACAGCACCAGCAGCTGCGCGGGCCGGGACGCACCGGACGCCGGAAGGGCCGGGGCCTCCTCCAGCACGATGTGCGCGTTGGTGCCGCCCACGCCGAAGGAGCTCACGCCCGCGCGGCGCGGGTGCTTGGGGTTCGCCTGCCAGTCCGTGAGCTTCGTGTTGACGAAGAACGGACCGCCCGCGAACGGGATCTCCGGGTTCACCTCCGACACGTGGAGGCTGGGCGGAATCTGCCGGTTCTCCAGCGTCAGCACGGCCTTGATGAGGCTGGAGACGCCGGCCGCGTTTGCCAGGTGGCCGATGTTGCTCTTGAGCGAGCCCACCGGAATCTTCGGCGGGGCCGCCTTGGCCGCGGCGGAGCGGAACTTGAAGGCCTTGTTGAGCGCGCGCACCTCGATGGGGTCGCCCATCTTCGTGCCTGTGCCGTGCGCCTCCAGGTAGCCAATGGTCTCCGGGGCCACGCCCGCGGCGCCCAGGGCCTCGGTGATGACGGTGGCCTGGCCCTCCACGCTGGGGGCGGTGAAGCCCACCTTCAGCGCGCCGTCGTTGTTGATGGCGCTGCCCTTGATGATGGCGTGGATGTGGTCGCCGTCTTCAATGGCGTCCGCCAGCCGCTTGAGCACCACCACGCCCACGCCGCTGCCGAACACCGTGCCCTCCGCCTTCGCGTCGAACGCGCGGCAGTGGCCGTCCGGGGACACGATGCCGCCGGGCACGAAGGGGTAGCCCTCCGGGTGCTTCACGTGCACGGACACGCCGCCCGCGAGCGCCAGGTCGCACTCTTCATTCAAGAGGCTCTGGCAGGCCGCGTGCGTGGCCACGAGCGACGTGGAGCACGCGCTGGTGATGGAGTAGCTGGGGCCGCGCAGGTTGAGCTTGTACGCGACGCGGGTGGCCAGGAAGTCGCCACCGTTGTTCACGTCGATCTGCACCTGGTCCATGCCGCTCAGCTGGTCGAAGTTGGGGACCAGGTGGAACACCAGGTACGTGTTGGTGGCCGCGCCCGCGAACACGCCGATGGAGCCGTCGAAGCCCTCCGGCGTGTGGCCCGCCTTCTCCAGCGCCTCCCACGCGCACTCCAGGAAGACGCGGTGCTGCGGGTCCATCAGCTCCGCCTCGCGGGGCGTGAAGCCGAAGAAGCCCGCGTCGAACAGCTCCATGCCGGCCAACGCGGCGCTGGCCTTCACGTGGCGCGGGTCCTTGCGCAGGACCGGGTCCACGCCCAGCTTCTCCAGCTCCGCGTCGGGCACGGGCTGGATGGACTCCACGCCGTCGCGCAGGTTCTTCCAGAAGGAGGCCAGGTCGGGGGCGCCGGGGAAACGTCCGGCCATGCCGACGATGGCGATGGCCTGCGCGTCGATGTTCGTGTCAGCGGACATGGGATGTACTCGGGCAGCGAAAGGTGGGGGAGGGGACGGCTACTCCTCGTCGGAGGAGGCGTCGCCCTGACGGTTCGCGCGGCGCGCGCGGCGGCGCTCCCCGCGGCTGAGCGCCTCGGTCTCCTCGGGCGCGGGTTCCGTGTCCTCGGTGCCACTGGCGGCCTTGAGCAGCCTGGCCAGCGCCCCCACGGTGGGGCCTTCGTAGAGGGTGACGGCCGGCAGCGCGACGCCGAACTGCTCGCGCACGCGGGCAATCAGCTTCACGCCGACGAGCGAGTTGCCACCCAGCTCGAAGAAGTTGTCGTGCACGCCGACCTGGTCGATGCCCAGCGTCGTCTGCCACAGGTGGGCAATCTTCTCCTCCAGCGCGTCGCGCGGCGGCACGTAGGCGTTCTGGAGCGTGGGCCGGGGCGTGGTGCCCAGGGACGAGCCCGCCTCCTGCTTCGCCTCCGCCTTCTCCTGCGAGGCGGCCGGCTGGGCCCACTTGCGCGCGCGGGCGCGCAGGTTGCTCGTGGACACGGCCACGTGCGACACGGCGCCGAGCTGGAAGAGCTGCTCGAAGGCGTCCTCGCCCTCCGCGGACGTGATGGCCAGCGCGCCGAACGGGCTCTGCGCGCCGCCCGCGCGGGACTCGTACTGCCACGCGTCCCAGCCCACGCTCATCCACGGCACCGGCGACGTCTGCGCCTGCTTGGTGGCGAACGCGTCCATGAAGGACGTGGCCGCCGAGTACGACGCGAGCCCCAGGCCGCCCAGCACCGCCGCCAGCGACGACGACAGCACGCAGAAGTCCAGCGAGCGTCCGCGCACCGCCTCCTCCAGCGCGTACAGCCCGCGCACGCGGCCGTGGAAGGTGTCGCGCACGTCCTCGGGCCGGGTGTCCGGGATGGCGCGGAAGAGCGCCTGTCCCACGTCACCCGCCGCGAACACCACGCCATTCAGCGTGCCGAAGTGCGTGAGCGCCTCGTCCACCGCGGCCTTCACCTGGGCCTTGTTGCCCGCGTCCACGGACGTCACGCGCACCTGGGCGCCCAGCGCCTCCAGCTCGCGCACCTGACGGATGCGGCGGGAGACGGCGTCGTCCTCGCCATGGGCCGCGAGGTGCGCGTCCCACTGCGAGCGCTCCGGCAGCGCCGTGCGGCCCGCGAGCACCAGCTTCGCCTTCGCGCGCTTCGCCAGCGACTTCGCATGGGAGAAGCCCAGCGTGCCGAAGCCGCCGATGAGCAGGTACACGCCCCCGTCACGCAGCGGCAGCTGTGCGGCGCGCGGCGCGTCCGCCGGCACGTGCTCGAAGTGCTGCACCCAGCGGGCGCCGCCCCGGTACGCGATGACGGTCTCCAGCTTGGACGGCGTGGCGGCCTCGGACAGCAGCGACTCCACCAGCGCCGTCTCCTGCCAGCTGCCGGACGGCGGCAGGCGCACGTCCACGGCCTTCGCGGACAGGTGGCCGTACTCCTGCGGAATGACGCGCACCGGGCCCAGCACCGTGGCCAGCTCCGGGTTCGGCGCCTCGTCGCCCAGCGACTGCATGCGGTTCGTCACCGCGACCAGCGACACGGGACGCGTACCGGGCTGACGGCCCAGGGCCTGCGCCAGGGACAGCAGGCCCAGGAAGCCCTTGCCCAGCGCGGCCTCGAAGTCCGCCTCGCCGTGCGCGTCACCCAGGCCCAGCGTGCCCAGGTGCAGCACGTGGTCCGGCGCGCGGCCCTGCGCGGTGAGGGCCTCCAGCACGGTGGCCTCGCCGCCCAGCGCGAGCGACCAGTGGTGCTCGTCGTGCTTCGCGGTGACGGCGGCCGGGGTGATGCGCACCACGTCCTGGCCGGCCTCGCCCAGCTTGAGCGCGAGCCGCGCGCCCAGGCCTTCGGTGGAGTCGTCCGGGAGCAGCAGCCACCAGGTGGCCTTCTTCTCGCTCCAGGCGCCCTGCGGCGACGGCAGCGCGCGCTGCCACGACGGCAGGTAGAACCAGCGGGCCACGGGCTGCTTCTGGTCCGCGGAGGCCCACTCGGAGCGCTCGCCGTCGGCGGCGGTCTCCTTGCGCGGGTCCACCCAGTGCTTCTGACGCTCGAAGGGGGACGTGGGCAGCGCGATGCGGCGGCGCTTCTCCCCGCCCCGGAACGCGTCCCAGTCCGCCTCCACGCCCTCCAGCCACAGCCGGCCCAGCGTGGCCAGCACGTGGTCCAGGTCCGCGACCTGCTCTTTCGGGTGGCGCAGCGAGTTGATCAGCGCGTGCTTCGCGCCCTTGTCCGGGTGCTGCCGCGCCAGCGTGACGAGCGTGTTGCCCGGGCCCACCTCCAGCAGGATGGCGTCGGACTCCTTCATCAGCTCCGCCACGCCGTCCGCGAAGCGCACCGCGCCGCGCAGGTGCTTCGCCCAGTAGTCGGGGCTCGTGGCCTGCTCGGCCGTCACCCAGGTGCCGGTGACGTTGGACAGGTACGGCTTCGTCGGCGCCTTCCGGGCCACCTTGCGCACCGCCTCGCGGAAGGCATCCAGGATGGGGTCCATCATCGCGGAGTGGAACGCGTGCGACGTGTGCAGCCGCGAGGACGCCAGGCCCTGGAGCTTCAGCGTCTCCACGAACGCGTCGATGAGCGGGGTGGGGCCGGCGACCACGCACGTGGCCGGGCTGTTCACCGCCGCCACGGACAGGCCTTCGGGCAGCATGGGCGTGACGTGCTCTTCCGGCAGCGACACCGCGAGCATGGAGCCCGCGGGCAGCGACTGCATCAGCCGGCCGCGCGCGGCGACCAGCGCCAGCGCGTCGTCCAGGGTGAACACGCCCGCGAGGCACGCGGCCACGTACTCACCGATGCTGTGGCCCACCATCGCGTGCGGCGTCACGCCCCACGACTCCCAGAGCTTCGCCAGCGCGTACTCGATGACGAACAGGGCAGGCTGGGTGAGGCCCGTCTGCTTGAGGCGCTCCGACGCCAGCTCCTTCGACTCCGCGGACGGGTACAGCACCGTGCGCAGGTCCAGGCCCAGGTGCGGCTTGAGCTTCTCCGCGCAGGTGTCCACCTGGGCGCGGAAGGCCTTCTCCGTCTCGTACAGCTCGCGGCCCATGTCCACGTACTGCGAGCCCTGCCCGGAGAACATGAACATCACCGGACGGCCGCTGTTCTCCGCGGTGCCCGAGAACACGCGGCCCGGCGTGCGCTCCGCCAGCGCGGAGGCCAGCTCCGCCGTGGTGCGCGCCACCACCGCGCGCCGCTTGCCGAAGCGCTTGCGGCCCAGCTGGAGCGTGTACGCCACGTCCGCCAGGTCCACGTGGGGATTCTCGCGCAGGTGCTCGGCCAGCCGGTCCGTGGCGACCTCCAGCGACTTCTCCGTGCGCGCCGACAGCAGCACCACCTGCGCGGGCAGGCGGGCCTTGTCGGTGGCGGGCAGCTCCGGCGCCTCCTCCAGGATGGCGTGCGCGTTGGTGCCGCCCATGCCCAGCGACGTGACGCCCGCGCGGCGCGGCGTCCCGCCGCGAGGGAAGTCGCGCAGCTCCGTGTTCACGTAGAACGGGCTGTTGGGGAAGTCGCACGCCGGGTTGGGCGTCTTGAAGTTGAGGCTGGGGGGAATGACCTTGTGGTGCAGCGTGAGGGCCGCCTTGATGAAGCCCACCGCGCCCGCCGCCGAGTCCAGGTGGCCGATGTTGCTCTTCACCGAACCCAGCGCGCAGAAGTTCTTCTTGTCCGTGCCCTGGCGGAAGGCCTGCGTGAGCGCCGCGACTTCAATCGGGTCACCGACCTTGGTCGCCGTGCCGTGGGCCTCCACGTAGCCGATGGAGTCCGGATCCACGCCCGCCACCGCCTGCGCCAGCGCGATGACCTCCGCCTGCCCCGCGACGGCGGGGGCCATGTAGCTGACCTTCTGCGAGCCGTCGTTGTTCACCGCCGAGCCGCGCACCACCGCGTAGACGGTGTCGCCGTCCTTGAGCGCGTCCGACAGACGCTTGAGCGCGACCACCGCCGCGCCGTGGCCCGCGACGAAGCCCGCGGCCTCCGCGTCGAAGGTGTGGCAGTGGCCGTCCGGCGCCGTGGTGCCACCCTCGTGGTAGAGGTAGCCCGCCTTCTCCGGGAAGTGGATGGACACGCCACCGGCCAGCGCCATGTCGCACTCGAACGACAGGAGGCTCTGGCAGGCGTAGTGGATGCAGGTGAGCGACGTGGAGGACGAGGACTGGACCGTGACGGCCGGGCCCTTCAGGTCCATCCGGTACGCCACCTCCGTCGTAAGGCTGTCCTTGTCGTTGCCGATGGACGCCTGGAGGCTCTCCACCGACGCGACGTGCGCCAGGTGCGAGTACAGGTTGGAGAGCAGGTACGTGTTCATGCTCATGCCGCCGAACACGCCCACGCGGCCGGGCTGGCGCTCCGGGCTGTAGCCGGCGCTCTCCATGGCCTCCCACGCGCACTCCAGGAAGACGCGGTGCTGCGGATCCATCAGCGCCGCCTCGCGGGGGTTCATCCCGAAGAAGGCCGCGTCGAACTGATCCGTGTCGCCCAGCGTGCCGCGGGCCTTCACGTAGTTGGGCGCGCGGACCATCGCGGGGTCGGCGCCCTCCGCGATGAGCTCCTCGTCGGTGAAGAACGTGATGCTCTCCACGCCGCCGGTGAGGTTCTTCCAGAACTCGGCGATGGTCTTCGCGCCGGGAAGGCGGCCGCCCAGGCCGATGACCGCGATGCCATCCACTTCGGGGGTGTCAGTGCTCATGGAGCCGTCCTTCGAAACCTGGGGTGTGCCTGAAAGTCGTTCGTTACTTGCCGCGGCCGCGCGCCTGCTGACGCCGCGCCTGGGCGGCCCGGCGGCGCTCCGCCTCGTCCTTGATCTTCTGGGAGGCGGCGCCCGAGTCCTCGCCCTTGTTCGCGAGGTGCTGGGCCAGCGCGCTCACCGTGGTGAACTTGAACATGTCCACCAGCGCGAGGTCCGCGCCCAGCTCCTCCCGCAGCCGCCGGTGCGCCTGCGCGATGAGCAGCGAGTTGCCACCCAGCTCGAAGAAGTTGTCGTTGAGGCCGACGCGCTCCACCTTCAGCACCGCCGCCCAGATGGCCGCGACGCTGCGCTCCACCGCGCTCTGCGGCTGGGCGTAGGCGACGCCGGACGCAAGCCGCGCCCCTTCCGGCGCGGGCAGCGCCTTCGCGTCCACCTTGCCGTTGGGTGAGAGGGGCAGCGCGGACAGCGGCACGTACGCGGACGGCAGCATGTACGGCGGCAGCGCCTCCGCGAGGAAGGTGTTCAGGTCGGAGTGCGTGGGCGCGGGCTCGCCCAGCACCACGTACGCCACCAGCCGCTTGTCCCCGGGCGAGTCCTCGCGCGCCATCAGGAACGCTTCCTTCACGGCGGGGTGGCGGCGCACGGCGGCCTCCACCTCACCCAGTTCGATACGGAAGCCGCGGATCTTCACCTGATCATCCGCGCGGGACAGGAACGTGAGCACGCCGTCCGGCAGCCAGCGCGCGCGGTCGCCCGTGCGGTACAGGCGCTCGCCGGCATGGAACGGATCCGCGATGAAGCGCTCGGCGGTCAGCTCCGGCCGCTTCCAGTAGCCGCGCGCCACGCCCAGGCCGCCCACGTACAGCTCACCGGCGACGCCCACGGGCAGCAGGTTGCGCTCCGCGTCCAGCACGTACACGTCCGTGTTGATGACGGGCCGGCCGATGGGCACCCACGCGTGGCCCTGCAGGTCCTCCACCGCCATGCGGTGGTAGGTGGAGCACACGGTCGTCTCCGTGAGGCCGTAGCCGTTCACCACCGGCGTGGTGGCGAGCAGCTTCTCCACGTCGCTGGCCACCAGCGCCTCGCCGCCGGAGAGCACCAGCTTGAGCGGCGGCAGGTGCTCCAGGCGCGCGTTGAGCCCGGCGATGACCGCGGGCACCGTGCTCACGATGCTGACGGTGTGGCGGGTGATGAGCTGGAAGAGCTTCTCCTGGTCGAGGATCTCCTCCTCGGTGGGCAGCACCAGCGCGCCGCCCGTGCACAGCAGCGGAAGGATTTCACCCACGAAGCTGGCGGAGGCCACCGACGTGAGCGGCAGCATCCGGTCCGTCGCCGTGGGCGCGTAGGACTCCACGAACGAGCGGACGAGGTTGGCCAGGCCCCCGTGCTCCAGCATCACGCCCTTGGGCTGGCCGGTGGAGCCGGAGGTGTAGACGAGGCACGCCAGGTCCCCGGCCGCCACCGTCGCGGCGGTCGCGGAGGACAGCGCGCCGTCCAGCGGCTGATCCACGAACAGCGTGCGAGCGGTGGTGCCGGCGGGCAGCGTGCGCTGGAGCCAGGACTGGGTGAGCAGCACCGGCGCCTGCGTGTCGCCCAGGATGAAGGCCACGCGCTCGGACGGGTAGGCCGGGTCGATGGGCACGTACGCCGCGCCCGCCGCCATCACGGCCAGCACCGACACCAGCGTCTCCACCGAGCGCTCCAGGCAGATGCCCACGATGTCGCCCGGCTTCACGCCCGCGCCGCGCAGCCACGCGGCCAGCTGTCCCGCGCGAGCGTCCAGCTCCCGGTAGGTGAGCTGCGCGTCCTTGAAGAGGACCGCGACGTTGTCGGGCGTGCGCGCCACCTGCGCCGCGAAGAGCGCGGGCAGCATGTCCGCCTGCGTGAGCGGCACGCGCGGACCCTTCCAGGTCTCCAGCAGCTGCTTCTGTTCGGCCTGCGTGAGCAGCGGCAGCCCCGCGAGCGCGCGGCCCGGCTGCGCGGCGATGCCGGACAGCAGCGTGGCCAGGTGCCCGGCCATGCGCTCGATGGTGCCCGCCTCGAAGAGGTCGGTGTTGTACTCGAAGGAGGCCACCAGCTCGCCGTCCGCCTCGCCCATGGTGAGCGTGAGGTCGAACTGCGCGCCGCCGTGCGACAGCACCAGCGACTCGATGGGCAGGCCCGCCACGGTGGACTTCGCGCCCGGGATGTCCAGGGCGAAGGGCGTGAGGCCGCGCTCGTCCAGCTTGGAGGCGCGCTGGTAGACGAACATCACCTGGAACAGCGGCGAGCGGCTCTGGTCACGCACCGGCTGCAGCCGGTCCACCAGCGCGCTGAACGGATAGTCCTGGTGCTCCAGCGCGCCCAGCATCGTCTGGCGCGTCTGGGCCAGGTAGTCCGTGAAGGACAGGGTGGGGGAGGGCCGCGTGCGCACCACCAGCGGGTTGACGAAGTAGCCCGTGATGCCCGCCAGCTCCGCGCGTCCGCGGCCCGCGCTCACCACGCCCAGCGTGAAGTCCTGCTGGCTGGTGTAGCGGTGCAGCAGCACCTGGAACGCCGTCTGGAGCACCATGTTCGGCGTGGCGCCGTGCTCGCGCGCCAGCGTCTTCACCGCGTTCGCGACGGTCGCGTCCAGCCGGGTGGTGTGCACGTGGCCGTTGAAGGTCTGCGCCGGGGGACGCGGGTGGTCCGTGGGCAGGTCCAGCACCGGCAGCGTGCCGGACAGCTGCTCACGCCAGTACTTCTCCAGCGCCTGGCCGCGAGCCCCCGCGAGCATCTCCGCCTGCCAGCGCGCGTAGTCCGCGTAGGTGCGCGCGGGCTGCGCCAGCGCGGGCCGCTTGCCCAGCTTGAGCGCGGGGTACAGCGCGTCCAGCTCCTCCGCCATCACCGCCAGCGACCAGAAGTCGGTGACGATGTGGTGCATGGAGATGAGCAGCGCGTGGTCCTCGGAGGACCGCGACACCAGCCGCACGCGAAGCAGCGGCCCCTTCTCCAGGTCGAACGGGCGGCGGGCCTCGGCGGACAGGTGTTCCGCCACCTGCGCGTCGCTCCAGCCCTTCGCGTCCGTGGTGGTGAAGTCCAGCGGCAGCTCCGCGTGCACGCGCTGCACGGGGCCGGTGGCCGCCATGACGAACGTGGTGCGCAGGGCAGGGTGGCGGGCCACCAGCGCCTCGAAGGCGCCCTTCAGCGCGTTGGCGTCCAGCCCCGCGCGCACGCGCACCGCGACGGGCACGTGGTAGGCCGCGCTGTCCGGCGCGAGCTGGTGCATGAACCACAGCGCCTGCTGTCCGCCGGAGAGGGGCGCGTCACCGGTGGCGGACGAGGCGGCCACCGCGTTCGAGGCCTGCTGGGACGGGGGCGCCGACAGCAGCGTCACCACGGTTTCCGCCAGCTTCGACAGCGACACGCCCTGGAGCACGTCCGACAGCGGCAGGTCGATGCCCAGCCCCGCGTCCACGGCGCTCTTGAAGTCCACCGCCATCAGCGAGTCCACGCCGTAGGCATGCAGCGGCTTGTTCGCGTCCACCTGCGCGGTGGGCAGCCGCAGCACCTGCGCGGCCTGCTCCTGGAGGAACACCGCCACCATGGCCCGGCGCGCGGTGGGGTCCTGCACCACCGCCAGCATCTTCAGCAGCATGCTGGTGTCCGGGCCCACGGGCGCGGCGGCGGCCTCGGGCGTGGCGGCCTGGGTCGTCGAGGAAGCGGGGGCCGCGGGGGCCTGGACCGGAGCCGCGGCGATGACGCTCTTGTGCAGCGCCTCCAGCGTGTCCGCGACGTACTCCGCGCGGGTGGCGAAGCGCTGGATCTTGCCGCTGGACGTCTTGGGGATGGCGCCCGGCCCGAGCAGCACCACGCCCTGGGCCTGCAGGTCGTGCCCGGCCGCGACGGCCTGCCGGATGCCCTGCGCCAGCGCGTCCAGGTCCACGCCGTCGCGCTCCACCGCGCGGCGGTCCACTTCCGTCACGACGATGAGGCGCTCCTCGTCGTCCTGCTCGATGGAGAACGCCGCCGTGCAGCCGGGGCGGATGGCGGGGTGGCTGGACTCCACCGTGCGCTCGATGTCCTGCGGGTAGTGGTTGCGCCCGCGGATGATGATCAGGTCCTTCAGGCGGCCGGTGACGAACAGTTCGCCGTCCGCGAGGAAGCCCAGGTCGCCCGTGCGCAGGAACGGCGTGGGGTCGCCCGTGCCCGCGAGCGGCTGCTGGAACGTGGTCCGCGTCTGCTCCTCGCGGCCCCAGTAGCCCTGCGCGATGCTGGGCCCGGCGACGCGGATCTCACCCACCTGGCCCGCCGGCAGCGGCGCGCCCGTCTCCGGATGCGCGATGACCAGGCGCTGGTCCGTGAGGTTGCGGCCGGAGCCCACCAGCGTCTGGGCGCCGGGGCTCGCCGGCTCCTTCGCCACCACGCGGTTGTCCTTCAGCGCGCCGCCGTCCACGGTGCGCTGCACCGGCAGCTCGCGCTTGTCACCGCCGGAGGCGATGAGCGTGCCCTCCGCGAGGCCGTAGCAGGGATAGATGGCCTCCGAGCGGAAGCCCTGCGGACCGAACGCCTCCGCGAAGCGCCGGAGCGTGTCCGGCATGATGGGCTCCGCGCCGTTGAAGGCCAGGTCCCAGTGGCTCAGGTCCAGCCGCGCGCGCTCCTCCGGCGTGGACTTGCGCACGCATAGGTCGAACGCGAAGTTGGGACCGCCGCTCGTGGTGGCCTTGTAGCGGGAGATGGCCTCCAGCCAGCGCATGGGGCGCTTGAGGAAGTCCACCGGCGAGAACAGCGTCACCGGGAAGCCGCCGTACAGCGGCTGCAGGATGCCGCCGATGAGGCCCATGTCGTGGTACGGCGGCAGCCAGATGACGCCCTGGCTCTGCGTGGAGTGCCCGAAGCACGAGTGGATCAGCTTCGAGTTGTGCAGCAGGTTGCCGTGCGTCAGCACCACGCCCTTGGGCGACGACGTGGAGCCGGACGTGTACTGGAGGAATACCCGCGTGTCCGTGGCCACGCCGGGGTCCTTCCAGCCTTCGGCGACCTCCGCGTCCAGCGTGTCCGTGGCGATCCAGTGCAGCTCCCGCAGCTCCGGCGCCTGCTCGAAGAGCATCTCCCCCATGCCGTAGATGAAGTCGGTGGTGAGGGCGATGGTGGCCTGCGCGTCCTGGCTGATGGCCAGCAGGCGCGGCAGCGTGCGCGCCAGACGCATGGGGTCGGGCGGATAGATGGGGACCGCGATGACGCCCGCGTACAGACAGCCGAAGAACCCGGCGATGTAGTCCAGCCCGGGCGGATACAAGAGCAGCGCCCGCTGCCCCTGGGCCCCACGCGCCTGGAGCGCCGCCGCGATGGCGCGGGCCTTCTGGTCCAGCTCCGCGTACGTCAGGTGCGCTTCGTCCGTTTCCCCGTCCAGCAGGAACGTAAAGCCGCGACGGTCGCCCTGGGTGGTTGCGCGGACGCGCAGCAATTCAACCAGAGTGGAAAACGCAAAGTCGGGGGCCTGGGAAGAACCGGGCGTGGTTCCAGTGGGCATGAACGCGACTCCTGGGAGGCGGGGGTGTTCCGTGCACGGGGAGCACGGAGACGCGGATTCAGGGGCCGGGGTGAAGGCGTCTCCCGGCAAGACACGGTTTCAAAAGGTCAGTCGCAAGCAGCACCCGCCGTGAAGGGGCGTTGTCTCGCGCATGTATCGTCTGGCGCGCGCGCGAGCAATCCCCCCCACCCACATTGGAGCCTTGCCGGGCCCCGGGCACGGCGGAGGGCTCGTGAATCAGGAGCGGGGCAGGGTGCGAATTTCATGGTGACGGAATTCGGAGAGCGTCGGGGCCGCGAATCTCTTCATCGCGCGAACGGAGGAACATTCAAACGACCCCCAAGGTCGGAAACCCGGGGACCTCCCCTGTTCACGGGATACTGCGTGTGATGCCCGTATAAACGTGACACATCGGATCACGTGACGGGAACACGCGGAGTGTATGGGTCCGCCCGCGCCCAGCCTCCCTGCTACGGCGAAGTCGCGGGGTTATTGCTTGAGTCTTGGGATTGTCAGTGAAAATGGAATTCCTTGGATTTGTTTGGAGTGTGTATCCGGAGGATACGGGGCAGGTCCGACACGGCTCCTGCGCGCTTGTGCCGCAGGGGGGGCCCGCGACGCGCATGGTAGAGGCGGCTTTTTGGAGCGTGAGCCATGCCGAGGCCGGTTCGTGACGTGACGCGGTGGATGGGGATTGCGCTGCTGTGCGGAGCGCCAGGCTGTTCCGTGGAGCCGGAGCTCGCCCGCGTCGTGGACGCGGGCATGGAGGCGGGCGTGGATGCGGGGCCCGCGCCGACGACGTGCGCGAGCGGGAGCATCTGGACCGAGTCGAGCGGAGACACGGGGCCCACCATGGCGCCGGGCTACGCCTGCCGGAGCTGTCACCTGCGGCAGGCGCCCACGCTGGCGTATTACGTCATGGGCACGGTGTTCCCGACGCTCCACGAGAAGGACGGGTGTGATGCGCGGCTGCCGGAGCCTTCGCGGGTGAAGGTGGAGATATTGGACGCGGAGGGGCAGGTGCGGCTCACGCTGGTGCCGAACGCCGCGGGCAACTTCCTGTCCACGACGCTCCAGCCGTCCTTCCCGCTGCCGTACCGGGCGCGGCTGGTGGGGCCGGATGGCACGTCGCGGACGATGGTCACGCCGCAGAGCAGCGGGGACTGCAACACCTGTCACACCGAGCAGGGCACCCAGGGCGCTCCGGGGCGCATCGCGCTGCCGTGAGTGTCCGGCGCGGGCGCTGCGACAAATGACCGCAGCGGCCGCTTCCGGGGAGGCTGCTATCCGGGCTGCTCCTTCCTTCCTGGAGTCACGTGATGAAGCTTCCCCTGGGGCCGCTGTGCGTCGTCGCGGGTTCGCTGCTGTCCTCCACGGCCTTCGCGCACGCGGCGGTGGCGGGGGCCACGCCTCCCTATGCCGGTGCGACCTTCGAGGCGGACTTCACGGTGAGCCACGGCTGTGACGGCGCGGACACGTACAAGATGCGGGTCCGGATTCCGGAGGGCGTGACGGGCGTGCACCCGGTGGACTCCGTCTTCGGCAAGGCCGAGGTGGAGAAGGACGCCTCCGGCAACGTGACGGCGGTGACGTGGACCCGGCCCACGGGCGAGGTGACGGCGGCGGACACGCACTTCTTCCACCTGGGGCTGCGGATGAAGCTGCCCGCGAAGCCGTTCACCACGGTGTTCTTCCCCACGACGCAGACGTGCCGCACGCCGGCCGGCGTGGAGTCGGTGGTGGAGTGGTCCGGCACGGCCGGGGGCGAGCACAGCCACGACGGGGACGCGGGCACGGAGCCCGCGGAGAACCCGGCCCCGTCGCTGTACCTGCTGCCCTCGCGGCTGCCGGGTTGGAACCAGTACACGGTGGGGGAGCACGTGCACGACCTGACCGTGTTCAAGGACGCGCTCATCGTCTGGTCCGGCACGCAGGCGTACAGCTTCAACCCCGTCACGCAGGCGCTCATCGAGAAGGAGCAGGGCGTCACCGCGCTCACGCAGATCCACCCGGGCACGGTCATCTGGGTGAAGTACTAGCGTGGGACGGGAGACAGCGACCATGCGCCACTGGCTCTTCGTGTTGTGCGTCGGCGTCCTCGCCGGCTGTTCGGACAAGCCCGTCACGCCGCCCACGGGGCAGAGCGACGCGGGCACCATCGTAGAGGACGCGGGCACGGCCTCCGGTGTGGAGCGGCCGGGGGCACTGGAGCGCCCGCCGCTGGACCGCTTGCCGGACGACCTCAAGCCGCCGTCCCGGTAGCGGGGGCTCAGCGGGAGTGGCGTTCCGCGACGCGGTAGAGCTGGGTGAGGGAGTGGTCCAGCAGGGACTGGGTGGATTGCATGTAGCGGTGGGCGCGGACGAAGGGCAACCAGACGCGATCACCGACGCGGACCTGGGTTTCCATCCACTGCTTGCGTGGAAGCCACTGTCCGCCCAGGTGCCGGACCAGCACTTCACCCAGGTAGGCCCCGACGGCGGGGACCGCGACGGCGTCGATGTTGTGCCGCTCGAAGGTGTCCGGGAAGGTCTGCCTCCAGAAGTGGTGGTCGATGTCCGTGAGGGATTCGGGGGACATCTTGAAGACGGAGGGCACCGGCGTGTGGAGCAGCGCCACGAGGCGTTCCGCGAAGGATGCGTACTGCTCGAGGGCAGCCTTCGGGTCGGCCACGTCCGGGGGGAGGGCGGCGTCCAGGGG
>NZ_RAVW01000819.1 GCF_003611585.1 Corallococcus exercitus | reverse complement strand
GTGCGCCACTGTCCGGCGCCCCACAGGCACCCCGTTCTGAAGGTGACGAGGGCCCGCCTGCCCGGCCGCCCTGGCCGAAGGGGGCGTTCGTCCCCACCTTCCCCGGCACGGATGAGCGTCAAGGAGCGAAGGCAGAACGACCTGGAGCAGCCCGTGGTCTCGCAGCAGGCCATGGCGCAGCTCTTCCGTGGCGAGCTCAGCCGCTCGGACACGTGGCGCACGCGCCTGGACACCACGACGAACTGGGCGCTCACCACGACGGCGGCGGTCATCTCCTTCGGCTTCGCGACGCCGCAGAGTTCGCACGTCACGTTCCTGGTGGGCATCTGGATGGTGGTGTCCTTCCTGCTCATCGAGGCGCGGCGCTACCGCTACTACGACCTGTGGAACCGCCGGGTGCGCCTCCTGGAGGACGGCTGGTGGGCGCCGATGCTGCGGCGCGAGCCGGTGGATCCGGACGCGCTGCGCGAGCTGGCGGTGGAGATGTCCCGGCCGCAGATCCAGCTGTCGCTGGTGTCCGCCATCGCGACGCGGCTCAACCGCGCGTACGGCCCCATCCTCATCGTCCTGTTGGTGACCTGGTTCTTCAAGGTCTACAGCCACCCGCGGCCGCCGCGCGACTTCGGGGACTTCGTGGACCGGGCGCACGTGGCCTGGATTCCCGGCCCGGTGGTGATGGCCTCGCTCCTGTTCCTCACCGTGGCGGCGGCGTACCTCTTCACCGCGTCCTTCTTCATCCGGGCGCCGCTGGGCGAGCTGCGCACCCGGCCGCGCGGACGCCGGGCCGCGCTCTGGGAGGCCTTCTACCGGCCCTACGCCATCCAGCGCCGCAAGCGCCCGCGCGCCCCGGGCACCCGCTCCAGCCCGCCGCGCCCGCCGGCCCCGTTCGACCACTGACACCCGCCC
>NZ_RAVW01000818.1 GCF_003611585.1 Corallococcus exercitus | reverse complement strand
CTGTCAGGGGGACCGCCCGGGGCGCGGGCGTCAGGTACGGCTGCTCCGGCCATGCCGGACGGCGAATCTGATTCGGCTTGCCTGGAATCTCATCGAAGAGGTGCGCCTCGAACGCCGCCGCCCCACCGGAGAGCAGCCCCCGCATCAGCTCCGAATGCGCCGCCTCGCCCGTGCGGGGCCGATGCTCCGGCTCCTTCTCCAGCAGCCCCAGGATGGCCCGCGACAGGGGCTCCGGCACCTGCGGGTTGATGTCCCGGGGAGACGGCGGCAGCCGCTCCGTGATGGCCACTGCCAGCAGCTCCGGCTCCTGCCCCGGCGGGAACGGGTAGTGCCCGGTGACGGCCCGGTACAGGCACACCCCCAGGGCATACAGGTCATCCGCCGCGCTGTATGGATAGCGCAGCTCCGGCTGCCTCCAGTGGCGCTGCTGGAAGCGGATGGCCTCCGGGCTGCGCAGGTGCAGCGTGCCCGGGGGCAGGGTGGTGGTCGTGAGCGTCAGGGCCCCCGCCTGGTCCCCCGCGCCGAAGTCGATGAGCACCGGCACCTGCCCCCGCGTGCGGATCAACAGGTGCTCCGGCTTGAGGTCGCGGTGCAGCACGCCCCGGGCATGCAACACGCCCAGCGTCATCGCCACCGAGCCCCCCACCATGGCCACCTGCCGGAACGTGGGGTTGACCGTCTCCGCCCAGACGTGGAGCGCCATCCCCTCCACGCAGTCCATGACGAAGTACGGCAGCCCCTCCACCGGGTCCGGCCACCGCCCCGTGGCATGCACCCGGACGACGTTCGGGTGCCACGCCCGGTCCAGCAGCAGCGCCATCTCCCGCAGCGCTCGGGCCGGATCCGGATGCAGCGACAGCTTGAGCGCGAAGCTCCGCCCCGGCGCGTCCAGTGGCTCCACCCGGTAGACGGCGCCGTACCCGCCCAC
>NZ_RAVW01000817.1 GCF_003611585.1 Corallococcus exercitus | reverse complement strand
GCCATGCCACGCATGAGCGATGAGCGACTGCGTCCCCTGGTGGAGCGGTTTGGTCAACTGGTACGCGAGCACGCCGTGTTCCGCGAAGCCTTTGGTCTCATCTGATTCAGATGAGGGGATGCCTCAGGAGCTGTACGCCAGGCCGAGGAAGAGGCGGTGCAGCCTGCTTTGGGCACACGCCAACCCAGACGCCCCTCCAGCAAGGGGGCAGCAGGGGCGTGAGCTTCAGGAGCAGCGCGACTGCTTGAGCCTCAACACCCCGCCAACTGCGGTGGGCCCTGTGCTGGGGCCCGCTTCGCAGGCCCAGAGGGCAGTGCCAGGTGCTCCAGAATGGCGCTCACCCTCCAGGGAGCTGTCAGGTACGCCAGCACCCGACGCTTGCCGCCACACCTCCCGCAGGCCCATACGTCCAGCGCGAACGTCCTGCGTAGCAGCCCCGCGAAAGTCCAATCGTGGCGTGCACTGCTTCTTCGGCTCCTCCACCGTCGCGGCAAACGACGGGCTCTTCTGCTCCGGCTCCGCCTTCTCTTGGGGGAACTGGTCACCTCCCAGGTGGGTGTGAAGGGCGGCTGGCAACTGGCCCGGACACCCAATGGGATCACCCTGAGAGACATCTACCGCGCGGTGGAGGGTGGCACGCTCTTCCCTCTTCACGGCAACACACCGAATCCCCGCTGCCCGGTGGGCAGCAGCATCCAGTCCACGCTCATCGGTCACTTCGAGGAGGCGCAGCTCGCCCTGGAGAAGGACCTGGCGCGCACGACCGTGGCGGATCTGGTCCAGCAGATCAGAGCGCACGCCCGCTAGGGCGTGTCCGCAAATTAGAGCCAGAGGCGGATGGAGGCGATATGGACCATCGCCAGGTAGTTGGCGGCGCGCTTCTCATAGCGCGTCGCCACCCGCCGGTTCTGCTTCAAGCGATTGAAGAG
>NZ_RAVW01000816.1 GCF_003611585.1 Corallococcus exercitus | reverse complement strand
CCCCGGCCCGCCCCGTACGCCCCGCGGCCCTGGTGAAGGCGGAAGGCGCCGCCATCACCAATCGGGACCCCCTCCAGGCCTACATGGCCGAGGTGACGAAGCACCCCCTGCTCACCCGGGAGGAGGAGCACCGGCTGGCCAAGGAGTACCAAGCGACGGGGGACGTGCGGGCGGCCTACCGCCTGGTGGCCTCCAACCTGAGACTCGTGGTGAAGCTGGCCCACGAATATCACCGCAATCCCCTGTCGCTGCTGGACCTGGTGCAGGAGGGCAACATCGGGCTGATGCAGGCGGTGAAGAAGTACGACCCGGACCGGGGCGTGAAGCTCAGCTCCTACGCCGCCTGGTGGATCCGCGCCTACATCCTCCGCTACATCATGGACAACTGGAAGATGGTGAAGCTGGGGACCACCGAGGCCCAGCGGAAGCTCTTCTTCAAGCTGCGCCAGGAGCAGGAGAAGCTCGTCTCGCAGGGCTTCGAGGCCAGCCCGCGCCTGTTGGCGGAGCGCCTCAACGTCACCGAGCAGGACGTGGTGGAGATGGACCAGCGGCTGGGGCACGACGAGATGTCCATCGACGCGCCGCTGGGCAACGACGGGGACTCGGGCTCCACCCGGGCGGACCGCTTCCTGCCGTCCAACGCGGTGCCCGCCGACGAGCGCCTGGGCGCCGAGCAGCTCAAGGCCCTCTTCCGGGAGAACCTCAACGCCTTCGCCCAGACGCTGGAGGGCAAGGAGCGCTACATCTTCGAGCACCGCCTCACCGCGGACGAACCGCTCACGCTCCAGGACATCGGCGACAAGTACGGCGTCAGCCGCGAGCGCGCCCGGCAGATTGAGGCGGCCCTCATCAACCGGATGCGCGAGTTCATGCGCGAGCGCATCCCGGACTTCGACATGGTGGCGGTGCCCAAGGGCTGACAGGCGGACGCGGACCCCCAGGGGGTGGGGGCG
>NZ_RAVW01000815.1 GCF_003611585.1 Corallococcus exercitus | reverse complement strand
GTCCACGCTGGGGGAGGTGGCGGCGCTGCCGGCCGGGGCGGTGACGGCGCGTGGAGGCGCGGGCGCGGCGCGGGTCCACGCTCGGTGCCGGGGCGTGGACGACACGCCCTTCACGCCGGAGCCGCTGGAGGAGGCGCTGGAGGACCGGGTGGTGCTGGACGCGCCCGCGGACACCTTCGAGCCCGTGCAGTTCGCGCTCAAGACGCTGTTGGATCGCCTGGGCGCGCGGCTCTCCGGGCGGCAGCGGGCGGCGGTGCGGCTCACCTTCGTGCTGCGCCTGGACCCCACCGGCGAGGCCCAGGTGCCGCTCTTGCTGGCGAGGCCCACGGCGCGCGCGAAGCTACTGCTGGACCTGGCGCGGCACCGGCTGGGGGAGCTGCGGCTGGAGCGGCCGGTGGCGGAGGTCGCCGTGCGGGTGGACGCGCACGACGAGGACCTGGGCCAGCAGCTCGCGCTGGGCGACGCACCGGAGGGGGACGCGGCCCTGGAGGCCGTGCTGTCGCGGCTGGCGACGACGCTGGGCGAGGAGGCGCTGTTCGCCGCGTCCCTGGAGGCGGTGCACCGCCCGGAGTCCGCGCACACGGCCCGGGCCTTCCACCCTCCGGAGACGCGGCGCGGCCTGCTGTCCTCCCCGGCTCCATCGACGCCCTCGACTTTGGCGCCGGAGCCTCCGGCCCCCATCACCGTCTGGCGTGAGACGGGGGCGGCCCGGGAGCGGCCGTCGCGGCTCCTGGCCCAGCCGGCCCGCCTGGACGCGGAGGTGGCGGAGTCCGGGGAGATGCTGGCGGCGCGGCTGGGGGGAAGGCGGCACCGGGTGACGGCGATGGCGGGGCCGGAGCGGCTGGGTGGTGAGTGGTGGACGGACACCCCGTACCAGCGGGACTACTACCGCGTGCACTTCGAGGGGCTGGGGCCCGCCTGGGTGTACCGGCTGGCTCTTATACACATCTGACGCTGCCGAC
>NZ_RAVW01000814.1 GCF_003611585.1 Corallococcus exercitus | reverse complement strand
GGGCGGGGAAGAGCTCCAGGTGGAGCGGCTGAACGTGCCCGAGGAGTGGGAGGACGTGCCGCTCACGCTCGTGGCGGAAGCCGACGGCGCGTTCACGCTGTGGGGCCCCGACGCGCGCGCCGTCCTCCACGGCGTCGCGGGCACCGGTGCCGGGTCGGAAGCGGGCGCGACGCACGAGGTGGAGCTGTACGTCACCCAGCTGCGCGCCCGGCCGGGGACGCGCTTCCAGCTGATGCGGCGCTCGAAGCTCGCGGTGGTGGAGGAGCTGCAGCGCGCGCTGCGCATGAGCGAGAAGGGCACCGGCACGGGCGTCCTCAACCTGACCCTGGAGGGGCCGGACCCCGTGCAGGCCACCAACACGCTGCGGACCCTCGCGGACGCGTACGTGCGCGCCAACGTGGAGCGCCGCAGCGACGACGCGGGCCGCACGCTGTCGTTCCTGGACAGCCAGCTGCCCGGGCTGCGCCAGGGCCTGGAGCAGGCGGAGGCCGCCCTGCGCGACTACCGCGCCAACAAGGGCGGCGTGGACCTGGCGCTGGAGGTGCAGGCCGTCCTCAACCGCGGCGCGGACCTGGACAAGGACATCTCCTCGCTCTCGCTGGAGCGCTCGGAGCTGCGGCAGCGCTTCACCGAACACCACCCGCTGCTCATGGCCACGGAGCGCAAGCTGGCGCGCCTGCGCACGGAGCGCACCGCGCTGGAGACCCGGCTCAAGGGCATCCCGGACGCGGAGCGGGTGTCCGCCCAGCTCACGCGCGACGTGAAGGTGGCCAACGAGCTGTACCTCCAGCTGAACAACAAGGCCCAGGAGTACCGGGTGCTCAAGTCGAGCACCATCACCAACGCGCGCCTCATCGACCCGCCCGTGGTGACGCGCCTGCCCGTGCGCCCCGCGAAGCCGGACGTGTTCGGGGTCAGCCTGGTGCCTGGCTCTTATACACATCTGACGCTGCCGACGATAAGGCCCATGTAA
>NZ_RAVW01000813.1 GCF_003611585.1 Corallococcus exercitus | reverse complement strand
GAGACAGCCTCCCACGCGCTTGCCCATGTCGTTGATGCCTCCTTGGGCCTGCGTCAGAGCACGGATGATGCCACGCACCGGCCGTGGTCCCCGGCGCGGACGTCGCGTGCAAGTGGCTGGAATGACGGGGGTTTCGCGGTGACGCTCGCTGGCAGGCAGCCGTGTCCGGGGGGACACGGCGCGGCCCGGCGGCCACGTGCGGGAGTGTTTACAGGGCGCCGCGCGCCATCCCCTGGAGCCAGGGCCCGAAGGTTCAGCGAGGGTGGGCCCGGACGGCGCGCCGCCCGCCGGTGGCGAGGAGGGCCGCGAACGGCGCCGAGCCCGGAGGCCTCCCGCCGCGATGGAGCCGGGCCCGGCACCGGTGCGGTGACCGGTGACGCAGGCCCGGCGTTGGGACTTCAGCCCCCGTCGCGGAGGCCGCCGTCGGTCAGCAGACCGCCGTCCGAGGTGCCGGCATCCGTGCCGTCACCGGCGTCGGTGGAGCCCGCGTCGGACGTGCCGGCGTCGCTGGTGCCGGCGTCGCTGGTGCCGGCGTCGGAAGGAGGGGCGCTGTCGTCGGAGACGCAGACCTGGTCGCGGCAGACGTAGCCCTCCAGGCACTTGCCCTGATCACAGGGCTGCCCTTCGGGATCGAAGTCGACGAGCAGGCTGCAGGCGGACAGTCCCAGGACCAGGACCGAGGGAACGATGAGCGATGAAAGGCGGCGCATGGCTAGTAGTTCCGGAGATCGTCTTCGTCGAGCTTGGGGCGCTTCTTCTCTTCCTCGCGCTTGCGCCTGGCCTCTTCCTCCGCCTTGCGCTTCGCCTCCTCGTCCGCCTTGCGCTTCGCCTCCTCGTCCTTCTTGCGCTGCGCCTCCTCCTCCTTCTTGCGGTGCTCCTCCTCGCGCTTGAGGCGGGCCTCCTCCTCGCGCTGGCGCTTCGCCTCGGCCTCGCGCTCCTTGCGCGTCAGCTTCTTCGCGGGCGGCGGGGGCGGGGCC
>NZ_RAVW01000812.1 GCF_003611585.1 Corallococcus exercitus | reverse complement strand
GTCCTGAAGGCATCCGACAGGCGCTGCTTCATCAGGGCGTCCAGCTGCGCGGCCGGGGTGCCCGCGGGAGGGGCCGGGGCGCAGGCCGCGTACATCTCCCGGAGGGCCTGCCGGTGCGTGCGCATCCATCCCTCGAGGGACAGCTGCATCACGGTGGGCGCGACCCGGCGGCTCGTGTCCTTCGCCTCCGCGTCGTTCCACAGAACGACGAGATACGAGGCGCCGCCGCCGGAGAGCACCCACTGTTTCGACATGGCTTCCCTTCAGGTGACGAAGGCGCTGGATGCTAGCCAGTTGGCGGAGGGCGGGCCAGGGGCCGCACGCTCACGTACTCCGGCGGTGCGTTCACGGATGCGTTCGCCGCGGAGTACACGCACCCCATCTACCGCATCGTGCGGTGACCGCCGCGTTTGAAATGGCCGGGAGAGAATGCTTCCCTCCCGCCTCCAACAACGGCCTGCCTGTTCCTGAGCTTCCATGACCCGCCCGAACGCCTCATCCGACTTCGACCCCCAGCTGGCCGCGCTCCTGCCTTCGCTGGAGGGGTATGTGCCCGTGAGGATGACGCTGGAGCAGCTCGAGCACTTCCGCACGTTGAGCCGAGTGACAAGGGAGGACCTGCTCGGGGACGCGAAGGTCCGCTGCGTCGACCACCGCATCCCCGGGTACCAGGGCGCGGAGATCACGGTGTCGGTCATCGCGCGGGAGGACCATGCGACTCCGGGCCCCGCGGTCTATTTCATCCATGGTGGCGGCATGGTGATGGGGACCCGCTTCGCGGGGGCGAAGCCGCTCGTGGACTGGGCGCTTCGTCATGATGCGGTCTGCGTGACGGTCGAATACCGGCTGGCGCCCGAGCATCCCGCGCCCGCCCTGGTGGAGGACTGTTACGCCGGGCTGGAGTGGATGGCGGCGAACGCCGCGCTGCTGCGGTTTGATCCGAACCAGCTCGTCATCTTCGGCGGGAGCGGCGGGGGCGGGCT
>NZ_RAVW01000811.1 GCF_003611585.1 Corallococcus exercitus | reverse complement strand
CCCCCAGCCGCCCCTGGTATGCGCTCTGCCCCTCCACGCCCGGCGGACGTGCCTCGCGCACCAGGCCATGCCGGAGCAGCACGTTGCCATCCGGGCAACGCACGTCCTGGCCCAGGCACCACATGGCCACGTCGAACAGACGGTCGCCGTCGCGGCGCACGTCGCAGGGAAGCAGTGAACCCGTACCAGAAGAGACCTTGGACATGGGGCGCCTCGGGGAAACCGGTGGCTACTCGTGGTCGTGGTCGTGCTCGCCCGACTCCTCGATGACGAGCGACACGGAGGAAAGGGTCGAAGGGCCGAAGGTGAGCGTGTGCGTGCCCACGGTGAGTGGCACGACGTAGCGGCCCTGGATGTCCGTGCAGAGCGTGGAGCTGGTGGCGCTCTCCTCGAACTCCACCGTCGCGCCGCTGCCGTTGGTGACCTTCACCGGCACCGTGGCGCTGGTGAAGAGGACGTAGTCGGTGGCCTCGGAGACGGCGAAGGACACCGCGCCGCCCTTGCCTCCGGCGACGTCCACCAGCGCGATGTCGTAGCGCGTGTGGTTGTTGCTCACGGCCGGGCCCGTGCCGCTGACAGCGGCGGTGACGTTGACGGCGGGGCCTTCCTGCAGGTGCTCGCAGCCCTCCTCGTCGACGTGGCCTTCCTCTTCGGCGTCGTCACTTCCACAACCGGCGGCGAGGAGCGCGGTGGACAGCAGCAGGGCGGACAAGAGCTTCTTCTTCATGATGGGGACTCCAGGGATGCGAGGGATGGACTGCGGGAACTCCAGCCACCCGGGCCGCACACGCACCGCTCCCAGGAGGAGGGGGCGTGAAGGACCGGGCGGGACTGGAAGGAGGGACCGCACGAAGCACGCGGGTGCACGGAGCCAGGAGCGCCCGCGCGCGTGCGGCGGATCCGTTCAGTAGACGGGAACGCGCACGCCCCGGACTCCGGTGGCCACGGCGCACCCCGTCCCACGAAGACACGTGGGGCCGGGAGGGC
>NZ_RAVW01000810.1 GCF_003611585.1 Corallococcus exercitus | reverse complement strand
GCCTTCTTGCTCATGCGTGCTCCGGAGGCGGGGTCATCAGGACGAGGAGGCGGGCGTTGTCCGGGCCGTCGTTGACGACGCCGTGTTCGGTGCCCGCGGGGGCGAAGAGGGTGGAACCGGGGCCATGCGTCGCTTCCTCGTCGCCGATGCGGAAGCGGCAGCTTCCCTCCAGCACGAGGTACACCTTGTCGGACGTGGCATGCCGGTGGGGCTTCTGCGCCTGACCCGGGGTCAGGCAGTAGACGTCGAGGAAGAAGCGACCGGACTGGAAGACGGTGTGCTTCTGGAGCTTCTCCATGGAGAAGCCCTGGAAGGCCGAAAGCTGCTTCACATCCATCGTGGCATCCGCTCCTGCGCCTCTATATAGCGACGGGCATGGAACCGCTGACGCTGCATTTTGTTCACGAGCGGGTGGGTGCCCGCTTCATTCCGGTGGGCGGCCGTGAAGTCGTGGCCGGGTATGGAGACGTGGGCGCGGAGTATGGCGCGGCACGCGACGCCGTTGCACTGCACGATGCGTCCTACCGCGAAATCCTCCGGATAACGGGGGAGGATCGCGCCTCCTTCCTCCACGGCATGGTGACCCAGGAGGTGAAGAACCTCCCGGTCGGCTCGGCCGCCTATGCCGCCTTCATCACGGTGAAGGGCGCCATGGTGGGAGATGCACGCATCCTCAAACGGGAGGACGACCTCCTGCTGGACCTGGAGCCCGGCCTGGGCGCCAAGGTGCGGGAGTTCCTGGACAAGTACCTCATCTCCGAGGACGCGGAGCTGCACGACGGCACCCCGGAATGGGGCTGGCTGAAGCTGCTCGGCCCCCGGACGGCCGGGGTGCTGGCCGCCGTCCTGGGCGGCCCCTTGGAGCTTCCGGCCCCCCTGTCCAGCCGCAAGGCGGCCATCGCCGGGCAGGACGTGTGGCTCCTGGGGACGGCGCTGCCGGGCGGGCTGTCCGGGGTGGATGTCCTGGTGCCGCGCGCGGGGCTGGAG
>NZ_RAVW01000080.1 GCF_003611585.1 Corallococcus exercitus | reverse complement strand
CACCCTCCCAACCCCGAGTCCTCGACGCCCGGGGACAAAGCAAGGCGCGTGCCTGGACGTTCAGAGGGACTTCAGGGCGAGAGAGCCAGCAAGCCCCTGGGAAGGACTGGAGTTTCTCCAGGGTGAGACGGAGGTGATCCGGTCAACGCTTCAGGGCGCGTCTCCGGCGGCGGGGAGCTGGGCGAGCATTCGCTTCGCCAGCTCGTGCTTGGGATTGAGCGCCAGCAGCTCGTTCAGCAGGTTGCGGGCCGTGTCCGGGTCGTTCTGGCGGAGGGCCAGCCGGGCTCCCAGGAAGTAGGGCCGCAGGAAGGTCCGGTCCTGGGTGCGCAGCGCGGCAAGCTCCTCGGAGACGGCCTTGAGGGTGGCGGCGGGAGAGCCGGAGCTGAGGGCGAACTCGGCGCGGGCCACGATGCTCCAGGACGGCGTGAGCTCCGCCTGGCGCAGGCGCTCCGCGAGGCCCAGGGCGTTGGAGGCGCCCGTCACCGCGGCGTGGAGGGACTGGGCCTTGAGGCGCGCGGCGACGGTGGCGGCGGGCTCCACGTCCGGAGCGGCCCGGAGGGTCTCCACCAGGGCCTCCAGCACCTTGCGCCGCTCGGTGATGTCCGTGCGCAGCGGCTTCATGGCGCGCTCGGCCTCGCTCATCTCCGCGCGGAGGGCGTTCGCCTGGCCCATCCAACCGGGCGACGACCTCGCGGAGGTCACCTCGTCGAGCTGCCGCTTGAGCAGGTCCGTCTGGATGCGCAGCTGGTCGAACTCCGCGTGCAGGTCGCTCAGCTGGAGGGTGTAGGCCACGGCCAGCTCGGCCTGGACCTCGGCGTACTTCGGGTGAGCCGTGGCCAGGCCCTGGAGGTCCTGGATGGCCTGTTCGCGCGACGCCGCGTCATCACGGCGCAAGGACTTCACCGCGGCGTCCTTCTTGTCCACGGCCTCCTCGGGCATGGCCGAATTGCGGTCGCGGAAGGCGGGATACGCCAGGTACCCGGCCAGGGTGATGCCCGCGAGCACCGCGAGCACGAGGAGCACCCGGCTCAGCGTGGAGGACCGGCTGTCGCCGTCCTCGATCACCACGGAGCCGGTGCGGGAGGCGCCGAGCAGCTCCGGAGGCAGGTCGCTGGAGGGCTTCCGCGAAGGAAGGGGCCGGTCCAGGCCACTCCCAAGCAACGATGCGTTGGGAGACGGCGCGGCGGCCTTTGAAGGCTCGGTGCGAGCGAAGGGCGCGTCGTCGTCGGGCAGGGAGACGGTCGCGGTCGGCGCACCCGTCGCCCAGGGCGCGTCGCCGTGGCCGTCCGGAACGAGCTTGGGCCGCGAGCCGCTGGCGGCGGACCAGGGCGGAGTCCCCGAGTCAGCGGACGGAGAGATGTTCTCGAAGGAGCGGGAACTGGGCGCGGCGGGTTCCGAAGGACCGGACACCGCGCCGAACGCCTTCGTCGAGCCACCCGGTTCGACCCCACCGTCGGGCGCGGCCGTGGATCCGGAGACCGCGCCGAACGCACGAGTCGAGCCACCGCTCACGTCGGCGGCACCCGGAGCAGGAGGCCCCGACACCGCGCCGAACGCACGCGTCGAATTCCCCGCCGCCGAAGCGCCCGGCTCCGAGAGACGGAACGAACCCGAGGACGACGCGGAGACAGCACCGAACGCGCGCGTGGTTCCGCCAGGAGCCGCGCCCTGCCCCGCTTCCTGCGCCGTCGACGCCACGGGAGGAGCCCCCACGCCGGACCCCACCGCGCCGAAGGCACGTGTGGTGCCCATCGCCGGAGGCTGCGTGCCGGACGCTGCGGGCGCCACCGGAGGCCGGGACGGCGCCGCGACCGGCGCGATGGAAGGAGGCGGAGGAATCACGCCGGACGAGGCCAACGCCCCCGAAGGCGGCGTCGGCTGCGGAACGAAGGAACCGGACGCCGTGGTCGAGCCCGCGAACAGGTTCGTGGACTTCAGGTTGACGCCGCTCTCACCGCCGAAGATCTGCGTCGACGACGGCGCACCGGCCCGGTCTCCCCCACCCGCGGGAGGAATCTTCGGCGCGGGGGCCATGACGCCAGTGGGCGAGGCCATGAACACGTGGCCACACCGCGTGCACTGCACCGAAGCGCCGCCAGGCGGCAGGAGTCGGGCATCCAGCACGTACTGCATCGAGCATTGCGGGCAGGCGATCTGCACCGGCCGTCCTTACCACACGCTCCCATTGGCCGCCGCCGCGTCCAGCACGGTGGTTGCCCGGAGGGTCTCCAACTTGGCAGCGCCCACGCCGGGCACCGCGTCCACGTTCTCCCAGCTCACGAACCGGCCCTGCTCCTCGCGGGCGGACACCAGCCGTCTGGCCAGGTCACGACCCACACCGGGCACCAGGGCCAGCTCGGACTCGGAGGCGGCGTTCAGGTCCAGCTTGAGCCCCAGCGCGAGCGCCTGGCTCCCCGTGGGCACCGTCCCCGGGCCACAGGTGGCGAGGCCCGCCGGGTCCAGCCGCACGGCCTCCGGCGGGCAGTCGAGCGAAGGGCGCGAGTCCGGCCACCGCGCCCGGGCCATGAAGCCCAGGGCGAGCAGCCCCAGCGACAGCGCCGCGAGCGCGGACGTGCGCCCGAACCGCCTCAGGCCTTCTGCCCCTTCAGCGCGTCCACCTCGGACACGGTGGGGTTGGCCGTCACGGGGGGCGGCGCGTCCAGCCCGAAGGCCGTGTGCAGCGCGCGCACCGCCAGCTCCGTGTACTTCGTGTGGATCACGCAGGAGGTCTTGATCTCCGACGTGGAGATGAGCTGGATGTTGATGCCCTCCTGGGAGAGCGTCTGGAACATCTTCGCGGCGACGCCCGAGTGGTTGCGCATGCCCACGCCGACGATGGACACCTTGGCGATGGCGTCATCGACCTCGATGCCCGTGGCGCCCACCTCCTGCGCGGCCTGCTTCACGACCTCGTGGGCCTTGGCGAAGTCGGACTTGGCGACGGTGAAGGTGACGTCGGTGCGCCCGTCGCGGGACGGGTTCTGCACGATGAGATCCACCACGATGTGCTTCGCGTCGAGCGCTCCGAAGAGCTTCGCCGCGGTGCCCGGCTGATCCGGCACGCCGACCACGGTGATCTTCGCCTCGTTCCGGTCGTAGGCGACCCCTCGAACCAGCACGTCCTCCATGGATGCGTCCTCCTCGCAGACGAGCGTGCCCGGATCCTCGGTGAAGGAAGACTTCACCCACAGGGGCACCTTGTACTTCATGGCGAATTCGACCGAGCGGATCTGCAACACCTTGGCGCCCAGGCTGGCCAGCTCCAGCATCTCCTCGTAGGTGATGCGGTCCAGCTTCTTCGCGGCCGGGCACACGTTGGGGTCGGTGGTGTAGACGCCGTCGACGTCCGTATAGATTTCACACGCGTCGGCCTTGAGCGCAGCGGCCAGCGCGACGCCCGTCGTGTCGGACCCGCCGCGGCCCAGCGTGGTGACGCTGCCCGTCTCGTCCACGCCCTGGAAGCCGGCGACGACGACGATCTTCCCCTGCTTCAGCGCGGCGCGGATGGGCTCCGCGTCGATGCTCTTGATGCGCGCCTTGGAGAAGGTGCTGTCGGTGACGATGCGCACCTGGTGGCCGAGGAAGCTCACGGCCTTCCCGCCCTGCGCCTGGATGGCCATGGCGACCAGGCCGATGGACACCTGCTCGCCGGTGGCGACGACGACGTCCTGTTCGCGCTCGTCGGGCCGGTCGGTGATCTGCGACACGAGCTTGAGCAGGCGGTTGGTCTCGCCGGACATGGCGGACACGACCACCACGACGTCATGGCCGGCCTTCTGGGCGGCGAGGCAGCGGCGCGCGACGTTCTTCATGCGCTCGGTGTCACCCACCGAGGTACCGCCATACTTCTGGACGATGAGGGCCACGGGGCTTGCGACCTCCCTGCACGGACGCGCGCAGGCTATATGAGCGCCGGGGCCTGGGTGTAAAGGGCCCTCAACCTGCCTGCCGCGAATCCGCTAGCGTTCGTGGCCCAACGACTTCAAGCCGCTTTTCCGGAGTAGCCCGAACATGTCCCGCCCCCGCCTCCTCATCGATGGTGACACCCTGAAGCTGGAGGAGATCCTCCAGGTCTCCCGCCACGAAGTCACGGTGGAGCTCGCCCCCGAAGCCGCGCAGCGGGTGCAGGCCTCCCGGACGTTGGTGGACCGGGTGGCGGCCGGTGACACGCCGTCATACGGAATCAACACCGGCTTCGGCACGCTGGCGGAGGTGCGCATCGACCGGAAGGACCTGCGCGACCTGCAGCGCAACCTCATCCTGTCGCATGCGTGCGGCGTGGGGAATCCGCTGCCTCTGCCGGAAGCGCGCGTCCTGCTGCTCCTCCGCGCCAACGTGCTGGCGAAGGGCTTCAGCGGCATCCGGATGGAGACGCTGAGCCTGGCCATCGACATGCTGAACCGGGACGTGGTGCCGGTGGTCCCCGAGCGGGGAAGCGTGGGCGCGTCCGGAGACCTGGCCCCGCTGGCGCACCTGGCGCTGGTGTTGATTGGCGAGGGCGAGGCGTTCTTCGAGGGCGTGCGGATGCCGTCGAAGCAGGCGCTGGAGAAGGCGGGCCTGAAGCCGGTGGTGCTGGAGGCGAAGGAAGGCCTGACGCTGATCAACGGCACGCAGGCGATGTGCGCCGTGGGCACGCTGACGCAGCTGCGAGCGGAGCTGCTGGCGGACGTGGCGGACATCGCGGGAGCGATGACGGTGGAGGGCCTGCTGGGCAGCCACAAGCCGTTCCTGCCGGAGATCCATGCGGTGCGGCCGCACGCGGGCCAGAAGGCGGTGGCGGAGCACCTGCGGCGCATCCTGAAGGGCAGCGAGCTGGTGGAGACGCACGTCAACTGCAGCAAGGTGCAGGACCCGTACAGCCTCCGGTGCATCCCGCAGGTGCACGGCTCCGCGCGAGAGGGATTGGCGTTCGCGCGTCGCATCCTGGAGGTGGAGGTGAACAGCGGGACGGACAACCCGCTGGTGTTCCCGGACACGGGGAACATCATCTCCGGAGGCAACTTCCACGGTCAGCCCATCTCGCTGGCGATGGACGTGGTGGCCATGTCGCTGACGCAGCTGTCGTCCATCAGTGAGCGCCGCGTGGAGCAGATGGTGAACCCGTCACTGTCCGGACTGCCCGCGTTCCTCGCGAAGAACAGCGGGTTGAACTCCGGGTTCATGATCGCCCAGGTGACGGCAGCGGCCCTGGTGGCCGAGTCGCGCATCCTGAGCCACCCGGCCTCCGTGGACTCCATCCCCTCCTCCGCGGGCCGCGAGGACCACGTGTCCATGGGCATGACGGCTGCGCTGAAGGGGCGTCAGGTGTCTGAGTTCACGCGTTCGTGTCTGGCGATTGAAGTGCTGGTCGCGGCGCAGGCGCTGGACTTCCGTCAGCCGGTGAAGCCCGGCAAGGGCGTGCTGGCAGCGTATGAATTGGTGCGCAGCAAGGTTCCGCACATGGACCGCGACCGCGAGCTGCATCACGACATCTCCGCGGTCACGGCGCTGGTGGAGTCCGGGGCGATTCGCGAGGCCGTGCGGTCCGCCACCGCGTAACGACATTTGTAATCACCCTCCCGCAATAGAGGGGGCTCCTCGACGTATCCGGGACGCTGGGCCACCCTGGGTCCGTCCCCAACGTCGAGGAGCCACATGTCCGTGAGTCCCCTGAAGCAGCGCTGCCTGGCACTGTTGGCCAGCCTTTGCTGTGCGCTCCCAGCGCACGCGGGCGAGGCAGGGATTCAGGAGCAGGTTCGCAAGTTCGCCGCGGACACCCACTTCAACGGTGTCGTCCTCGTGGGCCAGCGCACGCGCGCGGATTACGTAGAAGCATTCGGGGTCAAGAACGCTGAAGCGAAGGAGCCCCTGAAGCGGAACAGCCGCTTCTTCGTGGGCTCCGTGAGCAAGTGGCTCACGTCCATCGTGGTCCTGCGGCTGGTGGATGAAGGGAAGCTGTCGCTCGACGAGCCCATCCTCACCTATCTGCCGGAGTACCGCGCGGACACCGGGAAACAGCTCACGCTGCGGCATCTGATCAGCCATGGCAGCGGCCTGCCCAATGGGCTCATGGACGCGTTCAAGAAGGATCCGAGCATCGAGAGTGAGACGCGACCCCAGGCCGAAGCCGTGGCCCGGTATGCGAGCGGGGACCTGGTGTTCACGCCGGGCACTCGCTTTGATTACAACATCACCAACTGGATTCTCGTGCAGGCCATCCTGGAGCGAGTCTCCGGACAGACCTACGCGCAACTTGCCCAGCGTCTTGTATTCAAGCCCCTACGCATGGCGGACAGCGGCATCGCGGCGGGCGAAGCCGGAAACGTTCCGAACCTCGCCCTGGGATACCGGTCGCTTGAGCCCAAGGTGGAACGTCGCATCTACACGCTCCCGAACTACCTCGTGACGGGGGGCGGCTTCTACAGCACCGCCGACGACATGCTGCGTCTGAACCATGGCGTGCTCTCTGGAAAGCTTCTGTCTCCCGCATCCAGGAAGGCCCTGCTGACCGTCGAGCGTCCCGAGTCCTCCTACGCCCTGGGTGGCCGCGTCCGGACCTACAAATCCACGGGACAGACCGTCGCGACGAACGACGGAACGAGCGGTGCCTACCGCACCGTCTCCTGGCGTGTCCTCGATGACGGCCGCACCGTCATCATCCTGAGCAGTCTGCGGCCGGATGACTCAAAGCTCTTCGCCCTCACCGAATCCATCCTGGGGCTTCCGAGCACCGAGAACTGATCATGAACCTTCAACGATGGGGCCTGCTGCTTCTCCTGGGATGGACGCGGCTGGCATGGGCCGCGCCCGACAAGGTGGATGCATTCCTTCGCGCGGAGATGGCTCGCAATCACATCCCTGGTGCCGCGGTCGCCGTGGTCCGAGATGGCAAGGTCATCAAGGCCGCGGCCTACGGCACCGCGAACCTGGAATGGAACGCACCGGCCAGCACCCGCACCGCGTTCCAGATTGCCTCCGGCACCAAGATGTTCACGGCGGTGTTGCTGATGGACTTCGTGGGTCAGGGAAAGCTGCGGCTGGAGGACCGCGTCTGCCAATACATCTCCGACTGCCCCGCGGCCTGGAAGGACATCACGCTGCGCCACCTCGCCAGCCACACGTCCGGGATGAAGCCAGGGCCGGTGAACGCCGATGTCTCCAGCGTCGCGGTCGCCATCGAGGCAGCGAAGAAGGTCCCACTGGCGTCGGCACCGGGTGAGAAGGCGGCTTACGGTTCGGACGACTTCGTCCTTCTCACCCAGGTGCTGGAGAAGGTGGGCGGTGCGCCCTACCCGCAACTCCTTCGCGACCGCGTCTTCACGCCCCTGGGAATGACGAACAGTGGCTTCGACCGAGCCATTCTCACCGAGGATGACATTGTCCTGACCAGTGACGTTGTCCCAGAACGCTCAGCGACCTATCAGTGGCGCACCGACCACCAGCAGCAATACTGGTTCGTGTATCCGCATTACACGCTGGCGGCCGGTGGCCTGTTCTCATCCGTCACGGACATGTCCCGCTTCGTCGCCGCGCTGATGAGCGACAAGTTCTTGAGCGCGGACCTGCGCTCCGCCATGTGGACGCCGCCCACCCTCAATGACGGCAAGCCCAGCGGCTTCGCGGTGGGCTGGACCGTGGGTCGTTATCGGGGACGTCCCGAGGTGGGCCACAGCGGCGGCCCGGCGCTCTCGGACACGGTCTACTACCCGGACGACAAGCTGGCCGTGGTCGTGCTGACGAACCAGCGGAAGCTGGTCCCCAACCTCGCGCACGGTGTAGCGAACTTCTACCTGTCGCCCCCGGCATTCCTGAGCGATCCCGGCATCACCGATGCCACTCCGGAGCGGACGCAGGCTTTGAAACAGCTCCTATCGAAGCTGCTCGCAGGCAAGGCGGACGCCCGCCACTTCGCCGGAACCGCGAAGGACGCGCTCGCGGACCTGAACGAGTGGCTGCCCATCCAACTCGGCGCACTGCCACCGCTGAGCCGGCTGATCCTGCTGGAGGACTCCGCGGATCACCTGACACGGACCTACCGCGCCATCCACGGAAAGGACCAGACGCTCCGCTGGTTCGTTCGCTTCGACGAGGCTGGCCAGATTGCCGAAGTGGAGCCTCGCGACGAGTGACATCTTTGGTCACTCCAGCCCGGGCTTTGTGACATGAAATGCTACTATGTCACGGAATTCCAGCCAATGTTGACTTCCAAGCATTGAGGATCTATCGGTAGCACTCACCGTGCTACCACAACCCCTCCTCGAGCGTATTTCCGCGCTGCAGCTCGTCCTGAAGGAAACCCCCACGGTGCGGCTGCCGTGGGAGGGACTGGACCTCCACGCGAAGCTGGAGGGTCAGAACCCGGTGGGCAGCCTCAAGGACCGGCCGGCGCTGTGGGTCCTCAAGCGCGCCGCCGAGCGGGGGCTGCTGCACGAGGGCTCCACCATCGTGGAGTCCTCCTCCGGCAACTTCGCGTCGGCCCTGGCCACGTACGCGAAGCTGCTGGGGCTGAAGTTCATCCCGGTCATCGACCCGAACATCACGCCCGGCTACGAGTCCTTCCTTCACCGCACGTGTGATCAGGTGGTCAAGGTCACCGAGCGCGATGACATGGGGGGCTACCTGAAGACCCGCCTGAACAAGGTGCGGGAGCTCTGCGGCAGCATCGAGGGCGCCTTCTGGCCCAACCAGTACGGCAACCCCGACGTCATCGAGGCGCACTACTGGCTGACGGGCGAGGAGATCCGCCGGACGTTCCAGCGGCTGGACTACGTCTTCATCGGGGTCAGCACGGGCGGCACCATCGCGGGGGTGTCCCGCCGGCTCAAGGAGGTGTTCCCCTCCATCCGCGTGGTCGCCGTGGACGCCCAGGGCTCCGTCATCTTTGGCGGGACCGCCGGCAAGCGCTACATCCCCGGCATCGGCGCCAGCGTGCGGCCGGAGCTGGTCAACCACGCCCTCATCGACGACGTGGTGCTGGTGCCGGAATACGAAACGGTGCAGTGCTGCCGGGAGCTGCTCCTGCAACACCACCTGCTGGTGGGCGGCTCCTCGGGTTCGTGCTTCGCGGCGGTCAAACGCTACCTGCCCCGCTTCCGCGAGCTGGCCACGCCTCCCACCGTCCTGTTCCTGTGCGCCGACCGCGGCACGGCCTACCTGGACACCATCTTCTCCCCCTCCTGGGCCGCGCGCTTCTCCTGAGTCCCCGCGCGGCAAGCCCCCATGAACTTCCCCTTCCACGTCATCACCGGCAAGACCGTCCACTCCATCATCCAGGGCGCGCCCCAGGAGTGCGTGGACCGCGTGCGGGACGCCTACCTCACCCACGAGCAGAAGCAGTCCGTCAACCCGGACAGCTACTTCCTGCGCTTCCCGGAGCGGCCTCGCGACCGGATCATCGCGCTACCGGCCTACCTGGGCGGCGACACGAACGTGTCCGGCATCAAGTGGATCGCCAGCTACCCGGACAACGTCGCGAAGGGCTTCCCCCGCGCCTCGGCGGCGCTCCTGCTCAATGACTGCGAGACGGGCTACCCCTTCGCGTGCCTGGAGAGCTCCATCATCTCCGCGGCGCGGACCGCGGGCTCCGCGGTGCTGGCGGCGGAGTGGCTCAACGGCCGGCGGCGCCAGGTGCGGCGGCTGGGCATCGTGGGCAATGGCCTCATCGCCCGCTACATCTACAACTTCCTCATGGAGCTGGGCTGGGAGGTGGACGAGGTCCTGCTGCACGACCTGGTCCCCGCGGAGGCCGAGCGCTTCGCCCGGGAGTCGGTCCGGCCGGCGCGCCATGGCGCCATCCGCTGCGAGAAGGAGCTGGAGACCGTGGTGCGCTCCAGCGACCTGCTCGTCCTGGCGACGGTCGCCGGGACGCCCTACATCCGCGACGCGAGCCTGCTGGCGCACAACCCCATCGTCCTCAACATCTCCCTGCGGGACCTGGCCCCCGAGCTGCTCCTGGGCTCGCACAACATCGTGGACGACGTCGAACACGTCATGAAGGCCAACACGTCGCCCCACCTCGCGGAGCAGCTGAGCGGCGGGCGGGCGTTCGTCACGGGCACGCTCGCCCAGCTCATGCTGGGCCGCTGCCAGGTGGACCGCACCCGGCCCATCATCTTCTCGCCCTTCGGACTCGGCGTGCTGGACCTGGCGGTCGGCAAGTGGGTCTACGACGTCGCCGTCGCGCGTGAGGAACACGTCGCGGTGAACGACTTCTTCTGGGAACTCACCCGCTGACGTCCCATCGCGCGCGGGAGGAAGGCCTCCTTCCGCCGCCTTCGTGGCGGTGACTCGCCGCAGGCCCTCCATGCTCTCCCTGCTGTCGCTCCTGTTGCGTCGCTCCCGGACGTCGATGATCGCCATCGCGGTCACGGGCATCTTCTCCGGCCTGTGCAACAGCGCCCTGCTGGCGTTGATCAGCCATGCGCTGGGCACGGACCAGTCCACCCTGAAGACGATGCTCGCGGGCTACGTCGCCCTGAGCGTGGGCGTGCTGGTGGGCAACACCGTGCCGGAGCTGCTGCTGGCGAAGGTGTCCCGGTCCATCACCGCGGAGCTGCGCCTCAAGCTGGGCCGCAGCATCCTCGCGGCGCCCTACCGGCGCCTGGAGGTCATCGGCAAGGGGCCCGTCCTGGCGGCCCTCTCCCAGGACGTGCAGGCCATCGTCAACATCGCCTCCAAGATCCCCGGGCTCGTCGTGTGCACGACCATCGTGTTCGGCTGCCTGGGGTACATGGCGTGGCTGTCGCCCCGCGGGATGATGCTGGTGCTGCCCGCCATGGGCCTGCTGGTGGTCTTCTACTTCTTCGCGACCCGCAAGATGGTCCCCCTGTGGCGCGAGGAGCGCGACACCCAGGACGACCTGTTCCGCGAACAGCAGCAGGTGCTGGACGGAATCAAGGAGCTCAAGCTCCACGGCCCGCGCCGGCGTGAGTTCATGGAGGAGGACTTCGCGCCCGCCGTGGAGCGCGTCCGGCGCAAGGGCATGCAGGCGGCGGTCAGCGCCGCGCTGCTGGGCAGCTTCGTGCACTTCTTCACCTGGCTGGTGCTGGGCGTGATGCTCTTCGGCGTCTTCGCCCTCAGCGCGCACGACTCCGACGCCACGCGCGGCTACGTGCTGTCGCTGATGTACATGTGGGGGCCGTTCCGGGGGCTGCTGGAGGACGTGGGGCGCTGGCCGCAGGTGAGCATCGCGCTGGACAAGCTCCAGCAGCTGGAGCTCTCGCTCACCGAGTCGCATCCCGAGGAGATGGCCCCCACCGCCCCGCTGGCCCTGCCCGCCGACGGGCGCCAGGAGGTGGTCGTCGAGTCGGTGACGTACGCGTTCAGCGACTCGGCCGAGGACGCGTTCCGCGTGGGCCCCATCGATCTGGCGCTGCGCTCCGGGGAGCTGGTGTTCGTGGTGGGCGGCAACGGCAGCGGCAAGACGACGATGGCCAAGCTGCTCACCGGGCTCTACGCGCCCCGGTCCGGGCGGCTCTTGTGGAACGGAGTCCCGGTGACGGACCAGAACCGGGACGCGTACCGCAACACCTTCGGCGCCATCTTCACCGACTTCCACCTCTTCGAGAACCTGCGCGGCGTGGACCCCGCCCACCTCCAGGGCCGCGTGCAGGAATACCTGCGGCTGTTCGAGCTGGACACGAAGCTCCAGGTCGTCAACGGGCGCTTCTCCACGACGAGCCTGTCCACCGGCCAGCGCAAGCGCCTGGCGATGGTCGTCGCGCTCCTGGAGGACCGGCCGTTCTACCTGTTCGACGAATGGGCGGCCGACCAGGACCCCGAGTTCCGCGAGGTCTTCTACCGCCGGCTGCTTCCGGAGCTGGCCGCGCGGGGCAAGGGCGTGCTCGTCATCACGCACGACGACCGCTACTTCCACCTCGCGCACCGGGTCATCAAGCTGGAGCTGGGCAAGACCGTCGCGTCGGCGCCCGCTTCGGCGGCGTGAGTCTCCCGATGAGCCGCCCGATTCCTCTCCTGCTGCTGGGAGCCGGCTTCTCCCGCGGAGCGCACGTCCCCGCGCTGCGCGGACTGGGCGGGGCGTTCCGCGTCGCGGGCGTCTTCAGCCGGACGCGGGCGAAGGCGGAGGCCGTGGCGGGCGAGCTGCCGGGGCCCGTGGAGGTGTTCACGGACCTGGACCGCGCGCTGGAGGCGCCGGGGATCGAAGCCGTGGACGTGGCGCTTCCCATCCTGCCCGCGTCGGACGCCATCACGGCGGCGCTGGGCCGGGGCCTGCACGTCTTCAGCGAGAAGCCCATCGCCGAGTCCGTGGAGCGCGCCCGGGCGCTGCTCACGCTCCAGGCGAAGCGACCGGAGCAGGTCTGGTACGTGGCCGAGAACTTCCGCTTCTGGGAGACCGCCTGGCGCGTCCGGGAGCTGATCGCCGCCGGGGAGATCGGCACGCCGCTGCTGTGCCACTACCCGACGCTGGTCCCCATCAAGTCCACGCCGTGGTTCCAGACGCCGTGGCGCCGCGAGCCGGGGTACGCGGGCGGCTTCCTCCTGGACGGCGGGGTGCACGACATCGCCGCCCTGCGGCTGATGCTGGGCGAGGTGGCGCACGTCAGCGCCTTCGTGCGCGGCGTGGACCCGGCGCTGCCTCCGGCCGACACGTTGGCGGCGTCGCTCCAGTTCGAGAGCGGGCTCGTGGCCAACTACTCCGTCAGCTACGCGCTGGAGCCGGTCCGGCTGACGCCGTGGGGCGTGGCGAAGGCGCTGCTCTCCGGGGCCGAGCGGCCCGTGCGCGACCGCTTCGGCCGCAAGCACATCGTGGGCACGCACGGGTCCCTCTTCTTCATGCATGACCGGGTGGAGCTGATCCAGGGGCTGAAGCGGACCGTGTTCAAGGTCCGCTCGGCGGACATGATGGTGCGGCAGTTCGAGGACTTCCACGCCGGGGTGCGCGCGGGCCAGCCCATCCGCAACAGCCCCCGCGAGGCCCTGCACGACCTCGCTGTCATCGAGGCCCTGCTCACGTCGGCGCGGGAGCGCCAGGTCACGAGGCCGGTCCGGCTGGAGGACACCGCCTCCAGGCCGGCGGTGGCGGGGGGCCAATCATGAGCCCGCGTCCCCGGAGCTGCGACGTGGTGATCATCGGCAGCGGGCCCGGCGGCAGCACGCTCGCGCACGGCCTCTCCCGGCGGGGGGCGCGGGTCCTGGTGGTGGAGGCCGGGGACTTCCTGCGGCCGGATCCCTCGCGCGCGGACGCGCCGAGCATCCACATGCAGGAGTTCATGCAGGGCACGCAGCAGCAGTTCGTGGGCGGACCGTCCAAGTTCTATGGCGCGGCGCTCTACCGGCTGCGCGAGCAGGACTTCCAGGCCACCACCCTGGAGACCGGCGAGTCCCCCGCGTGGCCCGTCCGCTACGGCGAGCTGGAGCCGTTCTACGACGAGGCGGAGCGCCTCTATGGCGTGCGCGGCTCCACGCACGAGGACCCCTCCGAGCCGCCCCGCTCCCGCCCCTTCCCGCATGGGCCCATCGAGCACGAGCCGTACATCGCGCCCATCGTGGAGCGCCTGCGGGCGCAGGGGCTGCCCGTCTCGTACATCCCCAAGGCGGTGGACGTGGGCCCCGGCGGCCAGTGCGTCCTCTGCGCGCGGTGCGACGGTCACTACTGCCAGCGCGACGCGAAGATGGACGCGGAGATCGCCGCGCTGCGCCCCGCGCTGGCGACGGGGCGGGTCCAGTTGCTCACACGGACGGAGTGCCTTCGCGTGCTCACCACGCCGGACGGGCGCCGGGCCACGGGCGTGCTGCTGCGGCAGGACGACGAGACGTGGCAGGTGGACGCGGACGTGGTGGCCGTGTGCGCGGGCTTCGCCCAGACGCCGCTGCTCTTGCGGCGCTCGCGCAATGCCGCGCATCCGGAGGGCATTGGCAACGCCAGCGGGTGCCTGGGCCGCTACCTGGCCGGCCACACGGCGGGACTGGTGTTCCCCATGCGCGGCCTGAAGCGCGTGCCGGACCTGCACCAGAAGACGTTCGCCATCAATGCCTTCTATGGGCCTTCCGCGGAGTGGCCCTTCCCGCTGGGCGTCATCCAGGCCGCGGGCCAGCTGCCGCTGTGGAAGAGCGTGCCCGCCGTGGTGAGCCCGTTCGTGAAGTTCATCGTGGAGCGCAGCGTGACGTGCTTCCTGATGACGGAGGCCGTGGGCACCCGGGAGTCCGGCTTCGTGTTCCAGGGCGATGACATCGTCCGGATGGAGCCGCCCCGGCCGAACGTGAAGACGTTCCGGCGCCTGCGGCGTCTGGCCATCGACATCTTCAAGAAGGCGGGCTTCCCGTTCGTCGTGGCGCCCCGCAGCCCCGCGGACCTGTGGCACCTGGTGGGCACGGCGCGCTTCGGCGACGACCCGGCCACCTCCGTGCTGGACCCGCACTGCCGCGTCCACGGGATGGACAACCTCTACGTCGTCGACTCGTGCTTCCTGCCCTCCGCGGGCGCGGTGAACACGACGCTGACGGTGATCGCCATGTCGCTGCGGGTGGCTGAACGCATCGCCGCCCGCGTCTCGCCTTCCGCTTCCCTTTCCCCCGCTCCTTCCGCGCGCCTCGCGCCACCCCGTCCCGAGCCATGAACGACCGAGTGATCCACCCGAAGGCCGGCACCCTGTTGGACCTCCTCGAGCTGCGGGTGGAGACCCGTGCGGACTTCCCCGTCTACACGTTCCTGGAGGACACACCGGGGGAGCAGACCGAGCTGACGCACGCGGGGCTGTACACGCGGGCGCGGCGCATTGGCGCCCGGCTGGCGGAGCGGCACTCGGGACAGCGGGTGATGCTGCTCTACCCGCCGGGCACCGAGTACATCGCGGGGTTCTTCGGCTGCGTGCTGGGCGGCGCCATCGCGGTGCCCGCGTACCCGCCGGATCCGATGCGGCTGGAGCGCACGCTGCCGCGCCTGCGCGCCATCATCCGCGACGCCCAGGCGACGGTGGTGCTCACCACGGCCTTCATCGTGGAGCTGGCGGAGTCCATCTTCGAGCTGGCGCCGGAGCTGCGGGAGCTGGAGTGGGTGGCCACCGACGCGCTGCCCGAGGGGCTGGAGGACGGCTGGCGGCGCCCGGAGCTGAGGCCGGAGTCGCTGGCGTTCCTCCAGTACACGTCCGGCTCCACCGGCATGCCCAAGGGCGTGATGGTCGGCCACGGCAATCTCGTCGCCAACATGCGGATCATCACGCTGGGCCTGGACCTGCGACAGGATGACCGGTGGGTGATGTGGCTGCCGCCGTACCACGACATGGGCCTCATCGCCGGCATCCTCAACCCGCTGTACGCGGGCAACCCGGTGACGCTCATGGCGCCGCTGACCTTCCTCCGCAAGCCCCTGCGGTGGCTGGAGGCGATGTCGCAGCTGCGCGCCCAGGTGTCCGGCGGTCCCAACTTCGGCTTCGACCTGTGCGTGCGCAAGACGACGCCGGAGGAGCGGGCCACGCTGGACCTGAGCCACTGGCGCGGGGCCATGAACGGCGCGGAGCCCATCCGCCCGGACACGCTGGAGCGCTTCGCGCGGACGTTCGCCCCCCAGGGCTTCCGCATGGAGACCTTCATGCCGGGCTACGGGCTCGCCGAGGCGACGCTCGCCCTCTCCGCTTGCGTGCCCAGCGCGCCCCCCGTGCTGTTCCCGGTGGTCGCCACCAGCATGGAGCACCACCAGCCCATGCCCGCGAGCGCGGACGCGCCGGGAGCGCGCGTGCTGGTGGGCAGCGGAAGGATCCTCCCCGACCATGAGGTCTTCGCGGTGGATCCGGAGACGCGCCAGCGCCGGGTCCCCGGTGAGGTGGGCGAGCTGTGGGTGTCCGGCCCCAGCGTGGCGGGCGGCTACTGGGCCCGGCCCGAGCTGTCCGAGGAGATCTTCCGGGCCCGCCTGGCGGATGGCACGGGCCCCTTCCTGCGCACGGGCGACATGGGCTTCCTGCGGGACGGCGAGCTCTTCATCACCGGCCGCCGCAAGGACCTGATCATCGTCCGCGGACGCAACCACTACCCCCAGGACCTGGAGCTGACGGCCGAGCGCAGCCACCCGGCGATCCGGCCGGGCTGCAACGCGGCCTTCTCCGAGGAGGCGTCGGAGGGCGAGCGGGTGGTGATGGTCGTCGAGGTGAGCGACGAGGGAGTGGACGCGGAGGACGTGGCCGCCGCGGTGCGCGCGGCCGTGGAGCAGGAGCACGAGCTTCGCATCGACACCGTGGTGCTGGTGCCCCACGGCGCGGTGCCCAAGACGTCCAGCGGCAAGCTGATGCGCAGCACGTGCCGGCAGTGGCTGGACGAAGGCCGGATGCAGGTGGTGGCCCGCTCCGTGCTGCCGGGCGCCTCCACCGCGCCGGACACGAGCCCCGACACCGGGCCCACGCCGGACGTGGCCGCGCTGCGGGCCCTGCCCGTCCCCGAGCGGCACCAGGCCCTGCTCGAATGGGTGCGGCGTGAGCTGGCGCGAGCCCTCCGCGTGCCGGTGTCGGCCGTGTCGCCGACGGTCCGGGTGAGCCAGCTGGGACTGGACTCGCTGGGGACCGTGGAGCTGGGCCACGCCGTCGAGCAGAACCTGGGCGTGACGCTCCCGCTGCATCGCGTGCTGAGCGGTCCCACGCCGGAGGAACTCGCGGGCTTCCTGGCCCAGGCGCTCGATGCCCCGGAGGCCGCACCCGCCGCCGAGGCTTCGACGGTGGCGCCCGGGGACTACGCGCTCACCCCCGGCCAGTGGGGGCTCTGGTTCCAGCACCAGCTCTCCCCGCACACCACCGAGTACAACGTCACGCAGGCCCTGCGGATCCGCTCCGCGCTGGACGTGGCCGCGCTCCAGCGCGCCTTCCAGTCCCTGGTGGACCGGCACGCCAGCCTGCGCACCCTCTTCGTCCGCGTGGACGGTCAGCCCGTCCAGCGCATCCTGCCCCACGCCCCGGTCCACTTCGTCCACGAGGACGCCACCGCGTGGGACGCGGCGCGGCTGGAGGGCTTCCTGGGCGACGAGGCGGCCCGGCCGTTCGACCTCGCGTCGGGCCCGCTGATGCGCGTGCACGTGCTGGCGCGTCCGGAGGGGGAGCACGTGCTTCTGCTGGGCGTGCACCACATCGTCGTGGACCTGGTGTCGATGGCGGTGCTGCTGCACGAGCTGGGTGCGCTGTACGAAGGCGAGCTTCGTCACCAGGCGCCGGCCCTGCCCCCGGTGCGCCTGGACATGGCCGGCGTCGAGCGCCAGCAGCGCGAAGTCCTGGCGCGGGACGGCGAGCGGCTGTGGGAGCACTGGCGGGAGCGGCTTGCTGGTGAGCCCACGCCGCTGGAGCTGCCCCGCTTCCGCGCGCGTCCGCCCGTGCAGACCTACGCGGGCGCGGCGCACGCGTTCCGGCTTCCGGCGCCGCTGGCGCAGCGGCTGCACACGCTGGCGCGCGAGCGCGGCGTCACGCTCTTCACATTGCTGCTCGCGGCGTTCCAGACGCTCCTGCACCGCTACACCGGGCAGGAGGACGTGTGGGTGGGCTCCCCCGTCAACGGCCGCCCTCGGCCCCAGTGGGCGAGCGTGGTGGGCTACCTGGTCAACCAGGTGGTGCTGCGCGGGGACCTGAGCGGCGAGCCGACCTTCCTGGCGCTGCTGGAGCGCGCCCGGGGCGTGGTGGTGGACGCGCTGGCCCATCAGGAGCTGCCCTTCACCACGCTGGTGGACCGGCTGCGCGTGCGGCGCGATCCGAGCCGGCCTCCGCTCGCCCAGGTGGAGCTGGTGTTGCAGCGCGCGTCGCTGCCCGGCCAGGAGTCCCTGAGCGGCTTCGCCCTGGACGAGAGCGGCCTGCGGATGCGCCTGGGCGGGCTGGAGGTGGAGTCGCTCGCGCTCGCGCGGCACGTCGCCCCGTTCGACCTCACGCTGACCTTCGCCGAGGTGGAGGGCACGCTCGCGGGTTCGCTCCGCTACAACGTGGACCTGCTGGACGCGGACACCGTGGTCCGCATGGCGGGGCACCTGGAGCGGCTGCTGGAGGGCATCGCGGAGGACCCCTCGCGGCCCATCTCCCGGCTGCCCCTGCTGTCGCCGGACGAGCGCGAGGCGCTCACCCGTCCGCCCCGCTCCCTCCGCGTGGAGCCGCGGGGCGAGGCCTGCCTGCACCAGCGCTTCGAGGCGCGCGCGGCGGAGCGGCCGGACGCCGTGGCGGTGACGCTCGAGGAGCGGTCGTGGACGTACGCGGAGCTGGACGCTCGCGCCAACCAGGTGGCCCACCGGCTGGTGCACCACGGTGTGGTGCCGGGGGACCTGGTGGGGCTGTACCTGGAGCGCTCGCTGGACATGGTGGTGGCCGTGCTCGCCATCCTGAAGGCGGGGGCGGCGTACGTGCCCATCGACACGGCCTATCCCGCGGAGCGTGCGCGCTTCATGCTGGAGGACAGTCAGGCGCGCGTGCTGCTCACGCAGCGCCGGCTGTCGGACGCGCTGGGTGACGTGGCGGCCCACGTGGTGGCGCTGGACGAGGAGGCCTCGGGCCTGGCCGCCGAGCCGCGCACCCGACCGGAAGTCGCGGTGTCGGGCGATCTGCTGGCGTACGTCATCTACACGTCGGGCTCCACGGGCCGCCCCAAGGGCGTGCAGGTGACGCACGCCAACGTCACGCGACTCTTCGACGCCACCTGGGAGGACTTCCGCTTCGACAGCTCCGACGTCTGGACGCTGTTCCACTCCATCGCCTTCGACTTCTCCGTGTGGGAGCTGTGGGGCGCGCTGCTGTACGGCGGCCGGCTGGTGGTGGTGCCGTACCGGGTGAGCCGCTCCCCGGAGGCCTTCCACGCGCTGCTGCGCGCCGAGCAGGTCACCGTCCTCAACCAGACGCCGTCCGCCTTCCGGTCGCTCATCCAGGAGGACCTGGCGGCGCCGGTGGATGCGCTGGCCCTGCGCCACGTCATCTTCGGCGGCGAGGCCCTGCCGCTGGGAAGCCTGCGCCCCTGGTTCGAGCGCCACGGGGACGCCCGTCCCCGGCTGATCAACATGTACGGCATCACCGAGACGACGGTGCACGTCACCTACCGTCCCCTGCGTGCGCGCGACGTGGACGAGGCGCCGGGCAGCGTCATTGGCGCGCCCATCCAGGATCTGTCGCTGCTGCTCTTGGACCGGCACCAGCAGCCGGTGCCGGTGGGCGTGCCCGGCGAGCTGTACGTGGGCGGCGCGGGCGTCGCGCGCGGCTACCTCCAGCGGCCCGAGCTCAACGCCCAGCGCTTCCTGGACGACCCCTTCCGTCCCGGACCGGGCGCCCGCCTCTACCGCAGCGGAGACCTGGCCCGACGGTTGCCGGATGGCGACGTGGAGTACCTGGGCCGCCTGGATGATCAGGTGAAGGTGCGTGGCTTCCGCATCGAGCTGGGTGAGATGGAGAGCGCGATCGCCCGGCACCCCGCGCTGCGCGAGGTGGTGGTGGTGCCGCGCGAGGACGCCGCCGGCGAGAAGCAGCTGGTGGCCTACGTGGTGGCGCGGCCGGACGCGCAGGCGCCCACCGTGGGCGAGCTGCGCGCCTTCCTGCGCGAGCGGCTGCCCGAGCACATGGTGCCCGCCGCCTTCGTCTTCCTGGACACCCTCCCGCTCACCGCCAACGGCAAGGTGAACCGCCGGGCGCTGCCCGCCCCGGAGCGCCTGCGCCCGTCGCTGAGCGAGGGCTACGTGGCGCCCACCAACGACCTGGAGCGGCTGCTGTGCCAGGTGTGGAGCGAGGCGCTGGGCGTGGATCAGGTGGGCGTGGAGGACAACTTCTTCGAGCTGGGCGGCGACTCCATCCGCAGCCTGCGCGTGGTGGCGCGGGCGCGCGAGCGCGGGCTCACCCTCAGCGTGGCGGAGATGTTCGACCACCAGACGGTGGGCGCGCTGGCCCAGGCGCTGCGGCGCTCGGGCGAGACGGCCGTGCGCACCGAGCCCTTCTCGCTGGTGCCCGAGGCCGACCGCGCGGCGCTGCCCGCGGGCCTTTCGGATGCCTATCCGCTGTCGCGCCTCCAGGCAGGCTTCGTCTTCCACGCGGAGCTGCGCCAGGGCTACGAGGTGTACCTCACCAGCTTCCACGTCCGGGTGCGGTTCGCCGAGGCCGCGCTGCGCGGCGCGCTGGAGCAGATGGCCCGGCGCCACCCCATGCTGCGCTCGGCCTTCGACGTCTCCTTCAGCGAGCCGTTGCAGCTGGTGTACGCGCACGCGCAGGCGCCGCTGACGGTGTTCGACTGGCGGGACCGCCCGGAGAAGCAGCAGCGTCAGGACTTCAAGGCCTGGAGCCAGGCCGAGCGCCGTCAGGGCTTCACCTGGCGCGCGCCGCCGCTCATCCGGATCCACGTCCACCGCCTCACCGACGACGCGTTCCGCATCACGCTCTCCGAGCCCTTCCTGGACGGCTGGAGCGTGGCCTCGCTGTGGTCGGAGCTGCTGCGGCTCTACGTGGCCTCGCTGGAGGGCCCGACGCCGGTGGAGCCCCCGCCCGCCACCACCTACCGGGACTTCATCGCCCTGGAGCGGGCGGCGCTGGCCTCCGAGGCGTCGAAGTCCTTCTGGGCCCGGGAGCTCTCGCGGCTGGAGCGCGCCCCGCTCATGCCCTGGCCCCTGGCCGAGGGTGAGCCGGCCGGACAGCACCTGCGGATCATCTTCCCGGTGGCCGGCGAGGTGTTCACCGGCCTCAAGCAGATCGCCACCGAGACGACCCTCCCGATCAAGAGCGTCCTCGTCGCCGCGCACGCGCGCGTCGTGGCGCTGCTGACCGGGAAGGACCAGGTGGTGACGGGCATCATCGCCAACGGGCGCCCGGAGGTGCCCGGTGGTGATCAGGTGCTGGGCATCTTCCTCAACACGCTGCCGCTGTGCATGGACCTGGCGGGCGGGTCGTGGCTGGACCTGACGCGCGACGCCTTCGAGGCGGAGCGCGCCCGGCTGCCGCACCGGCGCTTCCCGCTGGCGGAGCTGCAGAAGTCCTTCGGAGGCGGTCAGCCGCTCTTCGACACCGCCTTCAACTTCACCCAGTTCCACATCCTGGACCGGCTGCGCGAGCTGCGCGGGCTGGAGGTCCTGGACATGATGGCCACCGACCAGACGTATTTCGCCTGGACGGCCTACTTCAACGTCAACACCGCCAGCACCGAGCTGCACATCGCCCTGGACTGCAACGGCCTGGGTGCCGAGCAGGTGGAGTCCATCAAGGCGCACTACCTGAGCGTGCTGGGCGTCATGGCGAAGGCGCCCCAGGCCCGCTACGACCGGGCGGAGCTGCTGCCCGAGCGCGAGTGGCAGCAGCTGCGCGCGTGGAGCGGAACGCGCGCGGACCTTCCGGGGGAGACGTGCGTCCACCACCTGGTGGAGGCGCAGGCCGCGCGCACGCCGGAAGCGGTGGCGCTGGTGCACGAGGCGCGGCGGCTCACCTACGGCGAACTGGAGGCACGCACGCGCCAGCTGGCGCACACGCTGCGCGAGCTGGGCGTGGGCCCGGAGACGCGCGTCGCCGTGTGCCTGGAGCGCACGCCCGAGCTCGTCATCGCGCTGCTGGGCGTGATGCGCGCGGGCGGCGCCTACGTCCCGCTGGATCCGGCCTACCCGGCCGAGCGGCTGGCGTTCATGCTGGAGGACTCCCAGGCGCCGGTGCTGATCACCACGGCGAAGCTGGAGGGGATGCTGCCCGCGCACGGCGCACGGGTCGTCCGGTTGGAGGCGGGAGCGGAGGTCTCCGCGTCGCTCGCCCCGCTGGCGCCCGCGAGCACCGGGCCGGACTCCCTGGCCTACGTCCTCTACACGTCCGGCTCCACCGGCCGGCCCAAGGGCGTGGCGCTGGAGCACCGCAGCGCGGTGGCGTTCCTGCGCTGGGCGCTGTCGGTCTTCTCACGCGAGCAGCTGTCCGGCGTGCTGGCCGCGACGTCCTTCTGCTTCGACCTGTCCGTCTTCGAGATGTTCGCCCCGCTGGCGCGGGGAGGCACCGTCATCCTCGCGGACCACGCGCTGGCGCTGGCGGGGCTCGCGGCGGCGGGTGAGGTGACGCTCGTCAACACGGTGCCGTCCGCCATGACGGAGCTGGTGCGGGCCGGAGCACTGCCCGCGTCCCTGCGCACGGTGAACCTGGCGGGTGAGGCGCTCCCGGGCTCGCTGGTGGCGGACCTCTACCGCACGGGCCACGTGGAGCACGTCTTCAACCTGTACGGCCCCACGGAGGACACCACCTACTCCACGTTCACGCGGGTCCCCCAGGACGCGCGGAGCGAGCCCACCATCGGGCGTCCCCTGCCCGGCACCTCCGCCTGGGTGCTGGATGCGCGCGGACGCCCCGTGCCCATGGGCGTCCCCGGCGAGCTCCACCTGGGAGGCATGGGGCAGGCCCGCGGATATCTCCACCGCCCCGAGCTCACCGCGGAGCGGTTCATCCCCCATCCGTTCTCGCGCGAGCCCGGCGCGCGGCTCTACCGCACCGGCGACCTGGTCCGGCAGTTGCCGGACGGCGACCTGGAGTACCTGGGCCGCATCGACAACCAGGTGAAGGTGCGCGGCTTCCGCATCGAGCTGGGCGAGGTGGAGGCGGTGCTCCGCGCCCACCCGTCCGTGCGGGACGTCGTCGTCCACGCGCGCTCGGACGTTCCGGGCGAGAAGCGGCTGGTGGCCTACGTCGTGGCGCAGCCCGGCCACGTGCCGGACGCGGCCAGCCTCAAGGAGGCAGTGCAGCGGCACCTGCCCCGCTACATGGTGCCGTCCGCCTTCGTCACCCTGGCCGCGCTGCCCCTCACGCCCAACGGCAAGGTGGACCGCAAGGCGCTGCCCGTCCCGGAGGCCGCTCCGGTGGAGTCCGGCGCCGTCGCGCCGCGCACCTTCACCGAGGAGCTGCTGGCCTCCGTGTGGGCGCGCGTCCTGCGCGTGGAGCGCGTGGGCGCGTATGACCACTTCTTCGAGCTGGGCGGCCACTCGCTGCTGGCCACCCAGGCCGTCTCGCGGATCCGCGAGGCCTTCCAGGTGGAGCTGCCCCTGAGCAGCCTCTTCGAGTTCCCGACCCTCGCGGCGCTCGCGGAGAAGGTGGATGCGCTGCGTGCCGCCCGTCAGGGCCAGCAGTCGCCTCCGCTCGCGCCCTCGGAGCGCACCGGGCCCCTGGGGCTGTCCTTCGCCCAGCAGCGCCTCTGGTTGCTGGAGCAGCTGGAGCCGGGCAGCGTCGCCTACAACGTCCCGGCCGCCGTGCGCGTCCGTGGAGCGCTGGACGTGGAGGCCCTTCGCCGCGGCTTCTCCGCCCTCACCCAACGCCACGAGTCCCTGCGCACCACCTTCCACGAGGGCCTGGACGGACCCGAGCAGCGCATCGTCGACACGCTGGAGCCCGACTTCGCGGTCATCGATGTGTCGGAGCGCTCCCTGGCGGAGCGCGAGGCGGAGGTGCAGCGCCGGGCCACCGAGGAGGCGCGCCGGCCCTTCGACCTGATGCGCGGTCCCCTGCTGCGCGTCACGCTGCTGTGCCTGGCCGAGCGCGAGCACGTGCTGCTGCTGACGATGCACCACATCGTCTCCGACGGCTGGTCCATGAACGTGCTCGTCGAGGACCTGATGGCCCTCTACGCCGCGTTCACCCGGGGCCAGCCCTCACCGCTCTCCGCCCTGCCCATCCAGGTCGCGGACCACGCCGCGTGGCAACGGCGGTGGCTGCGGGACGAGGCGCTGGAGACGCAGCTGGCGTACTGGCGTCAGCAGCTGGGAGACGCGCCGCGCGTCCTGGAGCTGCCTACCGACAAGCCACGTCCCGCGGTCCAGTCCCTCCAGGGTGCGAGCTGGTTCGTCCACCTGCCCCGCGAGCTGTCCGACGCGGTCGAGGCGCTGAGCCGGCGTGAAGGCGTCACCCCGTTCATGGTGCTGCTGTCCGCGTTCGAGGTGGTGCTGCACCGGTACTCGGGCCAGGACGACCTCTGCGTCGGCATGCCCGTCGCCAGCCGGAGCCGCGTCGAGCTGGAGGGATTGATCGGCTTCTTCGCCAACACCCTCGTGCTGCGGACGCGCCTGGATGACGCGATCTCCTTCCGGGAGCTGCTCACTCGCGTACGCACGGCCGCGCTTGGTGCCTACGCGCACCAGGACGTGCCCTTCGAGAAGCTGGTGGAGGCGCTCCAGCCCCAGCGCGACCTGAGCCGCTCCCCCCTGTTCCAGGTGATGTTCACCTTCCAGAACAACCGCCTGCCGGAGACCGCTCACGCGGGCCTGGAACTCCACCGGCTGGAGGTGGATCACGGCACCGCCAAGTTCGACCTGGAGCTGGTGCTGAGCGCGTCCGCCGACGGCCTGCGCGGTCGCTTCGAATACAGCACCGACCTGTTCGAGGAGGCGACCATCGCGCGGCTCACCCAGCACCTGCGCACGGTGCTGGAGGCGGCCATCGCGCGCCCCGAGGCGTCCCTGGCCTCACTGCCCCTGATGCCCGAGGCCGAGCAGCGTCAGGTGCTCCTCGACTTCAACCGCACCCACGCCGACGTGCCCCTCGACGTCTGCTTCCATCAGCTCTTCGAGGCCCAGGCCGACCGCGCCCCTGATGCGCTCGCCGTCCGCGACGCCGCGGCTTCGCTCACCTACGCCGCGCTCGACGCTCGCTCCAACCGCCTCGCCCACCTCCTCGTCGCTTCGGGCGTCCAGCCTGATTCGCTCGTCGCCCTGCTGGCGCCTCGCGACTGCGACTTCGTCGCCTCCACCCTCGGCGTGCTCAAGGCCGGCGCTGCGTGGCTTCCCCTGGACCCGCTGCACCCGCCCCAGCGCGTCGCCCAGATTCTCTCCCTCAGCCGCGCTCCCTTCGTCCTCGTCGCCGACGTCTTCGCGCCGCTGCTCACCTCCGCGCTCGCGCTGCTGCCGGAAGCCTCACGTCCTCGCGTCCTCTCGCTTGAGGCCTCCCTGCGCGCGGACGTGCCTTCTTCACGCCTCTCGCCTCGCGCTTCGCCTTCGCACCTCGCCTACGTCATCTTCACCTCCGGTTCCACCGGCACTCCCAAGGGCGCCATGGTCGAGCAGCGCGGCATGCTCAACCACCTGCATGCCAAGGTGCTCGCGCTGGGACTTGGGCCTCAGGACGTCGTCGCCCAGACGGCCTCTCAGTGCTTCGACATCTCCGTCTGGCAGTCCTTCGTCGCGCTGCTCGTCGGCGGCCAGACGCTGGTGCTGGGTGACGCTGTCGCGCACTCGCCTTCCGCTCTCCTCGACGCGCTGGAGGCCCACGCCGTCTCCATCGTCGAGTCCGTCCCGTCCCTGCTGAGCGCCCTGCTCGACGAGGCCGACTCGCGTGGCCCTTCGCGCCCCGCGCTCTCGCGCCTTCGCTTCATGCTTCCCACGGGCGAAGCACTTCCGGCCGAAACGGCTCGCCGCTGGCTTCTCACCTGGCCCGCCATTCCCCTCGTCAACGCCTACGGCCCCACCGAGTGCTCCGACGACGTCACCCACGCCTTCCTCTCCACTCCTCCCGCTTCCTCCTGCGTCCCCATCGGCCGCCCCGTCGTCAACACCCGCCTCTACGTCCTCGACTCCCTGCTGCGCCCCTGCCCCGTCGGCATTCCGGGTGAGCTCTTCGTCGCGGGCACCGGTGTCGGCCGTGGCTACCTCTTCGACGCCTCCCGCACCGCCGCCGCCTTCATTCCGGACCCCTTCGCCTCTTCTCCCGGTGCGCGCCTCTACCGCACCGGCGACCGCGTCCGCTGGCTGCTCGATGGCTCCCTCGACTTCCTGGGCCGCATCGACTTCCAGGTGAAGCTGCGCGGCTTCCGCATCGAGTTGGGGGAAATCGAAGCCTCCCTGCGCCTGCTTCCCGCCGTTCGCGACGTCGTCGTCCTCGTGCGCCAGGACGGTCCTGGCGAGAAGCGACTGGTGGCCTACGTCGTGGCCCAGCCCGGCCATGCACCGGATGCGGCCAGCCTCAAGGAGGCAGTGCAGCGGCACCTGCCCGAGTACATGGTGCCCTCGGCCTTCGTCCTCCTGGACGCGCTGCCTCTCTCTTCCAACGGCAAGGTGGACCGCAAGGCCCTTCCTCCTCCCGACGCCGACGCCTCTCGCGCCTCCTCCTTCGTCCCGCCGCGCACCCGCACCGAAGCCCTTCTCTGCGGCCTCTTCGCACGCCTGCTGCGGCTGGAGCGCGTCGGCATTCACGACGACTTCTTCGCCCTCGGGGGCCACTCCCTCCTCGCCACACGCTTCGTCGCCCACGTGCGCGAAACCCTTGGCCTGGAGCTGCCCCTGCGCGCCCTCTTCGAGGCTTCTTCCCCCGCGCTCCTCGCTCAACGCCTCGACGCCCTTCGCGCCTCCTCCTTCTCTTCCTCCGCGCCTCCGCTTCGCCCCGCACCTCGCGATGGCGCGCCCCTGCCTCTCTCCTTCGCCCAGCAGCGCCTCTGGTTCCTCGACCGCTGGCAGCCGCAAAGCGCCTTCTACAACATCCCCTCCGCGCTCCGGCTCACCGGCCCTCTTCACCTGCCCGCGCTCCAGTCCGCCTTCGACGAGCTGATCCGCCGCCACGAGTCGTTCCGGACGACGTTCCAGGACGGCCCCGAGGGTCCGGTGCAGCGCATCCATCCGGTGCTCACGTCTCCGCTCACCCTGGTGGATCTGCGGGAGCTGTCCCCCGAGCAGCGCGATCCGGAAGCGCTCCGCATCGCCAGCGACGAGGCCCGGCGGCCCTTCGACCTCGCGCATGGGCCGCTGATGCGCACCACGCTGGTGCGACTCGACGCGGATCACCACGTGCTCGTGGTGGTGATGCACCACATCATCTCCGACGGCGGATCCTCGGAGGTGGTGCTGCGCGAGCTTGCCGCGCTCTACGACGCCTTCCTCCGCGACGAGGCTTCGCCGCTGCCGCCCCTGCCGGTGCAGTACGCGGATTACGCCGTGTGGCAGCGCTCGTGGATCCAGGGTGACGTGCTCGACGCGCAGCTCGGCTGGTGGCGTCAGCAGCTCCACGGTGCGCCGCATGCGCTGAATCTGCCCACGGACCGGCCTCGCCCGGCGCTTCAGACGTTCCAGGGTGCGCTCCTCACCCGGGTGCTTCCGCGTCCGCTCTCCGAAGCGCTGCGCGCGTTCCACCGCGCCGAAGGCGTCACTCCGTTCATGACGTTGCTGGCGGCCACCCAGGCGCTGCTGCACCGCTACTCAGGCCAGGACGACTTCACCGTGGGCGCTCCCGTCTCCGGCCGCACGCACGCCGGGATGGAGGGGCTGGTCGGCTTCTTCGTCAACACGCTGGTGCTGCGCGCCCGGTTCGATCCACGCATCACCTTCCGGGGGCTGCTCGCCCAGGCGCGTGAGTCCACCCTGGGCGCGCTCGCGCACCAGGACGTGCCCTTCGAGAAGCTGGTGGAGGCGCTCCAGCCCGAGCGCGACCTGAGCCGCTCACCCCTCTTCCAGGTGATGGTGGCCTACCAGCAGGACCTTCACGTCGAGCAGGCCCTGACCGGCCTCACCACGCGCCCGCTGCCCGTGGATGGACAGGGCGCCAAGTTCGACCTGACCGTCTCCTTCACCGACACCGATGAAGGCCTCCGCGCGTCGTTCGAATTCAACACCGACCTCCATGACGAGGCCACGGTGGCGCGCCTGGCGGACCACCTGTCCGCGCTGCTCACCGACGTCATCGCCGCACCGGCACGCCCGCTTGCCTCGCTGTCGCTCGTGTCGGAAGACGAGCGTCAGCAGGTGCTGGTGGAGTGGAACGCCAGCGACGTGGACTTCCCCCGGGAGCTGCTCGCCCACCAGCTCTTCGAAGCCCAGGTGGCCCGCACGCCCGACGCTCCCGCCCTCGCCTCCGGCGACGCCACCCTCTCCTTCCAGCAGCTCGACGCCCGCGCCAACCAGCTCGCCTGGCACCTGCGCTCCCTCGGCGTCGGCCCCGAGACTCGCGTCGCGCTCTGCCTCGAGCACTCCTTCGACCTCGTCGTCTCCATGCTCGCCGTCCTCAAGGCCGGCGGCGCCTGGGTCCCCCTGGATCCGACGCTCCCCGCGGACCGCCTCGCCTTCATGCTCTCTGACTCCGGCGCCCCCGTGGTCCTCACCCAGGAGCGCTTGAAGTCCGCGCTGCCCTCGCAGGGGGGCGTGATGGTGTGCGTGGATTCCGACGCGGACCAGGTGACCTCGCACTCCACCCAGCCGCCTCCCGCGCGCGCGCTGCCGGACTCCCTCGCCTACGTCATCTACACCTCCGGCTCCACCGGCAGGCCCAAGGGCACCCTGCTCACCCACCGCGGCCTGGGCAACACCGCCCTCGCCGCCGTCCGTGAGCACCGCTTCGACTCCTCCTTCCACGTCCTCCAGTTCGCCTCCATCGGCTTCGATGCCTGCGTCTGCGAGGTCTTCTCCTCCCTCCTCGCCGGTGCCTGCCTCCACCTCGCTCCTCGCGAGCAGCTCATGCCGGGCCAGCCCCTCCACTCCCTGCTGCGCTCCCGCTCCATCTCCGCCGTCACCCTCACCCCTTCCGTCCTCGCCCAGCTCGACCCCGCAGGCCTCGACTCGCTGCGCACCGTCATCTCCGCGGGTG
>NZ_RAVW01000809.1 GCF_003611585.1 Corallococcus exercitus | reverse complement strand
GGCTGAGCATCGGGGGGCTGGCGGAGCAGCTGGGCCTCTCCAAGAGCGGCCTGTTCGCGCACTTCAAGTCCAAGACGGAGCTGCAGGTGCAGGTCCTGGAGGCGGCCACCGCCGTCTTCACCGAGCGCGTCATCCGCCCGGCGCTGAGCAAGGCCCGCGGTGAGCCCCGGGTGCGGGCGCTCTTCGACGGCTGGCTGACGTGGGACCGGGACAAGCTGCTCGAGGGCGGCTGCATCTTCGTGGCGGCGGCGGCGGAGCTGGACGATGCGCCCGGGCCCGCGCGGGACACGCTGGTGCAGAGCCAGCGGGACTGGCTGGACTGCCTGGCCCAGGCCGCGCGCATCGCCGTGGCGGAAGGGCACTTCCACAAGGCGCTGGACGTGGAGCAGTTCGCCCATGATCAGTACGCGGTGATGCTGGGCTTCCACCACGCGAAGCGGTTGATGCGGGACCCCCAGGCCGAGGCGCGAGCCCGCCGGGCCTTCGACGCGCTCGTCACCGCCGCGCGCACCCCCACTCCCTGACCCTGTCGTTGCCGTGTCCTTCGAGGAGGACCTCATCATGGCTGAAAATAGCACGAACGTTCGGACGAAGATGGCGCTGTGGGGTGTGCGGGCGGCGGCGCGAGGGCTGGGGGCGGTGGCGCCCGGGCTGGCGGCGGCGTGGTCGGAGCGGCTGTTCCTGACGCCCCAGCGTCCGCGGCGCTCGCGCACGGCGGAGGCGGTGCTGGCGCGGGGGCAGCCCCGGGTGTTGAGGGTGGAGGGCGAGGACGTGGCGGTGTGGAGCTGGGGCGAGGGCCCCCGGGTGCTGCTGGTGCACGGGTGGAGCGGCTACGGCGGGCAGCTCACGGCCTTCGTGCAGCCCCTGGTGGACGCGGGCTTCTCGGTGGTGACGTACGACGCGCCGGGGCACGGGGCGTCCTCCGGGCGCACCAGCTCGCTGCCGGAGCTGGCGGGAATGGTGGCGCCTGTCCCACCGCCGCCACCATTC
>NZ_RAVW01000808.1 GCF_003611585.1 Corallococcus exercitus | reverse complement strand
CTTGGGGGCCCCCGCCCCCGCGGAGGCCCCCAAGGCGGTGGAGACGGCGCGGGCGCCGGAGAAGGAGGAGCCGAGGCTCGACGTGGACGTGCCGCTGGCGCCCTCCCCCGCTCCGGTGGCGGCGGTGCCCGTGGCCCAGACGCCCGAGCGTCCCAAGGCGAGCGCGGTGGTCGTGGCGTTCGGCCCGTACAAGGGTAAGACGACGTCCGAGCTCTCCGACGACGAGCTGAGCGAGACCATCGACCTGGCGCACGAGAAGCTCATGGAGCAGCCCCGGGCCCGGTGGGCGAAGGCCATGCGCGAGAACCTCACCGCGCTGGAGGCGGAGACGGAGCTGCGCTGCCGCGTGCCGTCGTCCAAGGACGGCGCCGGGACGACCCCGGAGGCCTGAGCGACCGTCGTTCGCTGAAATGAACAACGCCCGCGTTCCCGAAGAGGGGACGCGGGCGTTTCATTTTTCCGGGCGGGAAGGAGCTGGGAAAGGGAGTGCGCCCAGAGGGACTTGAACCCCCAACCCTCGGCTTCGAAGGCCGATGCTCTATCCAGTTGAGCTATAGGCGCGACAGGAAGCGAATGAAGAAGGGCGAATGACCGGGATCGAACCGGCAACCTCCGGAGTCACAGTCCGGCGCTCTAACCAGTTGAGCTACATTCGCCGTCACTTCAACTTCACACGTCACGGCTTTGAAAGCGGCGGTCTCCTACCGTGGAAACCGGGGCCGTTCAAGGCCCAAAACCATCTGCCAGCAGATTTGCGCCCCAGGCAGGACTCGAACCTGCGACCCCCGACTTAGAAGGTCGGTGCTCTATCCAGCTGAGCTACTGGAGCTGGCCCGTCCTGACTGCTGAAACATCACGGCACTTCAAATCGGGGCGAGAGGATTCGAACCTCCGACCCCCTGCGCCCAAGGCAGGTGCGCTACCAGGCTGCGCTACGCCCCGAGAAGTGCCGCATTCTTCGCCTAACGCGAACGGACGCGCAAGCTTGCTGTTCCTGACGCC
>NZ_RAVW01000807.1 GCF_003611585.1 Corallococcus exercitus | reverse complement strand
ATCCATGACAGCGCACCCTCCCGCCAGCCCCCGGACCCTTCCTCAATGAGGAGTGTCAAGCCGGACGGATCGGCAAACCCTTACGACAAAACCCTGGCGCCTCCTGCGCGCCGTTCAATCCCTCTCAATGCATGGCGGACCGCTCGTCGCGACGGCCCACGGGGGCCTTGCGCGCATGAGACGGCCGCTCGAAGTACTCCACCACCAGGCCGCCGAACGGCACCCGGGGACCATCCGCCTTCGGGTCCGCCATCCGCTGGAGCAGCGCCACCGCGCTGTCCACGGCCTCGTCGAGCGCGCGATTGATCCGCTGGCGCTCCGCGTCCCCACCGCCCAGGACCTCCAGGGCGTCCACCAGGCACCGCCGCAGCAGTGCGAACTCGTCGTGCAGGGCCCGCGCGCCACGCTCCGGCGCCAGGCGCAGCACCGCGCGGGTGCGGCTCCAGGGGCTGGACTCCACGCCCTCCAGCGTCAGCCCCAGCTCCCGGACGAAGGGCTCCACCAGTCCGTCCAGCAGGCTGGCGCCCGGAACGCCCTGGCCCTCGTGCGCCGCCAGCCGCATCCGCCGCCACAGCGCCGCGATGCGCTCCGGCTGCCTGCTGAAGACCCGGGCCGCCCCGGCCTTCTTCCGTCCCCGCTCCGCCGCCATGTCCGTTGTCGTCCGCATCGCGAGCAAAGACATAGCAAGGGCTTTGCCAACGCCAGACGGTTGCCAGTTCCCAATGAATCCGCCCACTTGGGCAACAGGCCTGCCCTGAAGGGAGGGCGGAGGACGTAAATCCTACGGGGCGGATGTTGAAAGGCCGGGAGCAGGGGAAGAACCTTCCCTGTCTGGGCAGACCGCGACTCTCAGTGGAGCGTCGGCTTGGGCGGGCGGCCTGACGGGGACTCGCCGTCCAGCTCGTACTCGCCGCTGGAGGACTCCGGCTCCTCGTCCCCCGCGTCCGTGCCCTCCGGGGCTTCCGGCAGGCCAGCGCCCGACTCCAGCGCCGACTCCAGAGCCTCAGGCGCCCCCTCCAGGGCCTCCGGCTGGGCGGGAGC
>NZ_RAVW01000806.1 GCF_003611585.1 Corallococcus exercitus | reverse complement strand
GGCCTGGACCGCCGGCGTCTTCACGGGCGGTGGGGCCGCCGTGTCTCCGGAAGGAAGCTCCTTGAGCTGGCCAGCGTCATAGGCGCGGCTGGTCGGCAGCACGGCCTGCGCGAATTCGCGGGACACGAGGCAGCGCCAGAAGCACAGCCAGGCGAGCCAGAAGCGGGCGAAGAACGACAGGGAGGCGGACGGGTCGGTCATCGGCCCCGGATAACAAAGCCGGAAGCCTTTGCAATTCGCCAATGGCCTGAAATGCAAAGGGCCTCACGGTTTCCCGTGAGGCCCTTCGTTTCTTCATGGTGGAGGTGGACGGGATCGAACCGACGACCTTCGCATTGCGAACGCGACGCTCTCCCAACTGAGCTACACCCCCATATGGGGACTACTTGCTGCCTGCTGCGCCTCGCGGGCGTTGGGTCCCGCGAAGTGAGTGGGCTAGTACCGGAGCCCCACCTTGCTGTCAAGCAGCTCGTTTTCGCCACCAACCCTGCGATTGACGTGCCGCACTGTGGATGCCATAAAAACCGCCTTCCGGTACCGCATCCTTCCCGGCCATTTCCGGGCCCCCCTTCTGGTTCATGTCCACCTCCCCATCGAAGACGTTGAGCCCCTCCGACCTCGCGAAGCTTGAACATTCGTTCGCTTCCGATCCCTCGTCGGATGCGTACAAGCCCCTGGCGGAGGCGTACCTCGACCTGGGCCGCTTCATGGAAGCGATGGTCGTCTGCAAGAAGGGCGTCAAGGCGCACCCGACCGCGGCCGACCCCCGCCTCCTCCTCGCCCGCGTCTACGCGGCGCAGAACAAGGACAAGAAGGCGCTCGAGGAAGTGATGGGCGCGCTCCAGGTCCAGCCCGAGGACAAGGCCGCCCTGCGCATGGCGGGCGTGCTGCAGATCAAGGGGGGCGAGGCTGAAGTCGGCCGCGGCAACCTCCTCAAGGCCTACCAGGCGGACCCCGGCGATCCGGAGACCGTCACGCTCCTCCAGCAGTACAAGGTGGAGATTCCGCGCCCCGCGGCGCCCACCCCGGTGCTCGCGCCCGTGGCC
>NZ_RAVW01000805.1 GCF_003611585.1 Corallococcus exercitus | reverse complement strand
GGGACGGGTGCTGGGGATGGAGGCGAAGGGGACGGCGCGGTGCGTGTCCGCGCGTGTGCCCATGGCGCGCCTGTTCGGCTACGTGACGGCGCTGCGCGGCCGCACGCAGGGACGCGCCCAGGCCAGCATGCGCCTGGGGGCCTACGAGCCGGTGCCGGAGTCGGCCAGCGCCTCCCACTCCGAGGCGCGGGCGTGAGGTGACGGCCCCGGGCTTCTCCCACGAGGGGAGGCCCGGGGCCGTGTTGTTTCCTGAGGGAAATCGCACCCCGTGTCGATTTCCGGGGCGCCCATTCGACGTGCATTTGATTGAGTCCGCGCCGTGACGGTTTCCAAGGCGCAGGCCGCGGTGCACGCGGTGTGGAGAATCGAGTCCGCCCGGCTCATCGCCGGGCTTGCGCGCATGGTGCGCGACGTGGGGCAGGCGGAGGAGCTGGCGCAGGACGCGCTGGTGGCGGCGTTGGAGAAGTGGCCGGTGTCGGGCGTGCCGGAGAACCCGGGCGCGTGGCTCATGGCCACCGCGAAGCGCCGCGCCATCGACGAGATGCGCAGGCACAAGCTGCTCGCGCGCAAGCACGAGGAGCTGGGGCACGGACTGGAGGAGGCGCAGATGCCAGACCTGGACGCGGCCCTGGACGATGACGTCGGCGACGACCTCTTGCGCCTCATCTTCACGTCCTGTCACCCGGTGCTGTCCCCGGAGGCGCGCGTGGCGCTCACGCTGCGGCTGCTGGGCGGCCTGACGACGGATGAGATTGCCCGCGCGTTCCTCGTGCCGGAGCCCACGGTGGCCCAGCGCATCGTGCGGGCCAAGCGGACGCTGGCGGAGAAGGGCGTCCCCTTCGAGGTCCCCCGGGGCGAGGAGCTGGCGGCGCGGCTCGCGTCGGTGCTGGAGGTCATCTACCTCATCTTCAACGAGGGCTACGCCGCGACCGCGGGCGATGGCTGGATGCGCCCGGAGCTCTGCCAGGACGCGCTGCGCCTGGGCCGCATCCTGGCGGAGCTGGCGCCCGGGGAGCCGGAGGTGCACGGGCTGGTGGCTGTCTCTTATAAACA
>NZ_RAVW01000804.1 GCF_003611585.1 Corallococcus exercitus | reverse complement strand
GCACCGCCGCGCCCCAGTCCGCCGCGATTCCGCTGCCGGGCCATGCCGCGCCGCAGTCGGCCGCCATCCCGTTGCCCGGGAGCGCCGCGACCCAGTCCGCCGCCATTCCGCTCCCCGGGAGCGCCGCGCCCCAGTCCGCCGCCATTCCCCTGCCGGGCCATGCCGCGCCCCAGTCCGCCGCGATTCCGCTGCCCGGCACCGCCGCGCCTCGCGCCGCTGCACCCGGTGGTACGGCTCCGCAGTCGGCCGCGATTCCGCTGCCCGGCACCGCCGCGCCCCAGTCCGCTGCCATTCCGCTGCCGGGTACCGCTGCTCCCGCGTCCGCAGCCATTCCGATGGGGGCCGGTCCGGCCATCCCGCTGCCGGGCACGGCCGCGCCGCGCTCCGCCGCCATCCCGCTGCCGGGTACCGCCGCTCCCGCGTCCGCCGCGATTCCGCTCCCGGGCACCGCCGCGCCGCAGTCCGCCGCCATTCCCATGGGCGCGGGCCCTGCCATCCCGCTGCCGGGCACGGCCGCGCCGCGCTCCGCCGCCATCCCGCTTCCCGGCACCGCCGCTCCGCAGTCCGCCGCCATTCCCATGGGCGCGGGCCCCGCCATCCCGCTGCCGGGCACGGCCGCGCCGCGCTCCGCCGCCATCCCGCTGCCGGGCAACGCCGCGCCGCCCGTCCCCGAGGATCCGTTCTCCTTCGACGACGACGTCCCGCCCGCCGCGTACGCCTCGCCGGGCGTGGCCGCGCCCCGTGCCATCTCGCTCGACGCGGGCCCTGGCGCGCCGATGGCCCTTCCGGACGACTCGTTCGCCTTCGACATGGACGCCGCGCCGCCGGCCCCCGCGCCCATGGCCGCGGAGGACGACTTCTCGGAAGTGGGCAGCGGCGAGTTCTCCTCGCTCGACACCAGCGACTTCTCCGAGCCGCGCGAGGACGTGACCCGCGTCGTCGCCATCCCCGTCCCCACTGACGCCTACCGCGAGCCCGCCGCGCCCGTCGCCTACGGCTCGAACGAGCCCGCCAGCACCGCGCGCGACTTCGACTTCTCCGAAGACCCCGTCGCCGCCGCCC
>NZ_RAVW01000803.1 GCF_003611585.1 Corallococcus exercitus | reverse complement strand
ACGGTGGGGGATTCGAAGAGGGCCCGCAGCGGCAGCTCTACCGCGAACGTGGCGCGCACGCGCGAGACGAGCTGGGTGGCCAGCAGCGAATGGCCGCCGAGCGCGAAGAAGTCGTCCTGCAATCCGACTCGCTCCACGCGGAGGACTTCGGCGAAGAGGGCCGCGAGCTGCTCCTCGGTGGGCGTGCGCGGCGCGACGAAGACGGAGCCGCGCGGCGTGTTTCCAGGCTCCGGCAGGGCTTTGCGGTCCACCTTGCCGTTGGCGTTGAGGGGCAGGGCCTCCAGGACGAGGAGCGCGGAGGGCACCATGTACTCAGGCAGCCGCTGTTTGAGGCTTGCCTTGAGGGCTTCGGAGCTCAGCACCTGGCCTTCGCGCGCGGTGACGTAGCCGACGAGGCGCTTGTCCGAGTCCGCCCCACGGGCCACGACGACGGCCTCGTTGACGCCAGTGGATGCGCGCAGCGCGGCTTCGACTTCACCCAGCTCGATGCGGAAGCCGCGCACCTTCACCTGGAAGTCGACGCGGCCCAGGAAGTCGAGCGTGCCGTCTTCTCGCCAGCGGGCCTTGTCGCCCGTGCGGTAGAGGCGCTCGCCGGGAGTGGAGGCGAAGGGGTGGGGGACGAAGCGCTCCGCGCTCAGGTCCGGACGATTGAGGTAGCCCCAGGCGAGGCCCTGGCCACCGACGTACACCTCACCGGCGACGCCCACGGGCACCGGACGCAGGTGCGCGTCGAGCACGTAGGCGGTGGAGTTGGAGAGCGGGCGGCCAATGGGCACCGCACCGTCCACCACCGAGTCTCGACGCAGGGTGAGCGTCGCGGAGAAGGTGGTGTTCTCCGTGGGGCCGTAGCCGTTGATGAAGGTGGTGCCTTCGGGGATGCGGGAGAGGTGCTCACGCACTCGGGTGGCGGGCAGCACGTCGCCACCGGCGAGGACCTGACGCACACCCGCGAGGGCTTCACCCTGGTGCAGGGCCATCTGCTCGAAGAGGGCTGCGGTGAGCCACAGGGACGTCACGCGGTGGTGACGCAACTGGGTCGCCAACTCCTCAAGCGAGAGGGAGTGAGGCGGAG
>NZ_RAVW01000802.1 GCF_003611585.1 Corallococcus exercitus | reverse complement strand
GCGTGGTGGCGGCGGCGATGCTGGGGGCGGGGTGCGGCTATCGCTTCAGCCCCTGGGGTTCGGCGCTGCCAGAGGGCACGGGGCAGGTGTGCGCGCCCGTCTTCGCCAACGAGACGCCGGAGCCCGCGCTGGAGAACCTCTTCACGCGCTACCTGCGCAACCAGCTCATCCAGGCCGGCCGGCTGGCCAGCGCTCCAAGCTGCGCGTCCACGATTGAAGGGGCGGTGCTCGGCATCTGGTCGTCCCCGACCATCATCCCCAACAACTACCGCATCTCCACGACCGTGCGGCTGCGCCTCGTGAAGGAGGGGCAGCTGCTCTCGGAGACGGTGGTGTCGGGGACCGAGGACTACCTCCAGGGACGTGGCAACGTCCTGGAAGCGGAGGCCAACCGTCAGGCCGCGCTGGCGCGACTGGCGGAGCAGCTCATGCGCGACGGATACGATCGGCTGGCCAGCACCTGGTGAGGACCGGGGAACCCGGTCCTCAACGCTCGGTGTGCTACGGGATGACTAGGCCTTCTTCGCGGCGGCCTTGGCCAGCCGGGAGATGCGGCGCGCGGCGGTGCGCTTGTGGAGGACGCCCTTGCTGGCCGCCTTGTTGAGGGTCTTGGAAGCCGCCTTCAGCGCGTCCGTCGTCTTCGCACCGTCCTTGGAGGCAATGGCCTCGCGGGCGGACTTGACGGCGTCCTTCACGGTGGTCCGGACGTTCACATTCCGGGCGCGGCGCTTCAGGGACTGGCGGTGACGCTTCTCTGCGGACTTGGTGTTCGCCAAGGCAATGCTCCAGCGGAAGGCAAGGCAAGGAAAAAAGAGTGGCCGTCCTTACTGCGACGCCCTGGTTGCGTCAAGGCACGCGTGCGTTCGCGATCAGGATTTCCCGTTCAGGAACGCCCGGGAGGCCCCCGGAATGCCTCCGGGGCCCCACCGGCGCGGCTCGCGGGAAGAATCAAGCCGGCGGGGCGGCGTATTCCCACCGCAGCCCGGCCGGGTCCAGGAACTGGAAGCCCGCCGCGGAGCTGGAACCCGCCACCAGCCGCTCGGGGTGGTGGGCCCGGAACAGCTCCAGCAGCCGGCCCACGGCCGCCGGGGAGGGGGCCTCCAGGGTG
>NZ_RAVW01000801.1 GCF_003611585.1 Corallococcus exercitus | reverse complement strand
CCCGGGGAGGGGCGCCGGGATACAGTCCGCTGCGTGTTCTACGCGTGTGTGCGGGCGGTGGTGGCGCTGGCGCTGCGGCTCTTCTACCGGGTGAAGGTGAATGCCCCGGGAGAGGCGCCCTCGGGGCCGGTGCTCTTCGTGGGCAACCATCCGAACGGGCTCATCGACCCGGCGCTGGTGTTCATCCTCACGCGGCGCCAGGTGACGTTCATGGCCAAGGCGCCGCTGTTCAAGCTGCCCGTCATCGGCTGGCTGTTGAAGGGGCTGGACGCGCTGCCGGTGTACCGCAAGCAGGACGACCCGACGCAGATGGGGCGCAACGAGGGCACGCTGGACGCGGCGAAGGGCGCGCTCGTGCAGGGGCGGGCCATCACCATCTTTCCGGAGGGCAAGAGCCACTCGGAGCCGGAGCTGGCGGAGCTGAAGACGGGCGCGGCGCGCATCGCGCTCAACGCCGCGCGCGAGGGCGCCCCGGTGCGCATCGTCCCGGTGGGGCTCACCTACGCGGCGAAGAATGTCTTCCGCAGCGAGGTGCTCATCGACCAGGGGGCGCCCATCGACGTGGTGCCCTTCCTGCCGAAGGACGCGGCGTCGGAGCAGGACGCGGTGCGCGCGCTGACGGAGCGCGTGGCGGAGGGCCTGCGCGCGGTGACGCTGAACCTGGAGCAGTGGGCGGACCTGCCGGTGGTGCAGGTGGCGGAGCAGCTCTACGCCTTCCGCCAGGGCGGCACGCTGGACGCGGAGCGGCTGCGGCTGTGGGCGCGAGGGGTGCGGCTGTTCCGGACGCAGGAGCCGGAGCGCTACGAGCGCCTGCGGCAGCACCTGTCCTCGTTCGGCCATCGGATGTCGCTGGTGCAGGCCTCGCGGCCGGAGGAGCTGTCCGTGGAGTACCGCCCGGGCAACGTGGTGCCCTTCGCGGTGAAGACGCTCTTGCGACTGGTGTTCGGGCTGCCGCTGTTCGCGCTGGGGCTGGCGGTGTTCGGCATTCCGTATCCGCTGCCCCGGATGGCGGCGCGGCGCGCGGAGCTGGACGTCCAGGCCACGGTGAAGTTCCTCACCGCGGTGGTGGTGTCCGTCGCGTGGTGGTGGGGGCTCACGGCGGTCGCGGCGGTGTGGGGCCTGTC
>NZ_RAVW01000800.1 GCF_003611585.1 Corallococcus exercitus | reverse complement strand
TCATGTCCAAGGAAAAGTTCGATCGCAGCCTGCCCCACGTGAACATCGGAACGATTGGGCACGTGGACCACGGCAAGACGTCGCTGACGGCGGCCATCACGAAGGTGCTGGCGAAGACGGGCGGCGCCACGTTCCTGGCGTACGACCAGATTGACAAGGCGCCGGAAGAGCGTGAGCGCGGCATCACCATCTCCACGGCGCACGTGGAGTATAAGACGAAGAACCGCCACTACGCGCACGTCGACTGCCCGGGGCACGCCGACTACGTGAAGAACATGATTACGGGCGCGGCGCAGATGGACGGCGCCATCCTGGTGGTGTCGGCGGCGGACGGCCCGATGCCCCAGACGCGCGAGCACATCCTGCTGGCGCGCCAGGTGGGCGTGCCCTACATCGTGGTCTTCCTGAACAAGGTGGACCTGCTGGATGACCCGGAGCTGCGTGAGCTCGTGGAGATGGAGGTGCGTGACCTCCTGAAGAAGTACGAGTTCCCCGGCGACACCATCCCCATCGTCCCCGGCTCCGCGGTGAAGGCGCTGGAGGGCGACACCAGCGACATCGGCGAGCCGGCCATCCTGAAGCTGATGGAGGCGGTGGACAGCTACATCCCGACGCCGCAGCGCGCGACGGACAAGCCCTTCCTGATGCCGGTGGAAGACGTCTTCTCCATCGCGGGCCGTGGCACGGTGGCCACCGGCCGCGTGGAGCGCGGCATCATCAAGGTGGGCGAGGAAGTGGAAGTCGTCGGTCTGCGCGCGACGCAGAAGACGGTGGTGACGGGCGTGGAGATGTTCCGCAAGCTGCTGGACGAGGGCCGGGCGGGCGACAACATCGGCGCGCTGGTGCGTGGCCTCAAGCGCGAGGACATGGAGCGCGGCCAGGTGCTGGCCAAGCCCGGCAGCATCACGCCGCACACGAAGTTCAAGGCGCAGATTTACGTGCTGTCGAAGGAAGAGGGCGGCCGTCACACCCCGTTCTTCAAGGGGTACCGTCCGCAGTTCTACTTCCGCACCACGGACGTGACGGGCACGGTGAAGCTGCCGGACAACGTCGAGATGGTCATGCCGGGCGACAACATCGCCATCGAGGTGGAGCTCATCACCCCGGTCGCGATGGAGAAGGAGCT
>NZ_RAVW01000007.1 GCF_003611585.1 Corallococcus exercitus | reverse complement strand
GGGGCGGTGGGAGGCGCCCCGGAGATGACGATGACCCCGCTGTTCGAGTGGCGGATGCGGAGCGCGTTGTTGCCGGTGTCGAAGGTCCACCCGTCCGCGGCCAGGTCCGTGCGCTGCGACAGGGCGGTGCCGCCCGCCGTCACCGCCGAGGGGACGAAGGCGAGCCGCAGCACCTCCGTCGCGCTGGCGTCGTAGGTGGTGTAGCGGACCTCGTTGCCGGGCCCGTAGGTGACGCTCTTCACCACGGAGGTGGAACGCAGCAGGTGGTTCTGTCCGGCGGGCGCCCAGTCCGGCTGCGCGCCCATGCCGATGACGAAGTGGCGGATGAAGTCACCCCAGCCGTCCGTGAACCAGACGTTGTTGGGATACGGCCCGTCGATGGTGAGCCCGCTGTTGCGCACCATGTACGTGGACCAGTTGAACGCGCGGAAGGCCTTGTCCTTCGCCGTCGCGTCCCCGGTGAGCTCCGCGTAGCGCGCGTTCACGGCGGCGTAGCGCGCGGTGTGGCTGCCCATCTTGTAGTGGAAGGCGAACTGCTCCTTGATGGGGCGCGCGCCGAACTCCAGCGTGTCTCCGAAGTTCGTCTCGATGAAGGCGATGATGTTCTGCACGTGCGCCTGCCAGCTCGGGTCCAGGCCGGGGTTGTCCATCAGGAACTTGGCCGTCTCACCGGGGACGAGCTGGTTCAGGTTGTTGGTGGCGTCCGAGCCCACGTCCTCGAAGTACTGGGTCCAGTTCTGCGTCGCGATGGGGCCGTTGCTGCCCAGCAGCCACGCGAGGACGGTGGCCTGGGTGCTCTGCCATTGGGCCAGCTGCGTGCTGCTGTAGCCGGGCGCGCCGTTCAGCGTCCCCGCCTGTCCCAGCTTGATGAGCTCCTGGAACAGCTTGAGGGGCTCCACGACATTGGACGCGTAGTTGTCGACGATGTTCGCGCCGGTGCGCACGGCGTTGTCGGAGGCGCGCACGCGGTACGGCCACGGCGACACGGTGGCGGTCGGGGTGCGCAGGTGGCTGGTGAGCTGGTTGGCCGCGTTGATGGCCATGTCGCGGTAGGCGGTGTTGCCATTGAACTTGAAGGCCTGGACGGCGGCCCACGCGAGCGCGCCCACCTTCTCCGGCTGGAGGTAGCCCACGCCGTCGCCCACGCCCACCGACGCGCCCGCCTGCGTGCCGGCGTACGTCAGCGTGCCGCTGGCGCCGCTCGCGTAGGGCACGTTCGACCAGTGGTCCCCCACGGCCGTCATGCCGTGCGCCAGGTGCCAGTCAAGCAGCGCCAGCGCGGCGTTCCGCAGGCGCGGGTCGTTCTTGTAGGGCGAGTACGCGAGGCTGGACTCGATGAGCATCGCGTTCAGGCCGGCGGGGTTGTGCGGCCAGCCCACCGGCTCACCGGCGGGAGAGCACCCGGGCGCCGTGCCGCTGCACAGGTACGAGTGCGCGTAATAGGCGGGCCTGGCCACCGACGGGTTCGTGAGGTTGGACAGGTTGGGGAGCGCCAGCAGGTAGTTCTGGTTCAGGTCCAGCACGTAGTCATACGCGGCGGAGCTGCCCGGGTTCGTGGGAGGCGCCCAGGACAGCAGCTTCCCCGTGCCGTCACACTGCGCGGCGTGCTGGTCGATGCTGCCGCCGCCGCTGCACGCGAGCGCCTGGCGCACGGAGGTGGGCTCGGGGGCGTCGGTGGGCACGGCACAGTGGGTCAGCAGGAGGAGCGTGAGTGCTCCGGTGAGGGAGCGGACGATCCGCTCCGGGAGATGGGCTTGCATGGGGTGGGGGTCCTTGGAGGGGCGCACAAACGGCACCGGCCCTGGAGATGGCTCTCTCCAGGGCCGGTGCATTATCGCCCGTGCCCGGTCGCCGGTTGCGTCAAGCCCGGGCTGGCAGCCCAGGTTGTTGCCGGTGCTCACGCAGAGCGGCTGGCGGAAACACCCTCATCATGTGCCCTCGGTGTGCACCACGGGCGTCTCTGGCCCAAAGCGGCGCGCTGTTGGGGCCTGCTCCCGCTTGTCTGGCCCGACCCGAATGGGCAGCCGCCGCGCCCCGTGCTCGTGTCCCCCTGGATCAGGGTATCTTGAGCAAGCCTTTCTTCACGGCATCCGGGCTGATATTGGGAATCGTGTACTTGAATTCGGACCGATCTCTTTCCCATTCATCCCGGGACTGGAGCGTGGAATATTCAAACACACACTGCTTCCCGAACACCTGGAACCCAACCTCCCCGAGATAGACGACTTCTCCCTCTTTGAGGTTGAAGCGGGCCTGGGGAGGAAACAGGGCATAGGCCATCTCTGCGGGGCCCGTCGTTTGCACCCACAGGTTGGTGAGGACGTACTGGCCTGCCGGCACCTCCTGGACCGCGAAGCGGATGGGCTGTTCGGCGGGCAAGGTCACCTCGTACCCGTCCGCCGTGGCCATCTCCGTCCGCTCGGGCCGGGGGGCCTGCACCTCAAGGGTGACCGAATGCTCCGCCGGGTCTTTGAAACGGAGCAGTCCCCTCATGATGCCGTAAGGACAGACGTCGTAGCCCTCCATGCGTGAGGAGAGCACCACCAGCCCCTTGCCTGGGTGATCCGCGAAATTGTAGTTGCCCTGAATGAGGGTCGATCCACATCCCGCGAGCGCAAGAGAGGAAACCAGTCCCAAGGCCAGAAGACGAAGCTCCGTGTTGACCCAGCCTGATGTGTTCATTCGCGCGATCCCGCCCCATGTCGCAAGACCCCAACGACGGCCCCGGTAGGTGGCCGTTGGGGAAACACCCAAACAACCTACCTCTTCACGAGCGTCCTTGGAAAACCGGACACAGGCGACCGTCACCGAGTAAGCACGGGGCTCCCTCGACGGGCCGCGCTCCTTCACCCTGGTGAATGCCTGGGTGCGCGCCTTCTTCGACAAGCGCGACGCGCTACGAGAAGCGCGCCGCCAACTCCCTGGCGATCTAGACTGAAGCGATGTGGCGCCGGTATTCCCAGTGGCTCGATGAGGGCGAAACCGAGGGAGATCCCCTCGGGGCGCCGATGCTGTGGCCCGACGGGCGCCACATCGCCGCGAACGGGCGCGGGCGCATCTTCCTCTGGAGTCTGGCGACCGGTGAGTGCACGCGGGTCCTGAAGACGGGCGCCATCTGTCGGAATGGAGAGCCCTGGTTCCGGCTGGCGGGTGAAGCCGCGCTGGGCCGCGTGCTCGAGGCGTACAAGATCCGCGGCCTGGCCATCTGGGACTCCACGGACTGGCGACGCCTGCAGACCTTCGAGGGCCACGGAGAGGAGGTCCAGGCCGCCGCGGTCGTCAGCGAGGACCGCGTCGTCTCCATCAGCGCCGACAGCAGCGCTCGGCTGTGGGACGCATGGACGGGCGAGAACCTGCGCACGCTGGAGACTGGACCGCTCTTCGCGCTCGCGCATGCACCCGCCCGGGGCCTCGTCGCCGTGGGCGGGAGCAACGGCGCCGTGCACCTGCTCGACAGCCTCACGCTCGACGTCCGCGCCCTCTTCCACCTGCGCATGGCCACCGCGCGCCCTGAGCCGCTCGGCATCGCGAGGAACCGCCCGTCGAACACCCTCCGGGCGCTGGCCTGGCACCCCGACGGAGAGCACCTCCTCTGCGGGTCCTGGGACTTCGTGGCCCACATGGTCCACAGCCGCACCGGCCGCGTCGTGCGGCAATGGCAGGGCCATGCGGACGGGGTGGACTTCGTCGCGGTGGAGCCGTCGCGCGGACTGCTGTGCACCGGAAGCTCCGGTGGCACCGTGCGCGTCTGGTCGCTCGACTCCACCAAGTGCCTCGCCGTGCACGACCTCGGCCACGCCGACCTGGGCGGCCTGCTGGTGCACGACCGGACGCTCTACGTGACGTGTCAGCGGGAGCTGTTGTCGGTGCCTCTGGACTAGCACAGCGCCTTCCCCCCGGGGCCCCCGCTCGGATGCGGGAGCCCCGAGGCACGGCGGCCTACTTGCGCAGCTTGAACAGCAGCACGTCGGAGCGCCGGGACTGCGGCGTGTACCAGGTGCCGTCCATCTCGAGCGCCTCCCTCAGGGTGCCCGCCGCCACGACGCCGTCCGGGGAGGACGCGAGGTGAAGCTCGTGCACGGACGTGAGCCCCAGCACGCGGACCCATCGGGACTCCAGCCCGGGACCGAAGGCCGCCAGCGTGGGCCGGGGCAGCTCATCCTGCCGCCAACCGACGTCGCCCAGCCCGACGAGGTCCCCCGCGCCGTCCTGGGTCGTCACGATGTTCCCGGCCCCGTCCACCACCATGTCCTTGAACCCGGAGTGCGCGAACTGCCGAAGGGCCACGTCCCCACCCGCCGCGGTGAGCACGCCCACGAGCGCATCCGGGGCACCTTCGTATTCCTCCGGCTCGCGGCTGACGTAGCTCTGGCCGGCGAACGACAGGTATCCGTTGAAGTTCCCGGTGAAGGCGATGCGCTGGTCGGGCAGTACGCCCACGGAGGTCACCTCGCTGAGCCGCGCGTTCATCACCCGCGCCCAGCCGAAGTCGCCCCCCACCCCATACCGGGCAACGAAGGCTCCGCGCTGCGCGACGGTGCCGCCACCGAAGTCGGTGTCGCTGCCCGCCTGGCCGCCCACGATGACGCCCTCGCTGGCGTCCACGGCGACGCTGCTCGCCCGCGTGCCCACCAGGGACGTCCCGGCCAGCACGCGCGACCAGAGGGGCGTGCCGTCCCACTGGAGCTTCAGCACGTAGGAGTTCGGGTACGTGTCGTCGTACGGGAATGGCTTGCCCGAGTACACCGGCCCGTTGCCGAAGTCCGTGTAGCCCCAGAACGTGCCGACGAGCACCGCGCTGCCGTGCGCGTCCGTGGCCAGGTCGAGCAAGTCCATCGGGTTGTCGTAGTAGTGCTCCGGGTCGCTCGGGTCGCCGAACCAGGCCCGGAAGCCGCGCGTCCAGTCCACCATGCCGTCAGGCGTGAGCTTCATCACCACCAAGCCGGAGCCCTGGGGCAGCGGCCCCTTGCCCAGGTCCGGTGCGCCGTCGTAGCTGCCGGCGACCAGCACGTTGCCCACCGTGGTCACCACCACCTTCTCCAACCGCACCCCCGCCTGCGGGAAGGAGCGCGTCCACGCGACGGCGCCATCCGCCCGGTGCAGCGCGACGGTATGGCCTGACGGGACGGGCGGGGTTCCCGTGCCGTAGAGCCGGGTGACGACCGCGAACCCGCCATCCGGCGCGGGCGCCACGTGACGGGGGGTCTCCGCCTGCGCGCCTCCGGCCTGACGCACCCAGGCCGTGGTCCCCGACGGCTTCGTGCCCCGGTACGAGCAGAACGGGTCGCTCTCATACGTGATGACCAGCCGGGGCGCGCCCCCGATGATGTCCCGCGCTTCCGCGTCCGTGGAGACGAAGCCCACGCTGTTGGTGCTGTCCGGCAGCAGCGCGAACGCGTACGTCCCGGAGGCCGTCACGGTGTTCGTCACGTCCAGTTCCACCCACGCATCCCGCGCGACGGCCCCCAGGTCCACCAGCGGCTCGCCCAATGGCGCCGGGCGGTGGTTCCAGTCCGTCGTCGCCCCGTCGAACGTCGACGCCCGGTAGAGCCGGGGCCCGTTGCCCGTGCCGTCAATGGCATACAGGCGCAGCGCCACCCGCTGGATGCGCTCAGGCCGCAGCTGGACGTCAAAGCGGAGGAAGGCCTCCGCGCGGGGCTCCGCGTCCACCCGCAGCGAGGCGTGGTGCTGGAACTTCTGCTCCGGCGCATCCGCCGCGGCGTAGGTGTCGTGCACCGCGCTGATGGGGACCTCGACATATTCCGTGCGGGTCAGGCACGCGTCCGTCGGGGCTGTCTTCGCCGCGCCCGTCCAGACGAGCAGCCGGGGACGCAGCGACGCATCCGCGCTCTCCCGCGAGTAGAACGTCACGCCGTCGCTGGAGGTCGGGTACAGCCCGAACGTCACGTCCCCGTTGCCACGCACCAGGTCCGTCACGTCGTAGTCCACCCAGCTCCCCGTCGCGAGCCCCTGCGCGTCCTCCACCGGGCTGCCCGTACGGGCCGGCCGCGAGTTCCACGTGACGCTGGCCTCGCTCCACGGCAGCCCCGTCAGCGCGTACACGGCCGGGCCGTCATCCGACCCCGAGCTCACATACAGGCGCAGCACCGCGCGCTGCACGGCCTCCGTCAGCCCCTGCACCGGGAAGCGCAGGTAGGCCTCCTGCATGGGGGCGCTGTCCACCTTGAACGTCGTGGCGCCGCCCTGGGCCGTGCCCGGGCTCTCCGCGTCGACGAACGTGTCGCCGCTCGCGGTGAAGGAGACCGGCGCGCCGGAGAGCGTGAGCGGCGCGGGCGGTGGCGGCGGGTTGTCCGCGGCGGACTCCACGGTGAGGACGAGCTGCGGCTTGTACTCGAAGGACTCGCTGGACCCGAACGTGAGGCTGTCCGTGCCCTTCGCCGAGAGGAGGAAGTCGACGCTGTAGTAGCGGCTGGGGATGTACATGCCCGACACGTCGAGCTCCACCCAGGTCCCGCTCCTCACGGGCCCCTCGCTCGAGGTGAGCCAGGAGTCGCTCCAGTCCGGCCGGGTGTTCCACGTCACGCTTTCGTCCCAGATGTGCACGCCCGGCGAGTCGTGCACGGCGACGCCCTGGGCCGCGTTGTTCATCGCGAACAGGCGCAGCTTCGCGGACGTCACCGTCCCGGGAACGGGGAGTTCGGCCCCGGAGAAGCGCAGGTACGTCAGCGCCTCGGGGGTTCGCGAGACCTTCAAGGTGGAGGAAGCGCCGAAGCTCGTGTCCGGGGACGCGGCCTCCACATGCGCGTCCTCCGTGGGCGTCAGGACGACCGTCCGCGTCGTGAGCGCCGCGCGCTCCGTGCTGACAGTCTCCGCCCCGGGTTCACGTGAATCTTCATCCACTGTCAGTGGCGCGCCACACCCACTCAGGGTCGCCAACGCCACACCCATTCCCCACAACATCCCTGCGACTGTCATTCGTCTCACGCTGACGCTCCCTCTGGGACCACGAAAGGGAGACATGAGCAACAGGTGAGCCAGACATCGGGCCGTGGCCGCTCCCGCCGGGAGGGCAAGCAACAGAGCAGCCTTCTCTTCCCCGGGTGGAGATGTTCAATGCCATCCATTCGTCCAGGTCCGCAGGGAGGCATCCTCCGCGGAAGCTGCTGTCGTGGTCCGCCCTCGCATCCCCGGGAGCCTCCATGACGCAGTCCAGGACAGCCGTACTCGCGCTGATCATCACCCTCGCGCTCGCCCCTTCAGTGGCCACGGCGGGCCAGAGCGCCTCCACCCGCTGGGCGGCGAGCCGGGGTGACTTCCTCAGCTGGCAGCTCAGCGGCGTGGGCCGCGCGGCGGATGGCTCGCTCCAGCTGCTTCCGGGCCAGTCCTGGTCCGGCACCGACCCCTACGGGCCGGGCGGCTACTACGGCGGCACCTATTACAACGGTGGCTCCTTCTTCCAGGGCGAGGCCACGAGCCCCATCGTCTCCAGCGCGTTCGGCTTCCGTGAAGCCATCGCCTCCTGGGAGGCCACCACGCCCACGGGCACCTGGGTGGAGACGCTCGTGCGCGTGCAGGTGGGCGGCGCCTGGACGAAGTGGTTCAGCCTGGGTGTCTGGGCTTCGGACGCCTCCACGGTGCAACGCCACTCGGCGGACTCGCAGGCGGACACCGTGGCGAGGGTCTCCATCGACACGCTCATCGTCACCGCGAAGAAGAGCGCCGCGACCGCGTGGCAGGTGAAGACGCGGCTGTTCAGCGCGAATGGCGTGGCCACGCCCGTGCTGCACGCCAGCGCGCTCACCACCTCCACCTCGCCGGAGACGCGGCCCACCGTGCCCGCGGGCAACCCGGCCCGCTGGAACCAGGTGCTCGCGGTGCCGCGGTGCTCGCAGATGGTCTACCCGGACGGCGGCGAGGTCTGGTGCAGCCCCACGTCCACGGCGATGGTGCTCCAGTACTGGACGGCGGACACGCGGGGCTGCGAGGCGAACGTGCGCGCGGCCGTCGCGGGGGTGCATGACTGGTATTACGGCGGTCACGGCAACTGGCCCTTCAACACCGCGTACGCGGCGGGCCAGGGCCTCCAGGCGCACGTGGCGCGCTTCACGAGCTTCGCGCAGCTGGAGCCGTGGCTCTCCGCGGGAGTGCCCGTCATCCTCAGCGTCGCGTGGGGCAAGGGTGAGCTGACCGGCGCGCCCATCCCCTCCACCGCCGGCCACCTCATCGTGCTCGCGGGCTTCGACGCGGTGGGCAACCCCGTGGTGAACGACCCGGCGGCCGCCAGCGACACCGCCGTGCGGCGCACCTACTACCGTTCGGAGCTGGAGCCGCTGTGGCTCTCGCGCTCCGGAGGCACCGCCTACCTCGTCTACCCCCGGGATTGGCCGGTGCCCGCGCTGTAGAAGTCATCCATGGCCGCGCCTTCGTGCGCCTCGTCCGCCAGCGGCTCCCGGCGCTAGACAGGCTCCTTCCGAGAATCCAGGCTTCATCCAGCCTGGACCCACGAAGGAGCCTTGATGCGTGCGACCTTGTTGAAATCCTGTCTCACGGTGTTGCTGTTCTGTGTCACCGCCTGTGGTGGAAGCCCAGGGCCCGAGACACCCGCGGCCGTGGAGACGGGCGAGCACGTCCAGTCCGTGCTGTCCCCGCCGGCAGCGCCGACCAGCGGAAACATCGTGGACAGCACCGCGTACCTGGGCCCGGTGTCCCTGCCCGGCGCGGTGCAAGCCCAGTTCACAACCAGTCCCCAGGCGTTCTCGTTCAGCTTCCAGGCTCCCGCCGGCAAGACGTTGCGGCTGGAGGTCACGCACCTGGGCAGCTCCATGTACCTGGACACGGGCCTCTTCGTGTACGGCCCCAGGGACGCGAGCGGCAGCTACGGCACCACCCCCGTCGCCCAGGACGATGACTCCGGCTATGGGCAGCTCAGCAAGATCGCCACGCTCACGCTCGCCCAGGGTGGCGAGTACCTCGCGGTGGTGAGCACGGGCACCGGCGCGGGCAAGCGGTTCCGCCTGGAGCTGGGGGACCCCGCGGCGGCGCCGGCCAGCTACACGCTCCAGCTGGGCGAGGAAGCGCTTCCGCCCAACATCTACACGCTGGAGCGCGAGGCCTACTGGGGCTGCGACGGCGGCTGTGACGGCGAGCTGCACGTCTACGCCTTCCCCTGGAACTACGCGGGCGAGCCCACGCTCGCCATGGCCACGCGCACCGCCCAGGTGCAGCAGATCCTCGCGGACTACTGGCTCTCCCCCACCGGCGTCATTCCTTACGCGGACCTGGAGCCGCGCATGGAGATCGCCTACCAGCGGCTGCACCCGGCGCTGCTCTCCACCTACGGGAACGGGACGGAGGACGTGCAGGTCGCCACGTACGAGAGCGGCTACGGCGGCGGCATCTTCCGCCTCTTCGTCATCCTCTTTCCCCAGTCCCACAAGGTCGTGACGCTCTGGCAGGACCACTGGCTCTAGGCCATCCGGGGAAAATCTTTGCCTACCCTACGAGGTCGGGCAGGTGGCATGAGACGTCGGAATCCTCCTGGACGGCCCAGCAGTTCCAGGAGGCGGACGACCGCAGCATAGAAGTCCTCCCACCTCTTCGTCAGCATGCGGCTGAAATACGCCTCTTTGAGGTGGCCCCAGAGGCCCTCAATCCGGTTGAGCTTCTCCGAGGTGTACTTCGGCAGCCAGAAGGGACGCACCTACGCTTGCACTTCCAGCAATACCTGAGTGGAGAGTTTGGAAGTGAAGGCTCCGTCGTTGTCGAACACGAGCACGATTCACTTGCCGGTGGCCTGAGCGCGGGCCTTTGGGCATGATCCGCTTCAGTGGACACCAACGAAGAGGCGGATACGGTGTCCGACATGGTGGAAGTGAAGAAGGAGCGCCGTCCCCGGCGCAGCTACACGGAAGAGTTCAAGGCCGGGGCTGTCCGGCTGGTACTGGAGGAGGGAAAGACAGTCTCCCAGGTGGCCAGGGACCTCGACTTAACGCTGTCGGCGTTGAGGACCTGGGTCGAGCAGGCTCGGTCGGATAGCGGTAAGGGGAAGCCCGGGGCGCTGACGAGCGCGGAGCGGCAAGAGCTCACGAAGCTGCGCAAGCAGGTGCGCGAACTGGAGATGGAGCGAACGCTGCTAAAAAAATGGGTGGCCTACACCGCGAAGGAGAACGGGTGAAGTTCGAGTTCATCCGTGCGGAGCAGGCGCACTTCTCCATCAGCGTGCTGTGCCGATTGCTGCAGGTGTCGCGTTCAGGCTTCTATGCATGGAGGCGTCGGCCTCCGAGTCCCCGGCACAGCGCCGACGAGCGGCTGAAGGTCCTGGTCCGCGAGGCGCACGAGCAGGGGCGCCGGACCTACGGCAGCCCTCGCGTCCATCGGGCCTTGCGCACCCAGGGTGTCCGCATCAGTCGCAAGCGCGTCATCCGCCTCATGCAAGCGGAGAACCTGGTGGGCCGGGCGCGCCGACGCTATCGCTGCACGACAGTGAGCGAGCCCGGGCTGCCGGTCGCCGCCAACCTGCTGCAGCGGCGCTTCACCGCGGATGGTCCCAATCAGCGCTGGGTGGGCGACACCACGGAACTCACCACGCCCGAGGGAAAGCTCTACCTGGCGGCCATCATCGACCTGTACTCCCGCTTCGTCGTGGGCTGGGCGTTGAGTGCGATGAACGACCGCCACCTGACGCTCAAGGCCCTGGACATGGCGCTTCGCAGACGGCGTCCCGAAGAAGGGCTCCTCCATCATTCCGACCAGGGCTGCACCTACGCCAGCGAGGACTACCAGCGTGTCCTGGAGCAGCACGGCCTGCGCTGCAGCATGAGCCGCCGGGGCAACTGCTACGACAACGCGGCCATGGAGAGCTGGTTCAGCACACTCAAGAACGAGCTGGGTGAGTCCTTCCAGAGCGCCAGCGACGCGAAGGTGAAGCTGTTCGACTACATCGAGGTCTTCTACAACCAGCAACGCATGCACTCGGCAATCGGTTACGCTGCGCCGGCTGAGTTCGAACGGGCAGCGGCATAGTCAACCTGTCCACTCAAGCGGATCATGCCCACTTCAGCTTGCGTAGCAGTGCGACGAAGTGGGCGGAGTTGACGCTGCGGGGCTGGTGGCTGAAGAGAAAAGAGCCATTCGGGAAGCGGTAGGCCCTTCAGACGGCGACCCGCTCGTTCTTGCCGGGAGTCTCCACCAGCAGCCGCTGTCCCTTCTTGCGCCACATCTGGCGCACGACGGGCAACAAGTCGAAGCGCACCCCGCCGCCGTACCACAGCTCGAAGTCCGCCTCCGGATGGCAGGCGGCCCTCTCCAGAGCGCGCAGCCGACGTCGAGCTCGTTCTTTTTTCCCCCTCGTCCACCAGGTTCTGGGTGGTGCGCTTGGAGCGTCTCCAGACGAAGCCGTGCATGCGCAGCAACTCGCCCACCCAATAGGCACTCAGCTTGATGCCCGTCTACTGGCGCAGGTACTCGAAAAGCCGCGGGGCCATCCACCGCGTGAAGGCGTACCCCACCTGCCGTGGGTCCTGCTGCACCGTCTGCACCAGCAAGTGCACATAGGCAGGGTCCGCTCGCAGCGGCCGGCCGGGCCGACGGGCATCTTCCAGCCCGGCCAGGCCGCCCAGCCGCCAGCGGCGTCGGCAGTCACACACCATCCTGGGGCTGACGCCCAGCGCCCGCGAGATATGCGCCGCGCTATCCCCTGCGGCGCTCAACAGGACGATGGTGGCCCGCAGCCCTGCGGCTGCCGAGCCAGCCCCCCGTGCCAGCCGCTGAAGTGCTCGGCGCTGTGGCTCCGTCACTTTGAGGTGGTTGCCGCTCCGGGTAATCCACCGCTCCTCCTACCCTCCAGCAGGGCAGTGGTGGATGCTACCTACCTAGGCAAGGATTTACCCCGGATGGCTTAGAGCTTCGGACTCCCCGACCTGACGCGCGCACTCAAGGCGAAGCCAGCGCGTAGACGAGCTACGTCCCGCTGACGGCCCCCGCCATGTTGCGTCTATGTCGCGAGAGCCTGCGGAATGGGCTGGAACGGGGTGGGACGGGATGGAACGCGGCGGGATATCGAATCCAAGTCGTTCCGGGCGGTTACGAGGTAAGGGCGCGATCCTGTTGGGGTTTTCGCGCCGCCCGGCGCGGGTTCGATTCCCGCCGCCTCCACTGAGAAGAGAAAACCCCGTGGCGCCAGCAAGGTGCCACGGGGGTTTCTTTTACACCGCCTCAGCGGGCCCCCGGCCGGTAGGCCAGGAGTCCTGACTCATTCCCCCATCCCCTGCGTCAGCTCACTCCTCACTGTAGTCTGCCAGCAGCCACAGACCCTGGGCCGCGCCTCCATCCGGCACGGGAGGGGTGGCCGCCGCTGTCATGAAGACACCGGTCAGGGTCCAGGGCCGGGCAAGGAAGTCCGCAACCGGCGTGGACAAGACCGCGCTCGACACGCGGTTCCCGGTCTCGGCCACGGGAATCAGGGGAAGCCCCTGGCCTGCCTGTGGCCCCTGGAGCACCACCGTCGGCGTGGCGTCGAAAACATCCGCCTCGTGGAAGCTCCCAAGGTGGAGCCCGTGCAGACGGAACGTGCGCCCCGGCAGGTTCCTCGGCAGCAGGCGCCGGGTCACCTTCAAGGTCAGCTTCCGGTCCGCGTCACCCGTCCCGCTCTGGAACGCGCGCCACGCCTCAGGGAAGTCCCGCGCGATATCGAGCAGCAGGGTGCCCGAGTGCGCCGGAAGGGCGGCCTCCACCTCTCGCCGGAAGGCCTCGCCGCCATGACGGGCCGTGTAGTGCACCGTGAGCACGACATCGTCCACCGCGAGCAGGTCCAGGCGGCTCTGCTCCGGTGGGAGCTCCAGGCGCCACGTGGAGACCGCGCCGCCGCCCGCGAAGATGTCGAGGTTGCCGCTGTGGAACTCCCCCTGCTCACGGCTATCGACGAGCGCCGCGTGTGAGAGCGCGCTGTGACGGCTCTGGAGGCTGCGCCGCAGGGCCCTGCCTGGTATCTCGCTCGACGTCCCCAGGAGGAAGCCTACCGCCGCGGCATCCGGCTGCCGCACCAGCTCATGCGAGAGCCGCGTCAGCGACGCGTGGACCTCGCCGCGCTCATCCGCCACGCCCGGGAGCTGGAGCGAGAGGCTTTGCAGCGTGCGCAGATAGTGGCCGGGATGGTCACGGTCGAAGAGCTCCTCGGAGAGCTTGAACGTGCAGGCCCCGGTGGTGACGAGCTGGAGGTAGGCGTACGGATCCAGCTTCTTGAGCGAGACGGTCTTCGCCAGGGGCACGGGGGGCTGCGCGCGCTCCCACTGCCAATAGGCCTGCTCCATGCGCGCCAGATCGAGCAGGAGGCTCTCACCCGCGAGAAGTCCCTTTCGCTGGCTGTCCCACCCCCCGGTCGAGATGAACTGCTGGTCCAGGCCGCTCAGGGACGTCAACGCGGCCTGCGCCAGCTGCGCCATGCCCAGCGCGACCTGGTAGAGCTCGGAGTAGAGCTGGCCGAGCGTGTCAGCCATCCACCCGTAGAGCTCGGCGTTGGTGAACTTGTTCCGGTAGTACGCCTCCACGTCGCGTGCCTGCTTCAGGGTCGTCTCTTCGAGCGCGGACTGCAGCCTGGCGGCATTCACCTGATGCTGCGCCGACTGGATTTGCGCGTTGAGCTGCGTGATGTCGAACTCGGCCAGCCGCTGTTGAAGCTGCCACTCCTGCGCCCTGCGCTCGTAGGATGCGATGGTGTTGGCCAGCGAGGCGGACTCGCTCAGCAGCGCCGACATATCGCCAGAGACCGCGGCTTGGGCCTGGACGGCAGCGCCGGGACTGGCCCCACCGACCGCGAATCCGAAGATCTCTGGCAATAGGTGCAGGGGCACGGACAGCTGGTTTTCCAAGAGGGAGAGCATGCGAGGAGCGAGGCTGCCGCTAGCGAGGGTGACGCCGGCCGTCTCGGCCGCGGACCATCCGTTCCTGATGAGCTGCGCGTAGAAATCTTTGCGATGTTGCGCGCTTTCGAGCGCCGCCTGCTGCGAAGCCAGCATCGCTGTCACGTTGTTCACTTCCTCGGTGCGAACCAGGCGCAAGCGTTCGGCGATGGCGCTCTGCTGGCCCACCTGCAGTGCAGCGAGCCCGTCGGCGTCCTTCGCTTCGAGCGCCCGGAGCAAGGAAGACCCGAACTCGATGACGGAGTTGGCCATCATCCTCGCGGAGAAGAGCAGGTTCGAGAACCGCGCGCCTTCGAGCGAGCGGTCGGCGTTGCTCGAATTGCCCGCCGCCGCGCCCGCGCCGCCCTGGCTTCCCCGCCGCTGGATCTCCTCCAGGCTCAGGGGGGGCTCGAAGAGCGACAAGTCGTTCTGGGCGCCCGCCAGATCCAGCCCATTGCGGATTTTGTAGAGCCGGTCCTCCACGCGATCCCAGTTGGCCAGGAACTCGGGGCTGTCCGGCACGCCGAAGTAGAAGCCGTAGTCCGCGATGCTGCCGTTGGGGTCCATTCCTTCCAGGGGCGGGGTGGGCGCGCTCGCGCCGTCCTTCAGGCCGAGCCGCTCCAGCGCCAGCAGGAACTCGTTCTCCTCCTGGGCCCGGAGCTCGGCATAGGTCTCTGGAGGCGGCGGCGTGTACTCTACGCGCCTCGGGCGGGGCCCGAGCAGGTCGCCCGCGTAGCGATAGAGCTGCTCGGCCTGGTGGATGGATTCGCGTGTGTTCTGCGCGAACAGGTCGTCGCCCCACGCGAGGAGGTTCTGGATGTAGGCGGTGACGATCGCCCGCTGGTAGGCGCTCGGGCGCAGGTCGGCGATGGCGCCGGAGTCAAAGGGATCCTTCCGGTAGAGCGCGAGCGCGGCCGGGTCGAGCTGCTCCAGCGCTTCGAGCGTGCTCTTCGGGCTCACGCCGGCGAGCCACGCGCAGCGCCAGTAGTCGCCGCCGCCTGCTGCGGCCGACGGCTTGAAGATGTACTCGAGGTACTGGCGCGCCTCCTTGAAGTGCCGGTTCTTCTGCAACTGCTCGGCGATCAGCCAGGGGATGAAGAAGAAGAGCTCGCGGAAGTACAGCCCATACGCATTCGACAGCTCGAAGCGGATCCGATCGTCCTCCGGCGGCAGGACACAGCCGCGCTTCACGTTCGGGTCGAAGAGGTTCGCGTTGAGGTCGAAGAACGGCGACTCCGGCGTCCGCTGGGAGCCCGCGCCCAGCAAAGCATCCACCCCACCCTCCGCCAGCGCCCGGGAGAGGGCAGGCACTGTCGTCGAGGTCAGGCGCTCGAAGGAGAAGTGCGCCTTTGACAGATCGACCGGGCTGGTGCCGGACAGCGTGACCAGGCCGTCCGCGACGCTCGCCACGACCTGCGCATCGAGCCGCTGCAGAGTCGACGTCGACGCGTCCCACGCTCGAATCAAGAACTCGGCGCCTGCTGCCGCGAAGGTATACGCGCTGAGTTGATTGGCGACCGGCATGGATGACGCATCCGCCGGGATGGAAGCAAGCAATTGACTCGCAGGTGCGCCTGGCAGCCGCGCCAAAATCAATACTGTCGGAGTCGGATTGGCATATGGAACGAACTTGGGAAGCGTCGTCCAACCCTGACTTCTCGGGTCTGGAGTTCCTTTGATGCACGTCATCATGCCGGAGGGGAAATCTACTTGTATACATACGAAACCAGTTGGGCAGCCCGCCACCAATATAGACGCTCCACTAGGCACGGTGGCTTGTTGCAAATGGGTCCAGGGGCCCCCCAGCGTGGTGGCTTGCCACAGGTGGACCGAGCCGTCCGGAGAACTCACCCCACAGTACCAGCGCCAATTCCAGAAGACCGGCGCCGATACCTTTGCTGCGCTTCCTATCGAGGTGGCAGCAGGATCTTTCCAATTGCCTTGCCTGTCGCACGAAGTCCCGTAGACCGTGCCGTTATTCACGAAGAAACAGTAAAGGTTGCCATCGTCGCCAGGCACCAGTTGTGGTCCCGGTCCCAATACATCATCACCACCGACGAATGAGTACTGAAAACTGAGCGTCCACGGTGCCGTAGACGTCAGCGCCGATGAATTCGCCTGGATGATCGAGATCCGGCCCGTCCCGTCCATACTTCCATAAACCGTCCCGTCCATACTTCCATAAATAGAGCCATTCCATGCCACCATCGACGTAATGACGCCGTTGCCCTGCGGAGCGATGTTTTGATTGATAAGATTCCAATCCGTCTCACGTGGATCGACACAGCCATACAACGAGATACTCCCGGAAGAACCGTCGGGGATGCTCGTGAAGCACATTCCTCCGTAACAAAGGAGGGATGTGCTGCCTAATGTGCCAGAGTGATTTTTCACGAAGGTCCCGCCCGTCTTCAGGAAATCGGCTGGGAAGACGGAGACGGTAGTCCTATGCATTCCACTACCAGTACCTATACCAACGATGCTGCTGTCCACGTCGAAGTAGTTGGCCGCGAGGATCGACTGTCCGGTGAAGGTGTAGAGGGCTGGCGTCTGCGACGACGTGACGGGTTCCACGAGGGAATAGCTCGTATCAGCTGTGGACCCCAGGTCCACTGACAGACCGGTCGTGACCGTCTGGTCCCGGCTCAACACGTAGCAGAACGGCGTCGTGCTCGTGCTGCTGCCGCCGTAGATGACCAGGATCGCGGTCTTGCCGTTGGAGGCCATCGGCAGCGCATAAGGCTTGCGCCACACCGGACTCGCGTCGAGATCAATGTTGCCGGGCAGGCTGATTGTCGGAAAGGGTGACTGGGGCGCAAGCCAGCTTCCGTCGGCGTTGCGGCGGGAGTACTTCAGCGTCACCTCATGGTGCGCCACCACGGGCGGGGTTGCCTTGTCATTGCTATTGACGAAGCGCGTCTCGGCCCAGAAGAGATACAGCTGCCCGTCAACGACCACCGGGCTCGCGTAGGGCGAGTTGATGGACAGCCCGATCTGCTCCCACGGCCCCCATACCGAGTCCGCGCCCGGCGCGGCGGGCCCATGGACCTCCTTCACGCGAAGATAGAAGGCGAAGGGCTGCGTCCGCGTGCGTCCGATGAAGTGATACGTGTCCATCGCCGGCGCCTGGGACAGCACGTCCAGGGCGGGGAACTCGAAGGACACGTCTCCGGAGACGGTGCCCTGCTTCCATTGCCCGGCCCGGCTGACGACGCTGCCGTCATCGAAGGTCCAGTAGCCGAGGAGGCCGTTGAAGTCTGGAGCCGATACCGGAATGCGCCGACGCATATTCGCGAGGATCTGCTCGCGGGTTCGCGCGGTGTTCCAGAAGCGCACCTCCGCGATGCTGTTCACCGTGTCGCCATGATTGCCCGACGGGTCCTGGCCCAGGAACATGGCTCCGTCGTTCGGGAGAATCAGGGTGCTGTAGTCCACCGTTGTCGGCGGTGAGCACACGCGCCCGTCCACGTACAGCGTCACGGCGCCGTGGTCGAAGACAAAGCACAGGTGGTACCAGCGACCGGCCTCCATGGTGACGTTGGCGGGGATGCAGGTGTTACCGGAGGGGTCCTTGAGATAGACGGCCGGTAAAAGACCGCTCGGGCCGAAGCCGAGGGCGAAGGACCCGACATAATTGTTCGTGTCGCCGAAACCCAGGAACTTGTTTCCATCCGGCGGCCGCTGCTTGGCGCTCGAGCGCACCCAGGCCTCGACACTCAGGGTCGAGAGTTGCTGGTTTAGGGACCAGATCGGGGAGACCTGGACGCAGGCGTTGGCTCCCACCTTGGAGCGGGAGACCAGCGCGCTGTCGATGCGCTCAGCGGGCTCATACCAGCTCCCGACGGTGTGCAGGCTGGAGACGACCGCGAGCTGATCGAGGTAGCGCCGGTACAGCTTCTCCAGGCCCGCCCGGGTCAGCTCGCTGTTGGCCAGCGAGCGCTCCAGCTCCACGAAGAGGGGCGTCTTGTTCTTGCGCAGCTCGGGGCGGACATATGTCTCCGGGTGGAGGAAGACCTTCCGGTTCGCCTCCCACTCGCGGTACGTCCCCATCCACCCCCACTCGGTGTCGGTGATGCCGATCGCACCGACCCCGGGCTCAAGCCCCAGTTGGCAGCGCTGGACGTACTGCTGCAGGCTCAACGTGGCCTGGACGATGCGCGAGGTCGACGTCTGTGCCGCCATGTCGACGTCGACGAGGAGGTAGTCCGACAGGCGGTTGTCGTTGACGACGGGAAAGCCCAGGGGACGCGTTCGCGCGTCGATGTGCCGGAGGGCGAAGCGCTTGAGCGCCTCCCGCTTGCGGTCGGTGATGGCCGCCTGCACCGCGCCCGCGGTGTCCGAATCCTTCGCGGCGAGCGCGGCGAGGAGCGGCTCGGCATCCACGCTCAGGCCATTGCGATACAGCGCGAGGAGCAGCGAGACGTCGAGGCCCGTGCGCTGAGAGAGGTCGATCGCCTCGGCGCTCGACAACACCTGCGCGAGCGCGACCGGAGCAAGCGCCTCGAAGAATTGTTTGACCTCGCCATTCGGCTGTCCGGCGTTCCAGTTCCCGGTCTCGTCGAGCCAACGGGTATCTTCGAACGTCCAGTAGCCGGAGAGGTTGGAGAAGTCCGGCTCGGAAGACAGGATTCGCTCCTGCATTCGCGCGCGGATCTGCTCCGGGGTCCGCGCCGTGCGCCAGAGGCGCACTTCCGCGATGGAGTTGGTGACACCTGCATCAATCCCCTGGAGATCCTGACCGAGGATCATCCCCTGGGATGATGGACTCAGGGCGATGGAGTCCTGTTGCACCGACTTGGAATCGCACAGGTTCCCGTCAACGAAGAGCGAGAGACTGCCTGCGTTGAAGACAGCGCAGACGTGATACCAGCGGTTCGCCTCGACAGTGATGGATGAGGCGGTGACGGCTGTCCTGTTCTGGGTGGACGTGGACGGGTCCTCCACATTGAACGTGAAGTTCCTGCTGCCCGGCTCAATCCTGACGACGAAGGACCAATCGTGGGTCGTCGCGCTGAGAAACCCCAGGAAGGTGTTGCCCGCCTTGGCTGTACTCGGGGGCAGTGGCGTCGAGGTTCGGACCCAGGCCTCGACCGTCAGCGCGTGCAACTGGGGATCGACCTGCCTCCTGGGAGCCGTCTTGAGAGCCCCGTTGTTCTCCTGGGTGGAGACCGACGTCAGACAACCGCTCCTACAGGCCTCGAGCACGGAACGGACGTCGCTGGTGCTCCAATCGAACAGGTGGGCAAGCGCCTCTTCAGCAGGCTTCAACAACGTCCCGGCCACAGACGACCGCAGGGTCGCGATCAGGGCCTCCTGCGCGCCGGGGTACCGCGTCCGCAAGTCAGCGAACCTGGCGAGCGTCCGCAGGTCTCGGAGCGTTGGCTGGTAGGGCGTCCCTCCCCCGGAGAGCGACAACAGCGAGGGGTTCGAGAAGACCAGCGCCAGCAGACGGCCGTCGAGCCCGAACAGGTCGGCGAGCAACACGTAGCGGAAGACGTCGCGGAGGTACGCAACCGCGGGGGTGGAGTCGCCCTCGCCGGTGAGGAGCTGAAGGCCGTTCTGGGAGGGACCCAGCGCGCTCAGGACGGCGTCGAGCGGAAGCTGCTCGTTCCGGAAGAAGCGGGCGAGCGACTTGTGCAGCACGGCGATCTGCGCGTAGGCGAAGGGGTAGAGCGCGAGCACGGTGATGAGCTCCCCCGTGGAGCCGCCGTACCCCATGTTGGCGCCGTCCCGTGCCGCGCCGATACACGGGGAACCGGGACCCGGCTCGTAGACGCCATTCAGGGGATCCAGCAACTTGGGATCGACGAAGATGCAGCCATTTTTATCGGGCTTGGTGAGGTTGGGCGCGTTGAGGTCGGAGTCATTGGGGATGACAATCCCTCCCCCACTCCAGTCGTCGTGCGAGAGGCCCGAGGTGTCCCACAGGATGCTGTGATCAATGGTCAGCAGGGAGTCGGCATCGAGGTGGACGCCGTTGCTGAGGTTCAAGGCCGAGCTGTTCTGGTACAGCGTGCAGAACCGGAGGAGCGCTTTCGAGCCCGTGAGGGAGAGCGCGCCGCCGGTGCTGGTCGCGATGTTGGAGTAGAAGACGCAGTTCTCCGCGACGAACTCCAGCGCGCCACCTGTGGGGCCGAGCACGCAGACGGCGCCGCCGTTGTGCGCGGTGTTCCCCTTGAAGATGCAGTTCACCAACTGGAGCGGGCACGTGGTGGTGATGGCCCCGCCGTCGGGACTCCCGCTAGCGTTCTGCACCGTCAGGCCGTTGATGACGACCTGGGCATTTCCTCCCTGGCTCAGCTGGAGGAAGGAAGCTTTCTTGCAATCAATCACCGTGGTGCCCGGACCGGCCTCGGATTGGAGCGTCAGCACGCCCCCGCTCAGGGTGACCTGGATGCCGCTGTCCCCGGGCTGGTCGTGCGTTCCCGCTGCCACGAGCACCGTCACCGCGGGTGCTCCCTGTCCGAGCGCCGCGGCCGCCGCCGCGACGGCCTCCCCGATCGTCTTGTACTCGGCCGAGGGCACGCGGTAGGGAGCGACGGGCAGACGCGCCCACAGCTTCGAGGTGATGAGCCCGGAAGGATCGAGGTAGCCGTCTTGCACCGCTTTTGTGAAGAGCAGGACGGACCGCGCCTCATCGAGCACCGGGGAGATGAAGGACGCCGGGCCAACGCGCCAGACGCTCAGCTCCCGCTCGAGCTGCTCGGTGAGCCGGGGCAGCCGCTCGCGGAACTCGAGCTCCAGCTTCTGCTGATAGGGAAACGCGTCCTTCGAATCCGGGGGGGTCGTCAGGTACCGGAGGTCGGTGGGCTTGAGCTTCGCGTCCGCGATCCAGCGGACCTCTCGCACGAAGGCGGAGAGATCGGACGGAGTGCACGAGCTGCCCAGCGTGCTCAACGAAGCGCAATGGAGGAGATCGATCAGGGACTCGATATCCAATCCGAGCCAGCCCGCGACGACGCGGTAGCGGTAGAAGGCCGTGAGCGTCGCTCCGGAGATCGTCAGCGTGTCGCCGGACGCGAGCTGCCGGGCGATGGCCGTCAGCTGCCGGGTATCGAGCGTGAGCATCGCAGCGAGGCGTCGCGCGATCGGCCCGGGTGTCTCGAAGTCGTCCTTGAGCAAGAGCACGAGTGACATGTCCGGCGAGAACGTGGTCGCGGCGAAGGGCGGGCGATTGTAGAGCGCATCGAACAGCGAGCGTCCGTCACCGAGGCGTCCCATCCCGAAGGGCTTGAGGGGCCCGACAAGCGCGCAGACCTCGCGCAGGCCGAGCTCCAGCCGCGTCTGCAGCAGGCGCAGCCTCGCCAGGTCCGCGAAGAAGGCGGGCGTGGTGAAGTCGTGGGTGCCAGCAGGGTTCAGCTGGAAGAGGGTGAAGAGCGCCCAGTCGAGCTCCGTGAAAGACCAGCCGGTGCGCCGGGCCAGCCGCACGAAGCGGTTGATGCGATCCAGGTTCCCGAGGGTCACTCCGGGCGCCACGCCGTCGGCCGTCCCCGTGAGGAGCTCCAGCCTGACGAAGATGAGCCCCTGCTGGTTCAGGCTCTGTCCCGCGCTGAGAGCGTGTTGGTGGGGCAGCCCGACTGGGGCGAAGGTCGCCGCGCCCTGGGCGATTCCGTTGTTCGGGCTCTGTGGGTACGACGTGTCCGCCCAGTCCAGGACCTTCTTGCCGGCGTTGTCATTCACCGGCCAGTAGGCGAGGAGGTCGGGCGGCGGCGCGTTCTGCGCCGAGGCGGGAGCGAGCATGGCCGGCCGCTGGAAGCCCGCCTGAAGGTCCTCCGCGGTCCGCGCGACCTTCCACACCGTCAGCTCACACAACCCCCCGGAGAAACAGGTGGTGGCGGTGGAAGAGGTGCCGGTGGTGCAAGGGCCCCCAAGCGACAGGCCCGACGCGGCGGGCCAGGAGAAGGCCTGGACCTGCGATGCCTGGGCCGCCCGCTCGCCGTTCACGAAGGTGGTGAGTGTCTGGGCCGTCTGGTCATAGACCGTCGCGATGTGCACCCACTGGGGATGTGCCAGGAAGGCCGACAGGTCGAGGGTGCTGGAGGCGCCGGGAACCTGGACACGGAGAGACGCGCCATCCATCCGCCATTCGATCCCGCCTTGCCCCTCGGTGGACAGGAGCACTGCTTCTTGCGCGGCGGGCAGGTACATCCAGAAGGAGACCGTGAAGGAACCCGAAGGGGGCGTCTGGAACGCCGGGAACGACACGGAGACACCGTCGCTGGCCGTGAAGGCGAGCGCGTACTGGCCGACCGGCGCGTATTGCGTGAGGAGCGCCAGGGTGTTGCAGGCGCCCGCTTCTTGTCCGTTGACGTAGAAGCCACACCAGCCGCTCAGGCGCTCCGCCCCGCCCCCCTCCTGGATGCGCTCGGCGATCTCCGCGGGGCTCAGGTCCTGGTAGACAAGCTCGCGCAGGCCATCCGGCGACAGCCCGGTCCATGAGCCGAAGGCCGAGGCGGGAAAGCTCCACCCCGGGCCCTTCGCCAGTGAGGGCGCGAGGACGACGGCTTCTTGCAGGAAGGTGGAGGTGGAGAGCCCGAAATAGGGCTCCAGGCCGCCCGACAGCGGATGGGTGAGCACCTGATAGTCCGCGAGCGACAGGCCGAGTTGTGTGAGCGGGAAGTAGAGATTCTGGCGCCAGGCTTTGACGAACCCCGAGCAGCTCCGGTCGATCTCCTCGGGAGCCGTGCCGAGCCCCTCCAGCGCGAGCCGTCCCGACTCCAGCCGCAGGTCGAACGGCAGGTCGAAGGAGGCAATGGCCCATGCCAGCCAATCATAGACATCCAGGCTCGCTCCGACGTCGTTTCCATGGGAGCCGCGCCCGATACAGGGCGAGGAGGGCTGAAGCTGCGCGAACGTCACGTCCTTGAACTCGGGGGACGCGTCGAAGTTGGTGTTGGCGTAGTTCGTCTGGGTGGTGGCGGGAGTGTCGTTGCAGGTGATGGACAACATGCCCCCCCGGATGTCACAGAACCCGACGTTGACCGCCGTCCGGGCGCCTATCTTGACCGCCGCGTACCCCTGCGCGGGCTTGTTCTTCGGCCAGAGAATCGAGTCCGCCAGCGAGAGGGTCAGCGGCCCGCTGGAGGTTGCATCGATCGCCGCATGCGAGGCCGCGTCGCTCGTATCCACGAAGGTGCAGTTCTCGAGCACGATCGTTCCCGTCGCACCAGCGCATGTGATGGCCCAGCCGTCCTGGAGCGTCGGTCCGCTCGCCGAGAAGACGCAGTTGCGCAGCGTCAGGGAGCCGCCCACGAACGACAGGAGCGAGGTCGCCGTGGCGCCCGTGCCGAAGCTGAAGCTGAAGCCTTCAATCACGACGGATGGCGCGCTGGGAGCGGGTGGCGGGGCTTCGATGACGATCGCCGCCTCCTGGATGGAGACGGCCTGCATGCCGAGCCCGCTCCGGATCGTCGTGGACTTCGTGAGGGGGTCCGCGCCCACCACGACCGGCCCGGTGCCGCTGCCGCGGTCCACGACATAGGTGGTCCCCGCCTGCTGGGGTGAGGGCCAGGATGGGGTCACCTCGATGACGTCCGGAGCGCCGGGCGGATAGGACGGCGTCAGCAGTGAGGCTCTGTCCGGAGGTTGCGCCGCCACGGTGGACTCCAGGATCTCCAGCACGAGATCCGCGTTGGAGACCAGGTCGGTGGCGTTCTCGGGGGTCAGCAGAAGATTCCAGAGATCCGGACGCCGCTGGGACAGAGCGAGTGGACCGAGGTCACCCTGCAAGTCGGTGATGGACCGCTGGACCAGCGACATGAGGTCGGTGAAGTAGGCCCCGGGACCGAGAATCGACGCGTCGTGAGGGACGTCCGCGTAGGGCGCCTCGCCAAAGAGGGATGGGTAGTTGACCGACAGGCCTGGTGCGACCGGGGGCGGCGGGTTGTCCTGCGACACGTTGGGACGCGTCCGGGCCGAGAGCATCCGGTGGTACGGTGAGACAGCCTCGCGCACACGCATCCAGCGCTGCACCGCCAGGCTCCGGGCCCCCTGGGCGCGCTGGTAGACGGCCCACGCCGCTTCCGCGCCGATTGTCCCTTCCATGGCCTGGACGAAGGCCCCGACAGTCTCGCGCGCGATGTGATGCGCCGATGGGTAGCCCGCGCACACGAGCGCATGGGCACGCAGCGGATCCCGCTCCACGTGCGCCAGGCGTGCGATTCGGCGGAGGATCTCGAGCAGCGCGTCACGAGAGGCTGGCGCCCCACCCGCGTCCGCCCCCCAGTCGAGCGAGCCAATGAGCTTGGGGGCCGACAGGGCTGCAAGTGAGAGTTTCAGTTTCGGATTGCGCGCGAGGAAGGCTTTGAGCCAAGCGGACGAGGCTGGGCTGGCGTCAGTCATCCTGCCAGTAAAGCAGAGGCGGTCCGCTTGGATCAAATGGCCGTTTGGCCACGAAGGGGAAGCAGGCTAGATTGCCAGGGATTCGCGCACGGCTGCTGGAGAGAATCATGGCCAACAAAAAAAATACAAGACGCGTGCAGACGCGACCCAGGAAAGCTGCAGGAGGCAAGACCAGCCTCCTTTTGAATAAAGACTATATAGCGGTGAAGGTGAAAAAGACGACGATAACGCGCACCGCCCAGGGGTATTTCCATGACCTCGACCCCTACTCGCTGCACGACACCAAGCAAGCCGCGAAGAGTGACAGGAAACGCCTCGCGGAAAGTGACATGCGCGTCAAGAGCAGGAATCCACGGGTCCCTACTTTCTATACCATCCTGCAAGATAAGCGAAAGAACAGTCCCTCCAAGTTCACCAGGGTGCCCCAGGGGCCACATGTCTTCCCACACATCGGCATTCATCTCCTCCTCGTCCAGGCGAAGGCGATGAATAAACTCAACCTCTTCAACGATCTGATTCTCACTCCGGTCCAATACGAAACCAACGTGAAGTTAGAGATAAAGGACGATCATGCCAAGGGCGACCGGGCAAAGGTAGCCGTGGAGCGCTACAAGCGCATTCATGCGCGATACGTCGGCCTCATGACCCGCCCCAATCCCGACAATGCGCAGACGATCAAGCTCGTCCACTCCATGAACAAGTTGCTGCAGTCGGATCCGCACGGCACCTATGCCTACAAGGGGCGGGGCGCCGGCAAGAAGGCGACGTCAGGCAAGGGCGAGAGCAGCAACCGGCCGATGCAGAATCAAATCGACCTGCCTAAGAACCACGGCTTCAGTCAGGAAGGCGTGAGATTGGTCGCGCTGCGCAACGAGAGCTTGGTGAACATCGGGGAAGAATTGGGTAAGTAGTAGGAGCGCTCAACGAAAGTAATGTTTTGTGGGGCATGCTCCCTCTCGGAGTCCCCTCTACACAAAAACAGACGCGCCTTGAGGGGCAGCAGTGCCCCGTGTGAGCCCTCCACCGCGGACTCCCGACACTGACGTTCCCATGCTCGTCGGTAGCGCCGCCTCGGGCGCACTCGGCTTCGGCTGGCTCATGTTGATTGCCAGCCTGGTGCAGGCGGCGCCCGACATCATCGCCAAGGTGGCGGCACTCGCGGCACTGGGCTGAGCCTGGAGCGAGGGGCTCACCAACGAGCAGATTTCCTTTGCCTCGCGGGGGACGCTGGTGGAGCAGAGACCCACGGTCTGCCCCACCATCGCCGAGCGCCTGCGTTACGCCGCGGCAGGCAGCCCGAACCAGCGGGTCAATGCCTCACGCAGCCCCTGATCCGTGCCCTCCCCGACCCACGCGACGTGTCCATCCGGCCGGATCAACACCGCAGCGGGCGCGGTGACCACGCCGAGGACCGGGAGTTCCCACGCCCCCGTGTAGCGGGCAGCGACCCTTCGAACCCGGTCCGCCCAGGGCGTGACGTCGAGGGTGCCGGGCTCGCCCAGGTCGAGCAGCACCGGCCGCGCGTCGTGCAGCAGGTGGAACACGCGCCGCGGGCTGTCGGCGGTGACCAGGTCGAGGTCCGGCATGCGGCGCCCGAGCAGCGGATGTCCGTTGCCCAGGTCGTAGTGGATGTCCAATCCCGACATCATCGCCGCGTACTGCTTGCGGGGCCCGTCCATCCGCAGCAACTCCGTCAGCGTCTCGCGCACGGCGTCCATCCGCGCGTCACCGCGGCTCAGCGCGGTCTGCGCCATGGTCTTGCGCAGCGCACGGGCCGCCACGGGGTGCCGCTCGGCCTGGTACGTGTCGAGCAGGCTCTCCGGCGAGACGCCACGCACGACCTGGGCCAGCTTCCACCCCAGGTTCACGGCATCCTGCACGCCGAGGTTGAGCCCCTGTCCGCCCATCGGCGAGTGCACGTGGGCCGCGTCGCCGGCCAGGAGCACCCGCCGGTCCCGGTAGGACGCCGCCTGCCGCGTCATGTCGGTGAACCGCGAGAGGTACGTGGCGCCGCGCAGGCCATGGTCCGTCCCGTAGAGCGCGACGAGCCCCTCGCGCAGAACCTCGAGGGTCGGCGCGTCGCCCGTGACGACCCGCTCCTCCCTGAGTACGACTCCCACGCGTCCGTCCTCCATCGGGCCCATGGCGTAGGTGCCCTTCTCGTCCCGGCGGATGCCAAACGTCGGCGCTCCGGTCATCTCGACCTCGGCGATGAGGTAGCTGACCGACGCGTCCCACCCCGGGAACTCGATGCCCGCCGCCTTGCGGACGAGGCTGCGGCCCCCGTCGCACCCGACGAGGTACTTCGCCCTCAGTGCACGGCCGTCGGACAGCTCCACGTCGACGCCGGTGTCGTCCTGCGCGAAGCCCGTCACCTCGCATCCACGGTAGATGGGCACCGCCAGCTCGCCCACCCACTCCGCCAGGATGCGCTCGAAGCGCTCCTGCAAGAGCGCGAGCCCATGGTTGTGACGCGTCGGGAAGTCGCTGAGGTCCAGCGGCGCCTGCCCGAACGAGACGTTCTGGACCGGTTGCCCTTGCGAGACGAAGCGCTCGGCGATGCCGCGCTGATCGAGCACCTCCAGGCTGCGCGCGTGCAGGCCGCGCGAGCGTGAGCCGGCGACCTCCTGACTGGCGCGCCGCTCGACGATGGCCACGTCCACCTGCGCCAATGCCAGCTCCGCCGCCAGCATCAGCCCGGTCGGGCCCCCTCCAGCAATCACCACCGCGTGCTGCGTCATCCTGTCCGCGTGCATTTCTCGGCCTCCCGCGCCTGGATCGAAACGGGCGACGGTGGACCACGACCGGGGGGGCTTGCGGCAACACCCGGGGTCTGGCATTTGCTCACAGTGGAGAGAACGGAGAGGGCTGCCGTGGCACCTCCAGGGGTCCGTCGCGGACGGAGTTTTCGCCCCCAGGTTGCCCACAAGCCCAACGCTCTGGCGCGATGCACGCGTGAAGCGACCTCACCCCGCCCAGTCTTCCGGCTCCAGGAAGGTGAGCGTGGAGATGCCGGCGGCTTCGATCGCGTCCTTCACCCGGGCATGCACGACAATCGCATTCACTGACTCGGCCAACCTGAACATCAACGCGCCTCGCGCCATGTCCAGGTCGACCGCCAGCGAGTCGATGTCGGCCGAGCCCATTCGCTCCTTCACGCCAGGTGCGAAGCGGGTCCTGGCCGCGTCGGCCGCCGCGACCTTGCCGACGAGGTTGAAGGCGACGAAGTCCCTGTACACCGTGCCGTCCTCAGGGTCGGTCAGTTCCACGGCATAGGCATCGAGATTGTCCACGCCGGCCCGCAGCAGGACGTCGTGCAGGCGTTTGGACATCACCGTGATGGGCGTGAGCCACAGCTCGCCGAGCACCCAGCCTTCCTCGTCGGTGCCTCGCAGCTTGAGTGGAATCGGCTCTGGCGACGGCTTGTCGAAACGCACGCCTGTCATCCAGCTGCGCAGCGGATGGTCCCGCGTATAGGACAGCCGGGCGCGGTAGCCGACGTCGGGGTCTTCCGCTCCCAACACGTAATAGGACTCTGGCATTGGACAAGGAGGGGGTCCAGGCCACCGCTCACTCACGAATCAGCTCATGGACGGGCTGCCCATCCGGCCCCACGCCATCCAGCCGCACGAAGTCGACCGAGAAGGGCCAGGACGTCTTCACGAAGACCTGCTCCAGCCGGGAGACGCTGTTGCCCAGCTTCGTCCACGCCTGGACCTGGCATTTGCCGTCGACCCGCGCGGTGGTGATGTCGACGGGGCGCGAGGGAAAGGCCCGCAGACGCACCCGCACGCGCCAGCCCTCCGCGGTGGCTTCGACCGACTGCGGGTCCTCCAACCCATACACGGGCTGCTCGACCTCCAGCAGCGCCTCCACCTCCGACGGCCCGCGCTCCAACATCCGCCAGTACACCTGCACGGGACGCGTCCCCACGGGGCGGCAGTCCTCGTCCAGGCGCAGGGCGTAGTGGACCTGGTTCCGGTTCTCGCTCCGGGTCAGGAAGAAGGCGGACTGCGCCGAGGGAGGTGCCCCGGCCGCGGAGGCCAGGGTCGCGGCGGTCGTCAGGGCGACGGCGGTGAGGCTGCTGAGCCTGGATTCAGGAAGCATAAGGGGTCCTCCGCTCGTGGCGGAGCAACGGCGGGGCTGTATCGGGATGACGAACACCCCTGGCCCCTGGGACTGTCACTCGCCCGGCACACTATTTCACCGAACCCGACGCTGCTACTTCCTGTGCGGGCCTTACGCCTGGATGTAGGCCACGGGTCGGCCGCCCAGCCGCGCCACATACCGCCAGACCGCGTCCGCCTCCTGCTCCTCCTCCAGACCCAACGGCTGACGCGTCGCATGTCTGCGAGACATTGATGCGACACGGAGTTTTCCACGCGAGAACACCCCAGCGCCCCCACTGCTCCGCAGCGCTGGATTTACGCGTCCTGCACGGCTTTACTCATCACTCGTGCCAGTGGGCAGCAAGCCCTCCTGTACGAACCAACCGGTACCCAGTCCATCCATGGAGCAACCAATGGCAACGCGGATCCTGACCTCACTCGCTGTCGCGTCCCTCTTCCTGAGCGCCAGCCCGGCCAGCGCCAGCTACCGGGAAGCCGCTTACGTGACGACGCTCTACAGCGATGCCACCTACACGGCGGTGGTCGGGCACATCTATCCCGAGTGCGGTCTGAACTACGTCCAGTACCATCTCGTGGGTACGTACACCTACTACACAACCGACGAGTTCGTCGGGTACTGCACCGAGAACGGCTGGGAGCCGCTCTGAGAATGGAATCAATGCAGGGGGCTCCACGGCTCCCTGCGCCCCCTCGCGGCGGCATGTCTCTGACCGGGTAGAAACCCGGCACGAAAATCCCTCGAAATTCTTTCCTGGGACGGCTCCCGGCTTCGCGGCTCTCCATGTTGGAGGCGCGGCTCTCCCCACGACGGGCGGACCCGCGACTCCACTGAGACACACACGCCGCACAAACGCTGGAGAGCACCTCGTGAAAAAGTACGTCCTGCTGTCGCTGGTCGCCGCTGCGCTCGTGGGTTGTGGAGGAGTCGGGGAATCGCCCGGGTTGGAGGGACAGGAGGACGTGGCCGGCGAAGACGTCGCGCCTGTCATCCAAGAGGATGAGACGGGGCGCGTCACCGCCTCCGGGGCCAACTGCCACGTCGACCTCCAATGGTGCACGTCGCCCACCACCGGCACCTATCAATGTGTCAACAACGGCCAGTGCAGCTTTTCGCAGGCCGTGAACTACTGCATCTCGCTGGTCAACAAGTACTGCTGAGCGCGACGGCCGTCCCGAGGCATGGGCTGTCGGCGTACGCACGCAAGGCTGCGCCACAGCCACTCGCAGAAGGTCCGTGCGGTGGGTCTCAGCCGCCGGTGGTGGGGGACACCCGAAGGTTTCTCCGTCAAGCATGACGCCGCGCATCCATCTGTTCGTTCGACCGCATCGGCGTCTGGCTCGATATCCTGCCCGCCATGGCCCAGGCTCCGAAGTACGTCGCGCTGACCCTTGTCACGTCGGGAGGGCAGGAGATTCCCGTCACGGGGACCTCCTTCACCATTGGCCGGCAGTTCGACTGTCATTACCGGCCTGACTCCGTGCAGGTCTCGCGTCGGCACACCCTGTTGATCCACGAACCGGAGGGTTGGTTCGCGGAGGACATGGGCTCCGCCATGGGGACCTTCCACAACCAGCGTCCCCTCACCGACCGCCAGCGACTCGCTGATGGCGACGAGCTCCGGGTCGCGGACGTCAACCTTCGGATCCGGCTCCGCTAGCATCTCCCATCGCACGGGACTGGACGGACCATGGCAATCCGGGCACCGCGCTCTCGACCTGGGCATCCGGCTTCATTGAGCGACGAGCTTCGAAGCACCCTGAAGTCGCGAAGCGACCCTCGCCTCGCCGAGGCGACACGCCGCTACTTCCCCACGGACATCCGGGCCCTGGGGGTCAGCAACGCGGAGGTGCGGCGCATCGCCGATGCGCTCGTCAAACAGAAGGGCCTGTCGCCCGAGGACTGCCTGGCGGTGACCGAGAACCTGCTCGCCCGGGCGACCCACCATGAGGAGGTGCTCCTGGGGTTCGCCATGGTCCGCAAGGCGGTCGGGCGCGCGTTCGACGAATCGCTGCTGGACCGCTTCCAGGACTGGTTGGAGCACACCGTCTGGAACTGGGCCCAGTGCGACGACCTGTGTCTGACGGTGATGTATCCGTTCTTCCTCACCCGGACGCCCGCCATCACCCGGATCCAGCACTGGACCGGGTCCCCTTCCCCCTGGTGTCGGAGGGCGGCGAACGTCGCGCTCGTGAAGTTCGTGAGCCGCGACATCCGCTCATCCCGATACATGCTGCCCCGCGAGGTCATCCTCGGCAACGCACGCCAATTGCTATCGGATCCAGAACCGTACGTGCAGAAGAGCGTGGGATGGCTGCTGAAGGTCGCGACGGACCACCACCGGGAAGCGGTGGTGGGGTTCATCCAGGAGAACATCTCAGGGATGCAGCGGGACACCCTGCGCTATGCCATTGAGCGGCTGGAGCCGGAGCAACGCAAGGCGCTGCTGGCGTTGGAATACAAGAAGCCCCCGACAGCGGCCTGACGGTGAAGCCCGAGCCCCTCCGGTCCCCTGCGACCGGGAGCCTGTCCTGGAGCCCCTGCTCCCCGTGTCCCTCCACGGCCCGCCGGCCTGCCCGTCCGGTCCTCATGCTGCACCGTGTCCACCTCTCGAGGGGAGGACACCGACATCCCATCTGGGAGGACGCCATGGACGTCAATGAGGTCATCGACCGGGCCCGCGACAGCATCACCGTGAAGCGCGTCTATGGAGAGGCCATCCAGCAGGACGGCATCACCGTGATTCCCGCGGCCCTGGTGGCCGGCGGAGGCGGCGGAGGTGGAGGCGAGGGGCCGGCGGCGCTCCAGCAGGCTGGAGTGGAGGGCGAAGCCGTGAAGGGCAGCGGCTCCGGCAGTGGCTTCGGTCTGAAAGCCAGCCCCGCGGGCGCCTTTGTCATCCGACAGGGCAACGTCACCTGGGTTCCTGCCGTGGACGTCAATCGCATCATCCGGGGCGCCCAGTTGCTCGCGGGAACGGCGATCCTCCTGGTCGGCCTGCACCGCCTGCTGAGCGCACGCCGTTCCGCCCGCCTCCTGCGGCACGCCTGGCGCTGAGCTCGCCGGGCCCCGTCGGCGTGGCGCCCCTGCACTCCCATCCCTCCGCAGGTGTAGCTGCACCACCGCCGTATCTCCTCACGGAGCGCGCTGAAGCATCCCTGCGGTACGCTGGCGGCGCACGAGGGCGTCCTCGTGCCCCCATGGAGAGCGCATGAGCCCGCCGGACCACCCGCCCGTCGACACCGTGGCCATTGTCGCCAGCGTCAAGGCCACGGCCGAAAAGACCTGGAAGGAGTCCGTGGATACGAAGCGGGGGAATCCCGCCGACGCCGGGTTCATCAGCTGGAATACCCGCCTCAGCGATCCGCTCCCCATGACGTGGCCCCTCGTGGAGCCGACGTTTGCCTTCTACGCGTACGCGAGAGGCATGAATCCCATGCGCCTGCGGGATGGGGAGTTCGTCGGCCCCACCTGGGCCAGGATCACCTGGGCGGCGCAGGGCCAGAAGCTGGAGCTCACCCGACTGGACACCCGGCTCACGTCCCACGGAGTCCAGGGTGTACGGCCGCTGCGGAAGGAGGAGCTCGAGGCCCTGAAGGTGAAGCCGCTCGAAGTGCTCCTGGGCCCGCGGACGAAGGCCGCGGATCAGCAGCTCAAGTCCTATTACTGCCTCCAGCGCTCCGTCGGAAACATCCCCCCCGAAGCAGTCACTGCCCATGCCGCGTTCTTCGAGTGGCTGGGCTGTGGGCCCTAGGTTTCCGCTCCGGCCGCCTGCTCAACCCGCTGACCGGGCGAGGACCTCCTCGCCGCGCCGTGCCAGCTCCGCCAGAATCAGATGGGAGATGTAGTACTCCGGCACCAGGCGCTGTCTCAGCGACGCCGGGTCCGCTCGACGCAGGTCGTTGTCCAGGAACCTCGCGACGAAGAAGGACGGCAGTCCACCGACGCAGTACCCCACCACCCATCCCACCGGAACGCCCCCGACTCCTCCCATCCATCCCAGGAGGCCGTGCCCCACGAATGCGCCCACACCCGCGCCCGCCAGGGCCGATAGCACTCGAAACAAGTCGAAGACGGTGAACACCCGCTGTCTCCTTCCCACGAAAGCCCGTGCCGGAATGGCACAACCCTCGGGCCCGCCAGAATGACAACCTGACGGGCTGGTGGCTCGATTCAAGGGGCCTTGCTCTGCACCGGCGCAGGAGCCGTCGCCTTCTCCAGCAAGTATCCGGGGTGTTGAGCGCCAGGCCGCGCTCCCATCAGACGCGTGGCAAGGGCCTACCCTCGGAACCATTGAACTTTTCCCAGATTGGCATCGTCCTCGGCATCCCGAGGGTCGGCTGACGAACGCGTTCACCGGAGGTTTCGTCAGCCAGTCCCCGGTCGTCCCTGGGCGGGCGCAGTCCTGCGCCTGGACGTCCCGAAAGCGTGCGCTCCTGGATTCGAACCATCCCCAAAGTCCAGGAGTGAGTCTCCATGATGCGGGTCAAGTCATCCGGTGCAGGCCTGTTGCGCACGTCGTGCACCTTCATCCTCACGTTGCTTTCGATGGGAGTCGCCGCAGCCTGTGCGGGGCCGGAGGCGGAGCCGCAGGACGCAGAGGGGCGGCTGCTGTCCCAGCAGTCGGCGGCGCTGGTGACCTCCGCGGGGGCGGACCCGGCGGTGAGGCCTGGCTTCTCCTGGGTCCCCGCGGTCACGCCGCCCGCCACGCATTGGGTGAACAACGTCACCGGCGACGACTCGCGCGTGACGCCCACCGAGAGCCTGCCCTGGCGGACCATCAATAAGGCGGTCGGTGCGGCGCCGGCCGGCTCCGTCATCTATGTGCAGAACAGCGGCGTGCCGTACCGGGAGCACGTGCAGCTGTCGCGTGCGGGCTCCGCCACCGCGCGCTTCATGCTCGTCGGCGTGCCGTACGGCACCCACACCGACCTCCCCGAGTGGCGGGACGAGATCGGCGTGAATCAACCCCAGGTGAAGTTCACCTCCAGCTACTGGATCGTGAAGGGCTTCCTCTTCAACAAGGTGGATTCCACGCATAACAGCTGCGTGAGAATGTCTGGCTCGGACAATGCGCTCATCGAAGTGCACTGCCACGGTGCCCATGGCGTGCCCGCGGAGCATGCCATCAGCATCGCTGGCTCCAATCAGCTGGTTCGCAAGTCCAAGTCCTACGACAACCTCGCGACGGGCTGCACGAGCAACTGCGACCTCCACGGGTTCAGGGTGGGTCCAGGCTCCAAGCGCATTGTCCTCCAGCAGAATGAGGCGTGGAACAACAGCGGCGACGGGGTGCAGTGCATGGGCTCGGAGAGCGACGCCACGTTGGGGGACGCGGAGGATGTCTGGATTGAGGACCACCGACTCCACGACAACAAGGAGCAGGCTGTCGACATCAAGAGCTGCAACCGGGTGACGGTCGCCGGGACCGACGGCGTGGATGGCAGCAAGTTCTACGCGCAGGCCCCGGGTGGCGCGATGGTCATCCACTTCAAGGCGCGCAACATCCTGATCGAGAAGACCCGCTTCTGGAACAACAGCCACGGCGTGAACATCGGGTCGTATGGGACCGACCACGATACCCAGAACATCGTGCTTCGCCGGAATCTCTTCTTCGACTTCACCATCGACCCGGCGCAGCCCGGCACTCAGTCCGCCCCCAAGGGCTACGGCATCCTGATGTCGAAGGTCACCAACGTGGACATCTATCACAACACCTTCGACAACATGCCCGGCGGCGGCATCTACGTGGGCTTCGCCGCATGGACGGGCAGTCTCGTGAATGCCAGCTCCAACGTGCATATCTGGAACAACATCTTCAACGACGTCTCGCTCTGGGCCATCAAGTGGAGGAGCGCGTACGGCCCCGGCTTCTCCAGCAAGTACAATCTCTATCACCGCGATGCGGGGGCTGCGGTGTTCGACATCAACCACGCTTCGAAGAGCTTCGCGGCGTGGAAGGCGGAGAGCGGGCAGGACACGGTAGGCAGCAGCGAGCAGAGCCCGCAGTTCGTCACCAACCCCCAGGCGAACGACTACTACACGCTGAGCACGTCGCCGGCGCGCAATGCCGCCCTCGACGACACCGGTCAACCGCGGCCGTGTGCCGGCACCCAGGCCCCTCCGGACATCGGCTTCAAGGAGACCTGCACCTAGCCCTTCAGTAGTAACTCGCGCAGCCAGACCAGTTGGCCATGTAGCACTCACCCTTGTAGACGCGACCCACGTCGCCAGGGCACTTCCCCGGCTCCGATGACTCCACCTTCACCCAGCACTTCGGGCGCCGCTCCAGGTCGGAGGCAAAGTCGTCGTCTGGCTCTGATGCGATGGCTTGCCCCTCCACCGTGCGGCCTCGAAGCACCACAGCGGCCACTACCGCCCCAGCGAAGAGGACAGCAATGACAATTGCGAACACCCTCATCCAATTCATGACGTCTCCCGGCGAGTCAGGAAGGATACAGCGGTTCGGCGGATGACGTGGCGGGTGGCGCATCGCGGTCGTGCGGCCCTGGGCTCGGGTCCAACTGGCCGCCGTAAGCGGGACCGACGTCCGTGAAGTCCAGTGCCCGAAGCCATGCGCTTCGGGCACTGAAAGCACCGGGTCAGCGCTTCAGCCACATCGGCTCGCCGGGGCACAGCCGGCAGCGGGCCTCACCGTTGGCACAGGAGGCCGCGCAGGACGGGAGCGCCGCGCGGGCCGAGCTTCCGGCGCGGTACAGCAGGTCCTGGTACGCGATGGAGCCCACGACGGGGTGCATGCTCTGGAACTGCACCACGGTGGCCCCCGAGCGCTTCAGCCGGAACGTCGGCGTCCCCACCGCCAACGTCGTCCGGATGGCTTGCACGCCGCCCGCCGTCTTGTCCTCGCCGTAGGTCGTCGTGCCCTGCGTGATTTCAAGCCGGCCCGCCGACGTGAGGAAACCCACCAACTCCACGTCGTTCGTCGCCGGGCACCCGGCCTTGCACACCGCGAGGTTCGCTGACGTCTGGGTCGTGGGCACGAGGGATGGGTTCTGGATGCGGTGGTTGTAATACAGCACGTCGCGCTCGATGGTCGGCCGCGTGCCCGTCTTGAACCACTGGATGTAGTACGCGGTCATGTCGTACGCGGGCCACTGCTTCCCCGTCGACGGCCGGATGTTGTGGTGCTCGTGCTGGTCGTTCCAGGTGACGATCTGGACCTCGTCCAGGCCGTCCGCAATCACGTTCTCCCAGATGGAGCGGAGCGTCAGTGAGTTGCGCGCCTCCCAGAAGCTGGAGCTCCCGGGCCTGCAAGTCATCCTCGTCGACGACACGGAATTCCCGAAGAAAGGCCTGCATTCGGCGGGTGTCGCACGCCAGTACTCGGGAACCCTGGGCCGCACGGACAACTGCCAAGTGCGGTGAGTCTGCACGTTGCGGGCGAGAAGGGTAGCGGCTGCATTGGATGCGCTTGTACCTCCCTGAAGAGTGGACGACGGACAGACAGCGCATACGGGCAGCAGGTATCCACGGGAGGTCCGCTTCGAGCGGAAATGGGAACTGGCACTCGAGCTTCTTGATGAAGCCCTCGGATGAGGCTTGCATGAAAAGCTCGTCTTAGCTGACTCGGGCTACGGCAGTTGCCGCGAATTTCGCCGAGCATTTCGGGCCAGGAGGCTGCACTTCCTGGTGGGCGTGCAAGGCAACCTCAACGTGTGCCTCCGGAGGCCATGCCGCTGCTTCCTTAACGAGTGCCGCACCCAATAGGCCATCTCGCACGCGCTATGTCGATGAGTCAGGTCACTATCCCGACCTCATTGAGCGGTTGGCGCGCACCCTCCCTCGGTCCCCCTTTCACGTCGTGCGCTGGGGACAGGGGAGCCGTGGCGTGCAGTCCTCGCGCTTTGCCACCGTGCGCGTCCACATGGCGGAGCACTACTTCTGGCGCGAGCCGCCAAGTGAAGAGGTGTGGCTGCTGGTGGAATAGCCGCGCGGCGAGGCAGCCCCGACGAAGTATCACTTTCCAACCCTGCCTCTAGAGACAACACTCAAGAAGTTGGGCCGTCTGTCCAAGCTGCGCTGGCGGGTAGAGCGTGACTATCAGGTACTGAAAGGGGAGGTCGGTCTGGACCACTTCGAGGGCCGTAGTTGGGGAGGCCTCCACCACCACGCCACGCTCTGCATGGTGCCCCATGGTTTCCTCGCCCTCCACCGGGCGCATTTCCCCCCGGGGCAGACCGCGGTGGACGCTGCCGCAAGTGCGCCGGCAACTCCAACTCCTGCTCCTTCGCCGCATCGGGCACTGCCCCCTGTGCCTGCGCCCGGTCAACGCTCAAGCGCCTCCTCGTGGGCGATTATGCATGTGAGCGAGTAGAATTAAAACTGCCCAACCAAAGTCAGCGCTATGGGGGTGCGCCCCTCTGCGGACTGTCCCATCTCTTACGTTGTCAGGGACTCCAAGCCTATCCACTTCGAGTTAATGAATCATTACCTTGTTCATGCGGCACTAGTCCACGCTGTTCGGGGCTCCTCTGATGGTACTGCGCATGGTCGAGCACTGCCTGCGCTGAGAAGGGAAGTTCATGCCAGTCGGCCAGAAGCATGGAAGCGTTGCGGCACCTGCTCCGATCATCACCCTGCCTCTGCTCGAAGATTCGCTCGCGCTGTTCAAGCAGGCTCAGCCTGAGACGGTCACCATATTGCCTACCTATCGGTGCAATGCTGCGTGCGCCGAGTGCTGTTTCGAGTCGAATCCATCCATTAAGCACCGGATGACTCGTGCGGATCTGCTGAGGCTCGTAGAGCGGGTGCGCACCGAACTTCCAGGCGTAAAGTATGTCGTGCTCTCCGGTGGAGAGGTGACGCTCCTCCGCGAGGACCTGATCGCAGTCATTGCACGGCTCTCGGAACTCGGGCTTGGCTCGCGGATCGTCTCGAACGGGCATTGGGGGCGCACGGATGAGAGCGCGGCTTGGTGGGTGGAGAATCTGATGACGGCCGGGCTGAGTGAACTCAACCTGAGCACCGGTGATGACCACGTCCAGTTCGTCCCGCTCGACAGCGTCGCAAGGGCGGCGTCCCATGCCGCCCGGCGGGGGCTGACCACGTTGGTGGTTGTGGAGGGAAAAGATGATGCACGGCTTAAGGTGACCGACATCACCGGGCATCCGCTCGTCGCCGAGTGCTGGGCAACTCCGGAACATCGGGACCGGCTCCTAGTGATGACGAACATTTGGATGCCTTTCCACGACGAATCGGACATCAAGAACGAGAAGGTCGCGCCCGACAGAAAGGGGTGCGACAACGTGTTCGAGAACTTCGTGGTGAATCCGTATGGCCACCTGCTGTCCTGCTGTGGGCTGACCATGGAGTACATCCCCGAGATGAAGATCGGGCAGGTGGAATCACTTAATCTGCGGGAGGCATACACTGGGCAGTTCCGAGACCTGTTGAAGCTGTGGATCTGGCTTGATGGCACCCCCTACGTGCTAGAGCAGGCATCCGAGCGAGCAGGTATTTCCTTGGAGCTGGTGTCGCCACACCAGTGCTCCATTTGCGCGCAGCTCTACCAGAACGACAAGCTACGAGCCGCAGCGCGCGACTTGGTGCTGGAGAATGCGGAGCAGCTCCTACTCCGCGCGATGATCAAGGCGCGATTGATGGGCCGGATTCCCGACAGTGTGGCGCCCCCCCATTCGAAGGACGTCTCTCGTTCAATGGAGTAGGACTGATATGGCGAAGAGGGGACCATCAAAGAAGGGGCTTAGGCTCTTCGGCGCTCCAGAACCCGAGGACTTCCGGAAGACGCCTATCGGCTCGGCCTTGGCGGAGAGCGCAAAGATCCATTTCGAGAAAAAAGTGGACCAGGACCGCCTCCTAGCCGTGGAGAAGGTCGCGCTCGACATCTTCTACGACCCCCTCGCGGCTCGGGCCTTCGCCGTGAACCCGGAGGAGTATCTGCGGAGTGCAGGCTTCGCGAACGTGAAGCTCGACCTTTCCAGCGCGCAGGTCCGCACGGCGATGGCGTTGGGTGATCCTAAGGTCCGCCACGCGGCGAGAAATGGAGACGTGGAGAAGTTCCTGGACGCTCTGATGGAGCAGGGAATCCAGCCGACCCCCTCCATGATGCCCGCATTTGCGTTCGAACTCGCGGCCGTGCTGTCAGCTGTAGCCGTAACCTGGGCCGCTGTTGGCTTCTCGGTGGGAGCAGGAATGTGGGTGGGCGCGTACGCGGCGGTTGCTGTGAAGACCGCCGTCAGGGTCAGCGCGATCTCAGTAAGCCCCGAGACGGGTGGTCGTAGCATACTGGGGGTCAAGGAGCACCAAGAGTTGATTTCTCGGATTGCTCACCACGTCGGAGGTCCCACCTTCGCGCGGCAGGTCTTAACCAGCAGCACCGAACGAATTATCGGCGAGTACGTGAAGCTCCACCGGCGGACGCTGGGGCTGCCGGAAGAGCCGTGAACACACTTCCTCTCTACGCAGAAACCCAGCGGTTCCGTGCCCGATGGCTCTGGGCACTGCTGCTCTCCGCAGTGCTGCTACCCATCTTGCTTACGGGAACATTCCTCTACATCCAGCTCTCGACCGGGCAGCCAGTGGGTGACCGGCCACTCTCTGACACCGCACTAGCAGCGACCTTCGCCGGAGCGCTCGTGCTGGGGCTGCTGCTCGTGACCTTCATCGCCTCCGCGAAGCTGGTGATTCGCGTAGAACGAACGGTGCTCTCGGTCCGATTCTTCCCGTTCACCCAACAGCGCTATCCGCTCCGGGACGTGGTGCGCTGGGAGGTGCGCGACTATCGCCCTATGGCCGAGTACGGCGGCTGGGGCATCCGTTGGGGAAGGGGCGGCAGGGCGTACACGGTATCCGGTCACCGGGGCGTCCAACTGGAACTCCGGGGTGGGCGGAAGGTTCTCTTGGGCTCACAGCGCCCCGATGAACTCGCCGCAGCGTTACGGAAGGCCCACGACCTAGGCTGAGACAGGGCTAACACTGCGCGAACAGATGATTCGGGCTCGGTAGCTCCGTGTTAAGGGAGCACTACGCCAGCCTCACTGTGCAAGCTTGGCCAAGAATCTCTCCGATTAAAGAGGTCGGCGGCGAGGACACCGGCAACACCCGCGGTTACAAGTGAGAGTTCACCCTGCCGGGCTCATGCCTGCTCATGGGCGTGCCGCTGCTGCACTTCCGCTTCAACTGGAAGCCGGTACGGCCGGGACGAGGCGTCCTCCCGCACTGCCCCGTACCGCCGCGCGTACAGCCCGGCGCCCCTCGAGCGCATTCAGCGCTTCAGCCACATTGGTTCGCCGGGGCACAGCCGGCAGCGGGCCTCACCGTTGGCACAGGACACCGCGCAGGACGGGAGCGCCGCGCGGGCCGAACTTCCGGCGCGGTACAGCAGGTCCTGGTACGCGATGGAGCCCACGACGGGGTGCATGCTCTGGAACTGCACCACGGTGGCCCCCGAGCGCTTCAGCCGGAACGTCGGCGTCCCCACCGCCAACGTCGTCCGGATGGCCTGCACCCCGCCCGCCGTCTTGTCCTCGCCGTAGGTCGTCGTGCCCTGCGTGATTTCAAGCCGGCCCGCCGACGTGAGGAAACCCACCAACTCCACGTCGTTCGTCGCCGGGCACCCGGCCTTGCACACCGCGAGGTTCGCTGACGTCTGGGTCGTGGGCACGAGGGATGGGTTCTGGATGCGGTGGTTGTAATACAGCACGTCGCGCTCGATGGTCGGCCGCGTGCCCGTCTTGAACCACTGGATGTAGTACGCGGTCATGTCGTACGCGGGCCACTGCTTCCCCGTCGACGGCCGGATGTTGTGGTGCTCGTGCTGGTCGTTCCAGGTGACGATCTGGACCTCGTCCAGGCCGTCCGCAATCACGTTCTCCCAGATGGAGCGGAGCGTCAGTGAGTTGCGCGCCTCCCAGAAGGCCTTGTCCTTGGGCCGGTAGTCCTGGCTGCTCATCGGGTGCATCCACGACTTCCCGTACCCGGCCGCCTTCGTCTTCAGGCTCCCGGAGTACCCCGCCGTCGTCACCGGGACGGCCGTCCCCCACCCCGCGTAGGCATCCCCCACGCTCTTGTACTCCTCGAAGAGCGCCGTGCTCCCCGTGCCCAGGAAGACGGGCACCAGGTACAGGCTCATGCCCAGCTCCGCCGACGCGCGCTGCTTCACGGTGGCGTAGAACGCCGCCGTCCGGCCCTGCGCCGGAGGATTGAACAGGCCAACGACATACTTCCCATCCGGCCGCCGCAGGAGCGCCGCGTAGCCCTTCAGCTGGCCCAGGATGCGGATCATCAGGTCCTGGTCTCCCGCCTGGCTCCCCGTCCCCAAAATCGTCATGTCGAAGTTGGGGACGATGTCGAAGCCGCCGACCTGCGAGGCCGCGTCGACAATCGTCTTCGCCCGCGTCCACACCGCGCCGTTGTTCACGTCGCTGTCGGTCCACAGGTTCAGATAGAAGCCGTCGATGCCAATCCTCGCCGCGAGCTCGATTTCGTCCTTCGCGTCGCGAAGCCGCCAGTCCGTCTCCGTGCGAGGCAGTCTCGGGAGCGGCCGCTCCCGCATCATGCCGCCGTAGGCCGCGTGGGTTCCGCCCTCGCCATTCACCGCGATGTAGTTGCGCTCGTAGTAGTCGTTGGACGTCGGGTTGGTGTTGTCCATTGACACCGGGTAGTAGTGCCAGTGCGCATACACGCGCTTCGCCGAGCTCCGGAGCGTGGCGCGCGACACCGCGGTGAACGGCCACTCACACGGGCCACAGTCCGGCCCGCAGTCGACTCCCGTCTCGGTGCCGTTGCGCACCCGGTCCGAGCAGGTCGCGGCGGGCGTCACGCTCAGCGGGACGGTGTACTCGTTGTCGCTCTCGTTGGTCTCCGCCGGCAGGCGGTTGATGTCATCCACACGCGCGAGGAGCGTGTGGGCCCCCGCCATGGCCGGCGCGGTCCACACCTTCGTCCCCGAGGGGCCGGAGTTGGCGGTGAGCGTGACGCTGGCCCCCGGCGCGAGGGAGGTCGTATGCGTGTCCGACCACGACACCTGCGCGCCGTCCACCCAGAAGGAGAGGCCGTGGATGATGCCCGTGGGCGTCGCGACGTTCCCCGCGTTCTTGATGGTCGCGTTGAAGGTGACGGCACCGCTCGGGACCACCGTGGTCGGGCTCACGCCCGTGACGACGAGGTTGTAGCCGTCCACGAGCGCATCCTGCTGTGAAGCCAGGGGCTCCTGGAGCGGATCCCCGCCACAGCCCATCCACGCGGCCAACAGCCCCAGGGACAGGACCTTCCATGCGCTCTTCAAGTGATGAATCGCCGGGTGCATCCAGAGGCTCCGTTCAGCGTGCCGCCTCCAAGGGCGGGCCGGCTCCATTGTCGCGGCGGAGCTGAACGGGTTGCTTCGGGAACAGCGATGCCGCGCCATGAACTTCGGCGGATGCTCCGGTGTGGTTGCGCGTTGTGCACCCGGAACGGTCAACCCATCAAGGAGCACCGCAGGGCCGAGTTGGAATAGGGTGCGCGCTCAATGTCGCTCCCCCTGGTCCACATCTACTGCGACGGCGCCTGTTCGCCGAACCCCGGCCTGGGAGGCTGGGGGGCCATCCTCATTGCTCCCGAGCGCAAGGACTACCGCAAGGAACTCCAGGGCTCGGAGGCGGACTCCACCAACAACCGGATGGAGTTGACCGCGGCGCTCGTCGCGCTGAAGGCCCTGAAGCTGCCGTGCCGCGTCCAGGTGTTCACCGACTCGAAGTACGTGTGCAACGCCTTCGCGGAGAAGTGGCTGGACACATGGCAGGCCAATGGCTGGCGCACGTCGGGCAAGAAGCCCGTATCCAACGCGGACCTGTGGCGCGAGCTGCTGGAAGCCGTCCGCGCCCATCAGGTGACCTGGCATTGGGTGCGGGGCCACTCGGATGACGTGGAGAACAACCGCGCGGATGCGCTGGCCGTGGCGGCCCGGCTCGAACTGGCGGCCCGGCTCGAACGGTAGGGACCGATTTCGAGCCCCAGGGGCCGCCGACACGGCGGCCTAGGGAGCCGCAGCGGCAAGCGTGGACGCGTCCCCACCCTCGGGCGGAAGGGGCGCCGCGCCCGCGGGCATCACCTCTTCCAGCGTCGTCGCCATGGTGAAACCATCATGGTAGACCGAGGCTGTCTGCGGGATGCTCGCATCCCGGTAGTAGCCGAGCTGGAGGTAGCCCTGCATGTCCGGGAAGCGCGTGGCGATGTTGCGCTTCGGCACCACCAGCTGGCCGTTGTGGTACAGCGCGATGAAGCCGACATTCGGGTCGGGCGACCACTTCACGTGCATCACGAAGTCGTTCCATTGATCCCGCTGAACCGGCGCCTGCCACAGCACTTCGCCCGAGCTTCCTCCGACGCGCATGTTCATCGTGTCGTTGGTGACGAAGAACTCGAGCGGCGGGGAGCCACAGCAGCCGTCATGGTGCCATTGCGTGAACACCTGCCACCGCGGTGAGCTGGGGAACTCCTGGGGAAACAGGGTGCTCCACTTGTAGTAGTACTCGGAGCCGTCCTGCTCATAGGTGCCTTGGACCAGCTCGTTGCGATTGCCGCTGGCATTGATGGGTTTGTCTCCCTGCTGGACGGTCACCTTCAGTGCCTTGTTGCCATCCCGGACAAGGTCGCCCTGCACCTGCATGCGGTCCGGGGCAACAGCCCAGGTCTCGCTGTACTGAGACAGGTCGCCGGTCTCGAAGTCTCCCTTCCAGACAACGGAGGCTTGCGCCACGAAGGGCAGCAGGAGCGCCAGGGGTGCGAGTTTCAGGAGTCGAAGCATCTTGGTCCTTTTGTCCGGGGGTTGAAGAGGACAGACAAAGGAGACCCGCCGATGCTTCCCGAAGGCTCGCGCGCGCGTCGGCGGAACGGCCCAGCAGGCTTTCCTCCTGGACGCCCGCCACGGTGGCCTACGGCCGGGCCGCCACCTGCCCCATGCACTGCATGACCGATGTGACGGTTGAGCAGACTCCGACAGGAGCCGTCCGCGCGTCCGCCTGCACAGCGGCAACATCAGGAGGAAGAGCGCACCCGCCCATCAGTGCTCGGCGAGGTCCGGTGCCAAAGGATGTCCCCACCGGGTCCGGCGACGGCGTGCCCTTCACTGCCGACAGGCTCCTCCTTCCCGTCGCACAGGAAGTCGATGCCCGCGGTGTCGTGGGCCGGGACCTTCGCGAGGAAGCGCTCACCGGATGCGCCGCGCCCGACGATGACGCCGAACCTGGGGCTGCCGTCGCGTTCGTACAGCACCGTGTACGTCTCGATGCGGCCGGGGCCCGTGGCGCCCTCCACGAACGGAGGGACGGGGCCACGCGCGGCGTCCGCTTCCGCCTGATACTCGAAGCATTGGGGGAGCGTTCCGGCGGGCGGCGGCTCGCGCGTGAGCACGAGGCTGTGGTTGTGCGTCGCGAAGCCGCCGTTGCCGAAGAGCAGCCCGTAGCGTCCTTGCTCGCGCAGCCGCTGCACCATGCTGACCACCGCGTGGCTCATGTAGTTGGCGATGGGCCCACCGCCGAACGTGAGGCCGCCGAACACGGTGGCTGGCTTCTCCAGCGGCCAGCCCAGCACCCGGCGCGCCATCTTCGGCACGCAGGGGAAGCAGCTGTAGAGCTCCACGAAGTCCAGCGCGGCGACGGTCAGCCCGTTCAACTCCAGCGTGCGTCTCAGTGAGACGGCCATGCTCGGCGAGCGTGCGTAGCCATCCCTCGCGAGGAAGTCCTCCGGTTCGTGCGCCGCCACGCCTCGCCCCACGTACACGAGCCGGTCCTCCGGCACGCCGTGCGCGCGGGCCTTCGCCAGGCTGGTGACGAGGAACCCCGCGCCCTGGTTGACGGCGCTGTTCGCGACCATCCGCTTGCAGTACGGGAACGCGATGGGCCGGTTGGACGGTGAGGGCGTGACGATGGCCTCCACGGACGCGGGCTCGCGGATCCACGCTCCCGGGTTGCCCGCCGCGACCTGGGAGAACCGCGACCAGATTTCGCCACTCTCCCGCTGCGCCTCCGCCAATGTCTGGCCATACGCGGCGCGGCCCGCATTCTCATAGAGGGGATAGACGTCGACCGGCGAGTTGAGGCCGTAGCGCCGCCGGTAGGCCGCGTGCGCCTGGACGCCAATGCTGGTCGCGGCGTTGTGCGCGGAGGGGGCGTCCCCGGCCGCCAGGGCCGCGCGCCGGGCCGCCGTGCGCAGCGCCTCGCCGCCCACGACCGCGGCGACCTCCACTTCCCCGGAGGCAATCCGGTTGGCGGCCTCATGGAGCAACCGCACCGGGCTGTGCCCATGGGCTTCCGCTGTCTGCTCCAGGATGCGAGGCCGGGCTCCCAGCCGCTCCGCCAGCGGGAGCGGCAACGGTCCCATCTGCCGGAACGAGAGCTGGTCCACCACCGCCAGCGAGTCCAGCCGGGAGAGCCAGCCCCCGCCCGCGTCCGTGTCCGCCGCCCGCAGCGCGGCCTCCATCAGCCCCAGCGAGTCCAGGCCCCGCAGCGGATCCTCCGGACGGTCGTTGACCTGCCCCACGCCCACGATGACGGGAATCCTGTTCGCGTCCTTCATGCCTTGGCTCCGGGTCCGCTCCGCACTGCCCTGCTCCCACGATGCAGCCTCCACGGTCAATGCGCCACAGGCCGCCAATATCATCCGGGCAGAATTGACGCCCATTTCTACCCGGGTAATATCTTCGCCATGCCCTCCCCTTCCGCCACCTGGACCGCCTTCGCCGGCCAGCGTCTGCTTGCCTCCGGGTCACCCGCCGAGGTCGTCACCGCCGCCAAGGGCGCGCTCGACGCAGGTGAATCCGAATCGCTGCTCCTGTTCGACGACGCCACGGGGCGCACGGTGGACTTCCACCTGCGCGGCACGCTGGAGGAGGTGCTCGCCCGGCTCCAGCCCGCGCCGGATCCCGCCGCTGAATCCTCCGAGCCCCGAGGCCCCGGCCGCCCGAAGCTGGGTGTGGTGGCCCGCGAGGTGACGCTGCTGCCGCGCCACTGGGAGTGGCTGTCCGAGCAGCCCGGCGGCGCGTCCGTGGCCCTGCGCAAACTGGTGGAGGCCGCTCGTGCGACCAGTGGAGATGCCGACCGCGTCCGCCGTGCCCAGGCCGCCACGGACCGCTTCATGACCGCGATGGCCGGCAACGCGCCGGGCTACGAGGAAGCCGCCCGCGCGCTCTACGCGGGCGACCGCGCACGCTTCAACAAGTGGACCCGGGCCTGGCCGGACGACATCCGCGACTGCGCGCGCAGGCTCGCGGCCCCTGCCTTCTCCAAGGAGACGCCGTGAACCACCAGTGGGTGCTGAAGTCGCGTCCCCACGACGAAGTCTCCGACGCCTGCTTCGAATGGCGTCAGGCACCGGTGCCAACCCCGGGCCCCGGCGAAGCGCTGGTGCGCGTCGTCTGGCTCTCCATCGAGCCCACGCAGCGCACCTGGCTCAATCCCCACGCGACCTACATCCGGCCCGTCGAGCTCGGCGAGGTCATGCGCGGCGTCGGTGTCGGCCAGGTCATCGCGTCCCGCTCCGAACGGCTGGCCGTGGGGGACTGGGTGACGGGCATGACGGGCTGGCAGGAGTACGCGCTGGCCGGTGACGCGGGCCTCTTCGGCTTCAACAAGGTGCCGGACGGCATCGATCCCAAGGCCATGCTGAACCTCTACGGCGCCAGCGGGCTGACCGCCTGGATTGGCATGACCGACGTGGGCCGCGCGGCCCCCGGTGAGACCGTCCTGGTCTCCGGCGCCGCCGGCAGCGTGGGCTCCATCGCCGGGCAGGTGGCGCGGCTCCGGGGCTGCCGTGTCATCGGCATCGCGGGCGGTCCACGGAAGGCCGACTGGGTGACCCGCGTCGCCCGCTTCGATGCCTGCATCGACTACAAGTCCGAGGACGTCCGGACGCGACTCCAGGCGCTGGCGCCCAAGGGCGTGGAGGTCTTCTTCGACAACGTGGGCGGGCCGGTGCTGGAGGCGGCGTTGGATCACCTCGCCGTGCGCGCCCGCGTGGTGCTCTGCGGCGCCGTCTCCTCCGGCTACAAGGACCACGACTACGGCACCACGCCACGCAACTACATGCAGCTGGCCTTCAAGCGCGCGCGCATGGAGGGCTTCATCTTCCTGGACCACGTCCCGCGCTTCCCCGAGGCCTTCCGCGAGCTGTCCACCTGGGCCTCCCGGGGCGAGCTCGTCCATGCGGAGAGCATCGCGGAAGGGCTGGAGCAGGCTCCGTCCGCGCTGCGCGGCCTCTTCGAGGGCCGGAACCTGGGCAAGCAGCTGGTCCGCGTCGCGGCGCCTCCGTGACCGCGATAGCGTGCGGGTTCCACCTCACGCACGGAGCCTCGAATGAAACTCCAGACCACGCTGACCACCGTCCTCGCCCTCGCCACGGGCGTCGCGGAAGCCCGGGACCCCGCGCAGGACGAGCGCGAGCTGCTCAAGGTCGAAGCCGCGGTCTGCCGCGCCTTCGAGACCGCTGACGCCGCCACGCTGCGCAAGAGCCTGGACGCGCGCTTCACCCTCACCGACTCCAAGGGCACGGTGACGGACCTGGAGCAGAACCTCGCGGAGGTGACGAAGAAGGACCCCGTCTACGAGGTCTTCCGCAACCACCACCAGAAGGTCCGCCTGTACGGCGACGCCGCCGTCGTCACCGGCATCACCACCCTCAAGGGTCACTCCGGCAAGACGCAATTCGAGGGCGACTACCAGTTCACCGACACGTGGGTGTACCGCGACGGCCAGTGGAAGCTCGCCGCGAGCCACGCGACGCGTCTGGCCAAGTAGCCCGCTTCATGCCGCCGCGGCCTCCTCCCGGACGACCGGGGCCTCCGGCTCGAACAGTCCCTCGCGACGCTGATCGAGCCGCGTCTGGATTTCCTTGATGAGCTGCACGCAGAGGAGCGCCACGGCCACGGAGCAGACCGAGGACAGGAGACTCACCATTTCGATGGTCGTGCTGTCGACCTCTCCAAACTTGCCAGCCATCATCCTCGCTTCCGCCTTCTCCAGCGTCCGCCCCACGAAGTTCACTCCCCACCACAGCTGCAGCGGGAGCGCCGCGACGAAGGACATTCCCCCCAGCCGATCCGCGATGTCCCGCATCACCTGGTACGGCTTCCACCAGTTCAGCACGGGGATCAACCACATCCAGACCGCTCGGGCGGGGGTCATCCCGAGGTCCGCGCCCAGGGCCTTGAGCTGCCGGACCACGCGGTGGACCCACATCAGGAGGCAGACCTGCGAGGTGAGGGCGACGACGAAGGCCAGGCCCAACGCGCCGTACTCGGCCACTTCCTGCTGCTCCCCCTTGAGCTCGGGGTACAGCAGGAGGTTGAAGAGCAGTCCCACCAGGGACGCGCCGCCGGAGACGTATTGCAGCACCGTGGCGCGGCGCGCCCTCGCTCGCGAGTCCGGCACCTCCAGCGCGGAGAGCCGCGTGCACTCACGGCATCGGCCTTCGCTCCCCTCGCATCCCAGGCAGGCGTACCGCCCACACCGCGCACAGGTGCGCACCGCCTCCCATTCGGGATGCTGCGGACACATGGGCTGCGACGCGACGTCCCCCTCGGCGGCGTTGAGCATGAAAGGAATTAGGACCTGCCTTCAATCCTTCGTCAATCCCACCACCTGATTGAGGTTGGCCCCCAGCCGCCGGAGTCCCTCCGGGACGCGCACGGCCGGAATGCCGCCATACCCCAACACCAGCCCCGCCCGCGCCCGCGGCCCCGCGAAGTAGCGCGACAGGGTGATGAGCCCGACCCCCGCTGCCCGGGCCCGCGTCACTGTCTCCCGCTCCAGGGCCAGGCCGCCCCGCCGGAAGGTGGCGCTCAGGTGCAGGCCCGCCACGGAGGGCACCACCTGGAGCCAGTCCCCGCAGTGGCGCGCCAACCCTTCCGCCACGCAGGTGTGCCGCGCCTCGTACTCCCGCCGCATCTTGCGGATGTGACGCGCGAGCAACCCGCTGTCGATGAACCGCGCCAGCGCGGCCTGCTCCGGCACCGGGCTGTGCCAATCCATCACACGCCGGGCCCACCGCAGCTCCCGCTGGAGCGACGGCGGCGCGACGAGGAACCCCAACCGCAACATGGGGACCATCACCTTCGAGAACGACCCCACGTAGAGCACCCGTCCGGAGCGGTCCATCCCATGCAACGTCTCCAGGGGCCGGCCTCCGAAGCGGAACTCGCTGTCGTAGTCGTCTTCAATCACCACCGCGTCCCGCCGCTTCGCCCACTCCAGCAGCGCCACCCTGCGCGCGGGTGACATGGGCATGCCCAGCGGGAACTGGTGCGACGGCGTGACGTAGACGAGCCGGGCGGCATCCGGCAGCGCCGCCACGTCCAGCCCCTCCGCGTCCACCGGGACGGGCACGACGCGCGCGCCCAGCGACTGGAACACCTGCCGCGCGGGCGGATAGCCCGGCTCCTCCATGGCGACGCAGTCTCCCGGCTCGATGAGCACCCGGCCCACCAGGTCGAGCGCCTGCTGCGCGCCATTGGTGATGAGCACGTCCTCCGCCTCCGCGCGCACACCCCGCGCGAGGCCCACGTGCCGCGCCACCGCCTCCCGCAGCCCCCGGTGTCCCGCCGCGTCCACGTAGCCTCCGGACACCGTGGCCGCCCGCAGCTGGCGCGCCACCAGCCGGCGCCAGGACTCGAAGGGGAAGCGGGAGACGTCCGGGCTGCCCACGCCAAAGTCATACGCGGCAGGGGCCAGCGGCGCGGGCAGGTCCGGCAGGGCTCGCCAGAAGGCTCGGGCCCGCAGCGGCACCTGGGCCTCACGCCCTGCCCTGCCGCGCGGCCGGGACGCCTCTCCCTGCACGAAGCTGCCCGCCCGCGTGCGCCCCGCGATGAGCCCCTCCGCGGCGAGCCATTCATACGCCACGCTCACGGTGTTGCGCGCCACGTCCAGGCGCAGCGCCAGCTCGCGGGTGGGCGGCAACCGCTCCCCACGCCGCAGACGCCCGTCGAGGATGGCGGCTCGCAGCCCGCGGTAGATCTGCCCGGCCAGGTCCCGGCGGCCCTGGAGCTCCACATGGAAGTCCATGCCGCATCCTCCCACGGATTGGCCCAATGGAATCCGGCAATCCTGGCCCTGTCACCGGGCCAGGGGCGGAGCACTCTTCCGGCATGACCTCTTCCGCCTACGCCTCCCACCCCATCGACCCTGAACGCATGCCGTGGATCCCCATGGGCCGGCCCGGACTCGCGTTCAAGCCGCTGCGCTTCTTCCGCGACGGCAGCGGCTGGATGTACCTCTTCCGCCTGGAGCCCGGCACGCGCATCCCCCAGCACCGCCACACCGGCGAGACGCACGCCTTCAACGTCTCCGGACGCCGCCAGTTGCTCGACACCGGCGAGGTGATTGGCCCGGGCATGTATGTCTATGAGCCGCCCGGCAACGTCGACAGCTGGCAGGTCGTGGGCGACGAGCCCGTGGTCCTGCTCATCAACGTGAAGGGCGCCATCGAATACCTGGGCGAGGACGGCCAGGTGCTCAAGAGCGTGTCGTCCGCGGACCGGCTGGAGACGTACCGCCGCTGGTGCCAGGAACACGGCGCGGAGTTCCTCGCCACCTGCGAGTAGCCCCAAGCCGCGAGAAGCTCCCGCCTTCCGGCCCGTGCGCTCCGTGCGGGCCGTCCTCACGCGGAATGTCAGACATGCTTGTTAGCTTTCGTGCTGTCCGAGGCCCGGCGAGGGCAGGCTTTCGCCGCCCCGGGCGACAAGCGTTCTCACAAATCGAGGAACATCTTGAAACATATTGGATGGAAGTCCTTGGCCGCGGTGTGGCTGACGTGTGCCCTTGCGGGCTGTGGCGCGGAGCTGGAGTCGCCCACCGGAACCCTCGAAGAGGGGGCCATCGAAGTGCCGGCGGGAGAGAGCGTTGAACAGGTCGCGGTGACGGAGAAGGGGCCTCCGCCGGAGCGGCGGCTCCAGGCCGAGGCCGTGGACTGCACCAGCACCTCCACGCTGAGCAACGGCGTGCCCGCGTCCGGCGTGGGCCAGGAGGCAGGCGCCTGGTCCTGCATCTACAAGCTCTCCGTGCCCACCGGGGCCACCCGCGTGGAATTCACCACCAGCGGAGGCACCGGCGACGGCGACCTGTACGTGCTCCGGGGAAGCACTCCTTCGGAAGCGACGAATGACTGCAAGTCGGCCAGCGGTTCCAACTCGGAGAGCTGCGCCCTCACGGTGACGTCGTCCGGCATCTACTACGCCCGGATGTATGGCTACAGCACGTTCTCCGGCGCGACCATCACGGGCACCTACACCCTGACCACCGGTCAACCGGGCTGCACCAGCACCAGCCCCATCACCAACAACTCGACCACCTACGGCCTGAGCGCGGCTCCCGGGACCTTCTCCTGCGACTACACGCTCGAAGTCCCGTCGGGGGCCACGAGCCTCACGTTCGAAACCTACTTCGGCTCCGGTGGCACGGCCCACCTCTACGCGAAGCGAGGCAGCTCCCCCACCCTGGCGTCCTATGACTGCAAGGGCACCCTGGGCGGAAGCAACAACCAGTCGTGCACCGTCACCAACCCCACGGCTGGCACCTGGCACGTGCGCTTGTACAACCCGGACGCGTCCATGACGCTCACCGGTGCGGCCCTGCGCGGGTCCTATGTCACCGGCGGCACCGGGAACCCCACCAGCGGCACGCTGACGAACAACGTCCCGGTGACGGGCCTGTCGGGCGCGAAGGACTCGTACCGCTACTGGACCATCACCGTGCCGGCCGGGAAGACCTCGCTGCTCGTGCAGACGATGTTCGGCACGGGGGACGCGGACCTGTACGTCCGCCAGGGCTCGCGGCCCGAGGATTACGTCTACGACTGCCGCCCGCTGACGGGCGGCAACACGGAGTCGTGCCTCATCAACGCCCCCACGGCGGGCGTCTACCACGTGATGATCAAGGGCTACACGGACTACTCCGGGCTGACGTTGCAGGCGTCCTACTGAACGCACCCCACACGCCCTGATGTGTGAAGCAGTGCCCGGCCCCGAGGTGATTTCTTCCCTCGGGGCTGGGGTTGGGGGAACACTCCGGCCCCATGAGCGCTCGGCGGTTCGACGTGGTGGTCCTCGGCTCCGGTCCCGGCGGTGAAGGGGCTTCGATGAAGGCGGTGAAGTCCGGCCGCAAGGTGTGCACCGTGGAGCAGGGTGCGCTGGTGGGCGGCGCCTGCACGCACACCGCCACCATCCCCTCCAAGGCCCTGCGCCACGCCATCCAGCGGCTGCTGGACGTGCAACTGGACCACCCGGAGCTGCGGGCGGAGCTGGCCCGGCACACCACCTTCAAGGACATGATGCGCAAGGCGACCAACGTCGTGTCCAAGCAGGTGCAGCTGCGCACCACCTTCTACGAGCGCAACCGGGTGGAGCTTCTGGTGGGCCGCGCGAAGTTCCGGGACGCCCACACCGTGGAGGTGACGGAGCCCCGGGGCTCCGTGGAGCTGCTCACCGCGGACGCCTTCGTCATCGCCACGGGCTCCCGGCCCTACCGGCCCGCGAACGTGGACTTCCGCCACCCACGCATCTTCGACTCGGACACCATCCTCAAGCTGAGCGAGTCCCCGCTGTCGATGATCATCTACGGCGCGGGCGTCATCGGCTGCGAGTACGCCTCCATGTTCCGGATGCTCGGCGTGAAGGTGGACCTGGTGAACACGCGCGACCGGCTCCTGTCCTTCCTGGACGACGAAATCTCGGACGCCCTCTCCTACCACCTGCGTGAACAGGGCGTGCTCATCCGCCACCAGGAGGAGATGGTGTCGGTGGAGCCGCACGACGACAGCGTGGTGCTCCATCTCAAGAGCGGCAAGCGGCTGAAGGCGGACGTGTTCCTCTGGGCCAACGGCCGCTCCGGCAACAGCCAGGACCTGGGGCTGGAGGCGCTGGGCATCGCGGTGGACTCGCGCGGGTGCATCCAGGTCAACGACGGCTACCAGACGTCCGTGCCCCACATCTACGCGGTGGGCGACGTGGTGGGCGCCCCGTCCCTGGCGAGCGCCTCCTATGACCAGGGCCGCTTCGCCGCCACGCACATCGTGGAGGGGCGGATGGAGCACAAGCTGGTGAAGGACATCCCCACCGGCATCTACACCAGCCCGGAAATCAGCAGCCTGGGCCGCACCGAGCGCGAGCTCACCCAGGCGGGCGTCCCCTACGAAGTGGGCCACGCCTTCTTCAAGAGCCTGGCACGCGCCCAGATCACCGGCCGCACCGTGGGCATGCTGAAGCTGCTGTTCCACCGGGAGACGCGAGAAATCCTCGGCATCCACTGCTTCGGGGACAACGCCTCCGAAATCATCCACATCGGCCAGGCCATCATGGCGCAGGACTGGCCGGGCAACGGCATCGACTACTTCATCAACACGACGTTCAACTACCCCACCATGGCGGAGGCGTACCGCGTGGCGGCGCTCAACGGCCTCAACCGGCTGTTCTGAAAACACGAAGGGCACCGCGGGCTGAAGCCCACGGTGCCCCGGGTGTGTCACTTCAGGCAGGAACTAGTAGCGGTAGGTGTCCTGCTTGTAGGGGCCGCTCTTCTCCACGCCGATGTACTGCGCCTGCTCCGGGGTGAGCTCCGTGAGCTGGGCGTTGAGCTTCTTGAGCTGGAGGCGGGCGACCTTCTCGTCCAGGTGCTTGGGCAGCACGTACACCTTGCCCACCTGGTACTTGTCGCTGTGCGAGTACAGCTCGATCTGCGCGATGGTCTGGTTCGCGAAGGAGCTGGACATCACGTAGCTGGGGTGACCGGTGCCGCAGCCCAGGTTCACCAGACGGCCCTTGGCCAGCAGGATGATGCGCTTGTTGTCCGGGAAGATGACGTGGTCGACCTGGGGCTTGATCTCCTCCCACTTGTACTTCTCCAGGGAGGCGACCTCGATCTCGTTGTCGAAGTGGCCGATGTTGCAGACGATGGCCTGGTCCTTCATCTTGGCCATGTGGTCATGGGTGATGACGGACTTGTTGCCCGTGGCGGTGACGAAGATGTCCGCCTTGTCCGCGGCGTAGTCCATGGTCACGACGCGGTAGCCCTCCATCGCGGCCTGGAGCGCGCAGATGGGGTCGATCTCCGTCACCCACACCTGGGCGGACAGCGCGCGCAGGGCCTGCGCGGAGCCCTTGCCCACGTCGCCGTAGCCCGCGACGACGGCGATCTTCCCGGCCACCATCACGTCCGTGGCGCGCTTGATGCCGTCCACCAGGGACTCACGGCAGCCGTAGAGGTTGTCGAACTTGCTCTTCGTCACGCTGTCGTTGACGTTGATGGCGCGGAACAGGAGCGTGCCCTTCTGGGACATCTCCTGCAGGCGGTGCACGCCCGTGGTCGTCTCCTCAGTGACGCCCAGGATCTTCGCGCTCTTGCGCGAGTACCAGGTGCCGTCCTCGGCGAGCTTGGCCTTGATGGAGGCGTACAGCTCGCGCTCCTCCTCGCTCTGGGGGTTCGCGATGACGGACAGGTCCTTCTCCGCGCGCTTGCCCAGGTGCATGAGCAGCGTGGCGTCACCGCCGTCGTCGAGGATCATGTTCGGACCCTCGTGGTCGCTGCCGGCGGGGCCGAACTCGAAGATGCGGTGGGTGAAGTCCCAGTACTCCTTCAGGGACTCGCCCTTGTGGGCGAACACCGGGGTGCCGGCCTCCACCAGCGCGGCGGCGGCGTGGTCCTGGGTGGAGAAGATGTTGCACGAGGCCCAGCGCACCTGCGCGCCCAGCGCCTGGAGGGTCTCCACCAGCACGGCCGTCTGGATGGTCATGTGCAGGGAGCCCGTGACGCGCGCGCCCTTGAGCGGCTGCTGCTTCGCGTACTCCTCGCGGATCGCCATGAGCGCGGGCATCTCGCTCTCGGCGATGCGGATCTCCTTGCGGCCCCAGCTGGCGAGCTTGAGGTCGGCGATGGCGTAGTCGTGGGGCTGCTGCTTGGTAACCGCGGTCATGGTGTGGCTCCGGATCCAGGGTGGCGCGCCGTGCTGGCAAGGGGGAAGCTGGGGCCCTGGAAAGGCCACCTCACCCTCGCAAGAAACGCGTACAGGTGAGCGCCGTTGGGTCATTCGGCTTCGAGCCTGGGGCCGGGAAGGCCTCGCAACGCTCCTCGAAGTCGCGGGGGAAACTACGGGAAGGCGCCCTGAATTTCAAAGGGCATTTGGCGCTCGCCGGGCCGGCCGCCGGTCGCATGTAGGAGTGGGCGGGAGGACATCCGCCCCCTCCCACGTCC
>NZ_RAVW01000079.1 GCF_003611585.1 Corallococcus exercitus | reverse complement strand
CTCCAGCACCGGGAACACCGCCCCCCCGCGCCCCTCGGGTCTGCTCGGAGGGCTGAAACAACAGGCGCGGGAGCTGGCCGGCACGGCGCTCACGCACGGGGCCCTCTTCACGGCGAAGCAGGTCACCCAGGCCATCCACAAGCGGCCGGACGCCAACCACACCTTCTTCGACCCGGCGGCGTTTCCCTTCACCACCCGCATGGAGCAGAACTGGCGGGTCATCCGCCAGGAGCTGGACGCGGTGATGCGGGGGGTGGAGATCATCCCCAACTTCCAGGACCTGATGCCCGAGCAGCGCGAGCTGACCACGGATGATCGCTGGAAGACGTTCGTCTTCTACGGCTACGGGGTGAAGTTCGAGGACAACTGCCGCCGGTGTCCGGAGACGACGCGCCTGCTGGAGGGCATCCCGGGCATGACGAGCGCCATGTTCTCCATCCTCCGGGGCCGCAAGCACATCCCCCCGCACTCCGGCCACTACAAGGGCGTGCTGCGCTACCACCTGGGCCTGCTGGTCCCCGAGCCCGCGGAGGCGGCCCACATCCGCGTGGGCGACAAGACGGCCTCCTGGCGCGAGGGGCAGAGCCTCATCTTCGACGACACGCACGACCACGAGGTGCGCAAGGAGAACGACGGGGACCGCGTGGTGCTCTTCCTGGACTTCCTCAGGCCGCTGCCGCCGGTGCTGTCCGGGCTCAACCGGCTGGTGGTGAAGCTCATCAGCCTGTCGCCCTACATCGCCCGGAGCGAGGCGAACTCCCGCAAGTGGGAGGAGTACTTCGGCGAGGAGTTCGATCTCGTGCGCAATCCCCCGTCCGGCAAGCGCGCCTGAACGGAGGTCAGATCAACTGGCGCGCCCGGAGCACCTGCTCCAGGCCCGCCATGTCCTCGGGCAGGTTGATGGGCTGGGCCGAGGCCTGGGTCGCGCTCCGGATGTCCTTGAGCCCATTGCCCGTGACGACGACGAGCGCGGACTCGTCACGCCCCACGATTCCCTGCTCCACCGCGCGGCTCAGCCCCGCGACCGCGCAAGCCCCGGCGGGCTCGGTGAAGACCGCCGCCAGCTGGGCCGTCTTCCGCATTGCCTCCAGGATGCTCGCGTCATCCACCGCGAGCATGGCGCCTCGCGACTCGCGGATGGCGCGCAGGGCCTTGCGCCAGTTGCGCGGCTGTCCCACCGCGATGGAGTCCGCGAGCGTCCGGGCCTCCACCGGGCGGATGGCGCCCTCCTGCCGGACGAACTCGTCCACCAGCGGCGCACTCCCCTGGGCCTGGACGCCGAGCATGCGCGGCAGCCGGGAAATGAACCCCAGCCGGTGCATCTCCCACAGCCCCTTCCAGGCTCCGGCCAGGGTGCAGCCATCTCCCACGGAGAGGACCACCCAGTCCGGCAATTGCTCCCCCAGCTGCTCCGCCAGCTCCAGCCCGACGGTCTTCTTGCCCTCGATGAGATAGGGATTCACCGCGCAGTTGCGGTTGTACCAACCGAAGCGCGCGCAGGCGTCCTGGCAGACCGCGTAGGCGTCGTCATACGAGCCCTTCACGCGCAGCACGGTGCCCCCGAAGATGAGGACCTGCGCCACCTTGGGCTCCGGCGTGCGCTCCGGGACGAAGATGACGCTCTTCAAGCCCATGGCCGCGGAGAACCCCGCGAGCGAAGCGGCCGCGTTGCCGGCCGAGGCACAGGCGATGACGTCGCTGCCCTGCTCCCGGGCCTTGAGGACGCCGACAGCGCTCGCCCGGTCCTTGAAGGAGGCCGTGGGATTGCGGCCGTCGTCCTTCAGCTTCAACGCCCTCACGCCCACGTCGGCCGCCAGCCGTGGCACGTCGTAGATGGGCGTCATGCCGACCTGCGGATGCGGCGGCTCCCGGGTGCCGTCCACCGGGAGCAGCTCCAGGTAGCGCCACTGGTTCCCCACGCGGGAGCGCAGCGACTCGCGGGTCAGCGTCCGCGCGACGGCGTCATAGTCATACTCGAGGTCCAGGATGCCTTCGATGCCGCAGCCGGGACAGGTGGAGAGCCTCTGCGTGCCGTAGTGGCTGCCGCACCGCACACAGGTCGCTCGGACCAGATGTTCAAGAGCCATGGCGGCGGTCAGAACAGGTGCAGCACGAGGCCGCTGCGCAGCTTCGGTTCGAACCAGGTGGACTTGGGCGGCATGATCTCCCCCGCGTCCGCGATGGTCATGAGCTGCTCCAGGCTCGTCGGGAAGAGCGAGAAGGCCACGCGCCACGCGCCCGAGTCCACCAGGCGCTCCAGCTCCGCCGTGCCCCGGATGCCCCCCACGAACTGGATGCGCTCGTCCTTGCGCGGATCCCCGATGCCGAGCAGGGCCCCCAGCACGTTCGTCTGGAGGATGCTCACGTCCAGCGCCTCCGTCGGCGTGGCGCCGAACGAACCCGGCCTGGCGGTGAGCAGGTACCAGGCGCCCTCCAGATACATCCCGAACTGGTGCGCCCGGTCCTGGACCTTCGAGGATCCGCGCGTCACCTCGAACCGCTCGCCGAGCCGTGCCAGGAAGACCTCCGGCGTCAGCCCGTTCAGGTCCTTCACCACGCGGTTGTAGGCGAGGATGCGCATCTGATCATGCGGGAAGACCACCGCGAGGAACCGGCCATGCCCGCCGCCCTCGCCGCGCTGCTTGCGCAAGGAGTGGACCCGCGAGGCCGCGGCCGAACGGTGGTGCCCGTCCGCGATGTAGAGCATGGGCACTTCGCGGAACGCCGCCGTGAGCCGCGCGTTGAGGCTCCCGGGCACCCGCCAGAAGGTGTGGCCGATGCCATCCTCGGTGGTGAAGTCGTACTGGGGCGCCGCGCGCATCCCCTCCTCCATCAGCGCGCCAATGGACGGCACGGACCGGTACGTGAGGAAGACCGGCTCGTCATTGCCCCCCAGCATGTCGATGTGCCGGGTGCGGTCGTCCTCCTTGTCCGAGCGTGTCAGCTCATGCTTCCGGATGAGGCCCTGGTCGTACTCGTCGACCCGGGCCAGGGCGACGACGCCCGTCTGCGTGTGCGTGCCCATGCGCTGCCGGTACAGGTAGAAGCACGGCTCGTCGTCCTGCCTCAGCCAGCCCTCGGAGAAGAAGCGCTCCAGGTTGCGCCGGCCCGCCGCGTGGACGGAGTCGGAGTGCTCGTCCGTGTCCGGCGGCAGGCCAATCTCCGGCCGCGAGACATGGAAGAAGCTGCGCGGGTTGCCGTGGGCGTAGGCGCGCGCTTCCGCGGTGCTCACCACGTCGTAGGGGGGAGTGCACAGCGTCTGTCCCAGCGTCTGGGCAGGACGCACTCCTCGGAACGGCTGAAGGTCGGCCACGGATGTCGCTCCTGGTTGCAAGCCTGCTTTGCAAGCTAGCACAGCATTTATGGCAAACCCGGAACACCTGTGATCCGGCCAAGGGGGGTGCCGCGCCCTGCTTCCTGCAGCGTCCCACCGCCCGTCCGCCTGCCTCCCCTGCACTCAAATCGCCTGGAAAGTCGGGAAGTTGAGGGGCCAGCCGAGCGCGTGGTACGAACTCCCGTTCAGTCTCCCCCTCTCAATTTCAAAGTGCCTGGAGCCGGCTTCCATGAGCGAGCGCAATGACGTCACGCGGCCTTCGTCCTCCGCATCGGTGCCTCCCCCCGGAGCCCCCGAACCGACGGGCGCGGCGCAGGTACTTGCCCAGAACGTGACCACCCTGCCCGCCCCTGTTCCCCAGGCCAGCGCCGAGGACGATGCCCGCGAGCGCATCGCCTCCATGGAGCGCGAGGCCAAGGCGCTCGCCACCACCGAGCCGCAGACGGCCGCCCTCCTCTTCCATGAGGTCGGTCTGCTCTGGGAAGAGCCGCTCAAGAACCCTCGCAACGCCGCCGTCGCGTTCCAGAACGCCTACAAGCTGGCGCCGCGCTTCCTCGCCAACATCCGCGCCGCGCGCCGCCTCTTCGCCGACGTCGGCAACTGGCAGATGGTCGTGCAGCTCATCGACGCGGAGCTCATCGCCGCCGAGGACCCTCGCCAGCAGGCCTCCCTCCTCTTCGAAAAGGGGCAGATCCTCGAGGAGCGCCTGTCCCGAGACAACGACGCCGCGGATGCCCTGCGCCAGGCCCTGGACCGCAAGCCCACCGACGTCACGCTCCTCACGCAGCTCGAGTCCGTCTACGCGTCCCGCAACGACGCCGGCGCGCTGGTGGAGATCTACCGGCTGCTCGCCGCCGCCGTCGTCCCGCCGTCCCTTCGCGCCCACTACCTCACCTCCGCGGGCATGGTCCTGGAGGAGCGCCTCAAGCAGAAGGAGGCCGCCGCCGCGGCGTTCCGCGAGGCGTTCGCGCTCGACCGCTCCGACCCGCTGCTCCAGGCCGCCGTCAAGCGCGTCGCCGAGCGCGAAGGCCGCACCGACGAGCTCCTCTCCGCCCTCCTCTCCGAAGCCGAGGGACAGGGCTCGCAGGCCGCTCCCGCGTACCTCCACATCGCCAAGATTCACGACCGCCTGGGCCGCAAGGACGACGCGCTCTCCGCGCTGCTCGCCGCCCGGCGCGTGAGCCCGCATGAGCCGCTCGTGCTGAGCGCGCTCGCCGGCATCTACGAGACGCAGGGCCGCTTCGAGGAGCTGGCCGATGTGCTGCTCGCGTGGGTGGGCTCCATCAACGACGAGAGCGAGCTCGTCGCCATCAACCTGCGCCTCGCCGCGCTGTACGAGGACGACCTCAAGCGCGACCAGGAGGCCGCCGCCCGCTACCAGGCCATCCTCTCCCGCATCCCCAGCCACGCCGCCGCGCTCGCGGGCCTGGGCAAGCTGTCGTACCGGATGCAGAACTGGGAGGGCCTCGTCGCCGTCTTCGACGCGGAGGTCACCGCCGCCGAGGACGCGAAGGGCAAGGCCGCGCGCATGTACAAGGCGGCCGAGATTCTCGAGGAGCGCCTGGGCCGCCAGGAGGACGCCATCGCGCGCTACAACGCGTGCCTCCAGCTCCAGCCCGGCTACCTCCCCGCGCAGAAGGCCCTCACCCGCCTCTACGAGCGCCAGGGCCGCTTCGCCGAGCTCGTCGGGATGTTCGAGCAGGACCTGCTCCAGACGTCCGACCGCGACCAGGTCATCACCACGCTCAACAAGATGGCGGTCATCTACGAGGACCGCCTGAGCGACCTCGACCACGCCATCGAGTGCATGAAGCGCATCCTCGACCTGGCGTCGGATCACCTGCCCACGCTGCGCAACCTGGCCCGCCTCTACGAGCGCGCCGGACGCTACCGCGAGCTGCTGGAGACCAACGACCTGGAGGCGTCGTTCGCCGGGGACACCAAGCAGGTCCTGTCGCTCCTCCACCGCAACGCGGAGATTTTGGACGAGCACCTGAAGGACCGCGTGGGCGCCATCACCGCGTATGAGCGCGTGCTCGCGCTGTCGCCCTCGTACCTGCCCGCGCTCAAGGCCCTGGGCCGGCTGTACGCGCAGGACGGCCGCTGGGAGAAGCTCATCGACATGTACCGCGCGGAGTCGGAGATCTCGGCCTCCACCGACGCGGCCGCCGCGCTCATCTACAAGATTGGCGAGCTGTACGAGCACCGCCTCAAGCAGGAGAACGAGGCGCTGGCGTCGTACCAGGAGGCGCTGATGCTGGCGCCCAGCTACTTCCCGGCGCTGCGTGCGCTGGCCCGCATCCACCGGGCCCACGGCGCGTGGGAGAACCTCGTGGAGGTGCTGCGCGCGGACGCCGCCAACCGCACGGATCCGCTGGAGCGCGCCAACGCGATGTACCAGGCCGCCGCCATCTGGGAGGACCAGCTGGGCCGCCCGGAGCTGGCCATCGACGGCTACCAGGAGGTGCTGCGCCTGACGCCGGGCCACGCCGCCACGCTGCGCGCGCTGGAGCGCCTGTACGTCGCGCAGGACAACGTGAAGGAGCTGGTCTCCATCCTCGACCGCGAGACGCAGGTGGGCCAGACGCCCGCGGCCAAGGTGACCGCGTACCTCAAGCTGGCGCGGCTGTACCTGGACCGCTTCCAGGAGCCGTCCCGCGCCGCGCAGTGCTGCGAGTCCGTGCTGGGCCTGGAGCCCGGCAACCTCACCGCCCTCACGCTGCTGGAGCGCATCCGCGTGTCGGACCGCCCCCGCCGCGCGGAGCTGCGCACCCGCATCGCCGAGCGCGTCACCGACACGCGCCTGTCCAGCGCCCTGCGCCTGCTGGCCGCCGCGGATCAGGAGAAGGGCCCGCCCACCGAGCGCACCCTGGAGGTCTACCAGCGCGCCTTCGACGCGGACCCCTCCGACGCGCGGCTCGCCTTCGGCCTGGAGCGCGTGCTGCGGCAGACGGGTGACACCGCCGCCCTGTCGCGCATGTACGGCATGCGGCTGGCCGTCACCACCGACGCCACGGAGGCGCTGGAGCTGCTGCTGCGCGCCGCCGAGCTGGCGGAGAAGAACCCCGACCTGGAGCAGGCCGCCGCGCTGTACCGGCAGGCGCTGGAGCTCCAGTCGCAGTGCCTCCCCGCGCTCCAGGGCGCCCGCCGCGTGGCCCTGCGCCGGGGCGACTTCGCCACCGCCCGCGCCATGATGGAGACCGAGGCCCGCGCCAGCCGCGACGCCAAGAGCGCCATCGAGGGCTTCGTCGCCGCCGCGAAGCTCGCGGCCCAGAAGCTCAACGACCCCGACGGCGCCGCGGCCCTCTACCGCCTGGCGCTGGAGCGCGATCCGCTGCACCCGGGCGCGGCCACCGGCCTGGAGGAGCTGCTCGCGCAGCGCGGCGGTTCCTCCGACCTCGCGGCCCTGCACGAGCGGCGCGCGGAGGCCCGGCTCGCGCAGCGCGACGTGGAAGCGGCGGCGGCGGCGTATGTCACCGCGGCCCGGCTGCACAACGTGGCCCTGGGCGACCGTGCCCGTGCGCTCGCGGTGCTGGAGAAGGCCCTGGCGGCCCGGCCCGGCTTCCCCGACGCGCTGGAGACGCGCGGCCTGCTCCTCCTGGAGGCGCAGCAGTACGCGGAGGCCGCGCAGATGCTCGGCCAGCGCGTGCAGCAGGGCGGCGACCCTCGCGTGCTCGCGCAGCACCACCTGACGCTGGGCGCGCTCTACCAGCAGCACCTCAATGATCCGGGCCGCGCGGCCGCGCACCTGCAGACGGCGCTGGCCACCCTGCCCCGCCACCCGGAGGCGCTGGAGCGGCTGGCCACGGTGTACGCGCAGGGCCGCAACTTCGGCGGCGCGGTGGACTGCCTGCGGCGGCTCTTGGATCAGGACCTGCCCAACGACGCCCGCGCCCGCTTCACCGTGGAGCTGGCGCGCATCCACGACGAGGGCCTGGGCGACGTCGCCTCCGCCACGGCGCTCTACAAGAAGGCGCTGGAGCTGACGCCGGGCGAGCCCGCGCTGGTGGACCGGCTGGTGGTCCTCTACGAGCGGCAGCGCAACCTGCCGGAGCTGGCGCAGATGCTGGAGGCCCAGGCGGCCGCCACGGCGTCCACGGACGTCAAGCGCGCGGTGGCGCTGCGCATCCGCGTGGCGAGCTTCTACGCGGGCCCGCTGGCGGAGCCTGCTCGCGCCACGGTCATCTACCGGCAGATTGTCGAGCAGGATCCGCAGAACCTCCAGGCCCGCGCCGCGCTGGCGGAGCTGTATGGCCGCGACATGGCCAGCTACCCGCTGGCCATCGAGGAGCACCGGCAGCTCTTGCGCCTGGACCCCGCGCGCCTGGAGAGCCTGCATGCGCTGTTCAAGCTGTGGGACGCCCAGAAGCAGCAGGACAAGGCGTTCGCCGTCGCCGCGGTGCTGACCTTCCTGCGCGCCACCAACGAGGTGGAGCAGGCCTTCTACTCGGAGGCCCGCGTCCGGCAGCCGCAGGAGCCCCGCGAGGCGCTGCCCGCCAACGACGTGGACACCGTCCTCATGCACCCGGCCGCGCGAGGCCCGCTGACGGAGCTGCTGCGCGCCATGGGTGAGCACCTGGGCAAGGTGTTCCCGCCGCAGTTCGAGATGCTCGGCGTCAACCCGAAGACGGACAAGCTCAAGCCGGACTCGGCCGTGTTCAAGGCCGTGCGCGCGGTGGCGCAGACCTTCGGCGTGGAGGAGTTCGAGGTCTACCTCGCCCGGCGTGGCCTCCTGCAGTTGGAGACGACGGAGCCCCTGTCCCTGTGCGTGGGCCAGGACGTCGTGCGCCGCTTCAACGCCCGTGAGCAGAAGTTCCTCATCGGCAAGGCGGTGCTGGGCCTGCTCAACAAGACCGCCGTCCTCTCCAAGACGTCCCAGGGCGAGACGGTGGACCTGTTCGGCAACGCCATCCGCGTCCACGTGCAGCAGTTCAACGGCCTGGGCCGGCGCAACGACGAGATGACGAAGCAGCTCAAGAAGGCCTTCAACCGCAAGGCGATGAAGGCCTCGGAAGGCCCCGCGCAGACGCTGTCCGAGCAGTCGAAGATCGACGTGGCCTCGGTGGTGGACGCGCTCGGCTACTCCGCGGACCGCGCGGGCCTGCTGGTGTGCGGAGACCCGTCCGTGGGCCTCACCATGGTGCTGCGCGAGGATCCGAACATCGTGGCCAACAAGCAGGAGAGCCCCGAAGCCATCCTCCAGGCGGTGCGCGAGCGCGCGGACCTGAAGGCCCTGCTGTCGTGGCTGCTCACCGACGACTTCTTCCGGCTGCGCCAGCGGCTGGGGCTGTCGCTGTAGTTCGCTTCAAGCCCGCGCTACTCCCGGCGGACCAGCGCGTCCGCCGGGAACCCCGCGAGCAGCCGGCCCACGGCGTCATCCACGTGGGCCCGCTCCGGGGCCTCCACCGTGACCTTCACGCGGTAGTCCATGGCCGCGTCGAACACGGGATAGGAGCCGATGGCCACGTGGGGCATGTCCAGCGCCACGCGGTCCAGCACGGCCGCCAGGGCGCTCTCGCCCAGGTTGAAGTACAGGTTGACCAGGTGCACCGGCGTGCCGCTCAGCCGTGAGAGCACCGTCTCCAGCTGCAGCCGGAAGAGCTGCGGCACCCCCGGCAGGAGGAACAGGTCCCCCACCGTCAGCACCGGGAACCACATGCCCGGCTGGGCCAGGAGCACCGCGCCCTCCGGCGCGTCCGCCAGGCGCAGGGACTCCGGCGTCACGGGCGACGTGCCGGCGCGGGCCTGGATGGCCGACACCATCTCCGGCAGGCGCACCACGGGCCGGCCCAGCGCGAGCGCCACCGCGCGCACCGTGACGTCGTCGTGGGTGGGGCCAATGCCTCCGCTGGTGAAGACGTAGCGGGCCTTGCGCCGGGCGCGGGCCACCGCGTCCACGATGGCGTCCACGTCGTCCAGGATGGTCTCCACCGAGACCAGCGGGATGCCAAGCTCCCGCAGCCGCTGGATGAGGTGGGGGCCGTTCTCGTCCTTCACCTTCGCGGTGAGGACCTCGTTGCCAATGATGATCGCCGCCGCGCCGGTGCGCTCCATGGGACCGCGGACTCTACTCCAACGGACCCCGGGGGTGGACTCGCGGGATGTGCTGGCGCGGACCCGCCCTGTCCTGGAGTCAGCATGGGGGGACGGACATCCTTCGCGCATGGACTCCCATGAGACCCGGGACGCGATCCGCGCGTCCGTGCGTGCGCTGTGCAACCGCTTCCCCGCGAAGTACTGGCGGACCCTCGACGCGGAGCGTGAGTACCCTCACGACTTCGTCAATGCCCTCACCGAAGCAGGCCTGCTGGCCGCGCTCATCCCGGCCGAGTACGGCGGCGCGGGGCTGGGGCTGCGCGAGGCGGCCGTCGTGCTGGGGGAAATCAATCACTTCGGCGGGAACGCGTCCGCCTGCCATGCGCAGATGTACGTGATGAACGTGCTGCTGCGTCACGGCTCCGCGGCGCAGAAGCAGCGGTACCTGCCGGAGATCGCCGCGGGCCGGCTGCGGCTCCAGGCGTTCGCGGTGACGGAGCCGAACTCGGGCTCGGACACCACCGCCATCGAGACGACGGCGGTCCGGCAGGGGGACCGCTACGTCGTGAACGGCCAGAAGATCTTCATCTCGCGCGTGCTCCAGTCCGACCTGATGCTCCTGCTCGCGCGGACGACGCCCCGGGCGGAGGGGCGCAAGAAGACGGACGGGATGAGCGTGTTCCTGCTTGACCTGTGCAAGACGCAGGGGCTGGAGGTCCGGCCCATCCGCACCATGCTCAACCACGCGACGAACGCGCTGTTCTTCGAGAACGTCGAGGTGCCCGCCGAGGGGCTGATTGGCGAGGAGGGCAAGGGCTTCTCGTACATCCTCGACGGCATGAACGCGGAGCGGGTGCTCGTCGCCGCGGAGGCCATCGGGGATGGGCGCTGGTTCATCGAGAAGGCCGTCGCGTATGCGCAGGAGCGCGTGGTGTTCGGCAAGCCGATTGGCGCCAACCAGGGCGTGCAGTTCCCCATCGCGAAGGCGCACACGGCGCTCACGGCGGCGTCGATGCTGACGGAGCAGGCCGCGACGCTCTTCGACAGCCACCAGTCCTGCGCGGCCGAGGCGAACATGGCGAAGTACCTGGCCGCTGAAGCCGCCTGGGAGGCCGCCAACGCCTGCATGGACACCTACGGCGGCTACGGCTTCGCGGAGGAGTACGACGTGGAGCGCAAGTTCCGCGAGGTGCGCCTGTTCATCAACGCGCCCGTGAGCCGGAACATGGCCCTGTCGTACATCAGCCAGCACGTGCTGGGGCTGCCCCGCTCGTTCACCTGAACAGCACCCGGCCGGCGTGCCTACTTCTTCGGCACGTACCGCGTGACCACCGCCCCCGAGGCGAGCTCCAGCCGGCTCACGGGCTTCAGGTCGATGGCCTTCGAGAGGCCCGCGAACAGATTCGGCCCGTGGCCCGCCAGCCGGGGGTGCACCACGAACTCGTACTCGTCAATCAGCCCGAGCTCCGCCAACGCCAGGGGGAGCTTCATGCCTCCCACGTACACGCCCTTCTTCGCCTGGCTCTTGAGCTGTCGAACGGCCTGCTCCAGGTCGCCTCGCAGGAGCTCCGCGTTCCAATCGACCCGGGCCAGGGTGCTCGACACGACGTACTTCCTTGCCGCGTGGATCGTCTGGACGAAGGGATCCTTCAGCCCCTCTTCCGTCGCCGCCTGGGGCCGGAACGCTTCCTCCATCATTTTGTAGGTCACCCGGCCGAAGAGGAGGATGTCGGCCTTTTGGAGCGTCTCGGCCGTGTGACGATGCAACTCCTCGTCCGCGGAAACCGCACGATGATCACAGCAGCCGTCCAATGTGACGTTGATGGAGTACCGGAGAGGTTGCATGACGTGAGGCTACCGTCGGCCGACGGCCATCGCCAATCACGTTGCGAGGCTCCGTGTTCACCCACCCGCGCGAGACGGGGTGTCCTGATCCTCGCGGACGTGGACCACCACCTTGCCGATGGCGCGTCGCTCCGCGAGCGTGCGCAGTCCCTCGGCGGTCTCCTCCAGGGGAAGCCGGAGGGTGATTCGCGGGGTGATGCGGCCCTGCGCGTACCAGGCGAAGAGCTGGTCCATGGTTTCGCGCAGCGACGCCGGGTCGTGGTAGCGGAAGTAGCGCAGCGACGAGCCCAGCACCGCACGGTGCTTCACGAGCAGCCGATGGGCGGGGATGCTCGGTATCTGTCCCGCGGCGAAGCCCACGAGCACGTAGCGGCCTCCCCAACCCAGCGTCGAGAGCGCCGGGTCGAAGAGCGGGCCACCGACTGGATCGAAGCAGACGCTCACGCCAGAGGGCCCTGCGGCGGCGAGGACCTGATCCTTCCAGTCAGTTTCAGCGGAGCTGAAGACCCGGTCCGCTCCGGCTTCGCGAGCGATGAGGCGCTTGTCGGGTGTGCTCGCGACCGCGATGACCTTGGCACCCAGCGCCTTGCCCAGCTGCACCGCCGCGAGCCCCACGCCTCCGCTGGCTCCGAGCACGAGGAGCACCTCCGAAGGCTTCAGGTGGGCGACGCGGATCAGCGCCAGGGCGGTGCTCACGTAGGCGCTGGTCAATGCGGCGGCGACGTCGAACGAGACTTCCGCTGGCAGCAGGAACGTCTCCTGGACGGAGGCCACGGCCTGCTCGGCGTAGCCTCCGTGCCAGAGGATGGCCACGACGCGGTCCCCGGGTTTGAGGCCTGAGCCGTCGGGGGCGCTGGCGATCGTGCCCGCGGCCTCCAGGCCCGGGACGAAGGGCAGTGCGGGCCGGGTCTGATAGGTCCCGCCAATCATGAGGAGGTCGGCGAAGTTCACGCTGCAGGCGTGCACGTCGATCTTCACCTCGTCGGATTTCGGAACAGGCTCGGGGACCTCCGTGAGGATGAGCTGCTCGGGCCCGCCCCATGTCCCGCAGACAATCGCTCGCACGTCATGGCTCCTGGGTGGAAGTGGCCGTGAGGCTTCGCCAGAGGTCGTCGTTGGTGGGCAGGCCCAACGCCTCGGTGACCAGTTGCTCCAGCTGCTCCGGGCTGCGCGCGCCGACGAGGATCGACGTCACGAAGGGGCAGTGCACCAGCCACCAGGTGGAGAGGCCTGACGGTGACAGCGCGTGGGATGAGGCCTGCGCCTTCAAGTGTTCGACCCGGGCCGCGTTCTCCGGGGTCCAGGCCTTCGCGTAGAGGTCCCGGCGCTGCCCGATGCGCGTGCCCTGCGGAATCTCCCCTGCGATGGCATACCTGCCACTGAGCAGGCCTCCCGCCAGCGGCGAATAGGGCGTGTACTGGAGCCCCAGCTTCGCGCAGGCCTCCAGCACGCCGTTCCGCGCGTCGTCCTGTTCGAGCAGGTTGAAGCGGTTCTGGACCCAGCCGAACCCCACCGGGCCTCCGGAGCGTGGCGCCGCACAGCGCCAGAGGTCGCTCGCGGTGACGTTCGACAAGCCGAAGCGACGGACCTTCCCTGCCCTCACGAGGGACTGGAAGGTCTCGAGGACGTCGTCCCACGGCGTCGCGGGGTCGGGTACGTGCGACAGGTAGAAGTCGAGCGTGTCGATGCGAAGACGCGCGAGCGAGCGGTCCACCTCCGCGAACACATGCTTCCGTCCGAGCCCACCGCGCAGGCCCACCTTGGACGAGATGAGCACCCGGTCCCGCATCGCGGCACCGCGCGCCGCCAGCCAAGCGCCGATGATGGCTTCGCTGGCGCCGTCCGCGTAGGTGCCCGCCGTGTCGATGAGGTTGATCCCCAACGCCACCGCTCGGTCCAGGAGCGCATGTGCTTCGGCTTCGGTCTCTCCCTGGCCCAGCAGCTTCCGGGAGCTTCCGATGCCCCCGAAGTTCGCCGCCCCCAGGGCGAAGACCGATACGTCGATGCCACCCAGCTTGCGGTAGATCACGTCCGCCACGCCTCCGGAAACGGCAACGCCAGGTCGCCCTCCCCCGCACCCGAGGAACCCAGCAACGTGAAGTGCGCCGTGTAGGTCGCGGCGGGCGCGCCCTCGTCGATGAACACCTGCGACGTGGCCGTGAGCCGCACCTTGCCTCCCTGACGAAGCGTGTCGGCTTCCAGCGCGGGCAACGCCTCACAGCGAGCCCGGTAGTCACAGGCGATGGGCCGGTGGATGGCGAACTCACAACGGCGCAGCAGGATCTGCACGGCCAGCCGCTCCGCCCACGCCGCCCGCACGAGCAACAACCACGGGGCGAGGCCCGCCGAGGTGAACACGCCCGGACCGAAGGCCGTCCCCCGGTGGTTCAACGAGGGGCCCAGCGGCGCCGCGAGCACGATGCGGCCGGGCTCGAACTCGACGAACTGGATCCCGAGGAACTTCGTCATCGGAATCCGTTCATGGAGGTCCCTCGCCAGATGAGCGAGGACGTCCTCACGTTGGAGGCTCATGGGCGGTTCCTTGGGAGCTTCGCGGTGGCAACCCACGCATGACGCTCCATCTCCGCGAGGCTCAGGCCGGACGCTCGCTTTACGTTCGGATGGAGGCTCATGAGTGGCTCCCTGAGAGCTTCGTCGTGGAAGTCCACGCACGACGCTCCATCTTCGCGACGCTCAGGCCACCCGCTCGCTTCACGTACCGGTGGAGGCTCATCGGTGATTCCCAGGGAGCTTCGTCGTGGAAGTCCACGCATGACGCTCCATCTCCGCGAGGCTCAGGCCGCACGCTCGCTTTACGTTCGGGTGGAGGCTCATGAGTGGTTCCCGGAGAGCTTCGTCGTGGAAGCCCACGCATGGCGCTTCACCTCTGCGTGGTTCAGACGGTTCGCGCGCTTCACGTTCAGCAGGAGGCTCATGGTGCCGGCACCTGGAGGTCGGGACCGGCTTCGACCACGACGTGGTAGTGAGTCCCCCCGCCGCCTGCTGCGTTGACGCCCGCGAAGCGCGCGTCCTTCAGTTCGTGCGTCTCCGTGACGACTCGCAGGTTGTCGGCCGCACCAACGAGCGGGGTCGTCACTCCAACAGTCGCGGGCACCCGCTTCGCGGCCAGCGTGAACAGCGCCTTCATCAGGCTCGCGGCTCCGGCGACTGCTCCGGTGTGACCGATGTTCGGAATGACCGCGCCGATGGGAAGCGGCCTCGCTCGCGCGGTGGCGAGGGTCCGTCCCAGGGCGGCCAACTCCGCGTGGTCGCTGGCGGGATGACCACTGCCGAAGCACTCCACGAAGGCGAGCGCGTCCGCCGACACGTCACACCGGGAGTAAGCACGCCGGATGGCCAGGCTCATCGCGGGTTCGGCGACAAGCCCGTGGTCCTGGGGCGTTCCGAACGCGCTCCCCATCGCCCGGATGATCCCGAGCACCGGCTCGCCGCGCTCCTGCGCATCCGACAAGCGCCGCAGCAGGCACACCGTAGCGCCTTCACCGGGCAGATATCCGTCGGAGGATGCATCGAGCGCGGTCGGCGCCTCCCGGCGGGACAGCAGGCCCAGCGTCCCCTCGTCCGCCATGCGTGTGACTCCGAGCCGCATGTCCGCCGTCGCCCAGAAGACTGCGTCCGCCTCTCGCGACGCCAGCCGGCCGCAGGCAACCTCCAGTCCGCCCATAGAGGCCGCCGCGCCTCCCGCCTCGATGGCGCAGGTCGGTCCGGTCAGGTCGAACGCTCGGGCGATCCTCGCCGCCATGAAGCTGGGCGACAGGTTGAACAGGCTGCCAGCCCACAGCTCCGGCAGGTCGCCAGACAGGCGCTTCATCGCCGCGCGCACGGTGCGGGCCACCCCCTTGGGGTCCTTGCCCGTCTCGCGCAGCACGCGCTGGAGGTGATCCTCAAGCTCCGGCAGTCGCGCCGCGGCGACCTGGCGCAGGCCGTACTCGCTGCAGTGCTCCGCGGAGACAACCACCGGGATGTTGCTTCCCCGCTCAATGGAGACCTTCGAGGCCGCGCTCCGCGCCAGGTCCACCAGCAGGTAGTGGAGCGGATCATGCCGGACGATGTCGGCGGGACGCTCGTCGTACTGGCTGGCGCTGCCGGTGAACCGGTGTGCATCCAGGTCCAGCGGCGCGCCAGGCCCGAACGGCAGCCTCCGGAACGCGCGGCGGCCCTGGAGCAGGTTCGTCCACAGCGTGGCGAGGTCCGGGGCCTCCGCGAACGCTCCCGCCATGCCCACGATGGCGATGGGCTCATCCCCCCGCGCAGAGCGCTTCCGTGTGCCTCGCAGCAGCGCCTGGGCCCGCGCGGGGGACGGCCGGTCCTCCACCACCGCGTGGTAGTTCTGCCCTCCGCTCGCGATGGCGCTGACCCCTCCGATGCGAGGCTGCTCGCCAGCCGGCCAGGACCGGGCGGTCTTCTCGACCTCGATGAGGCCTCCCGGTTCGAGCAGGCTCCTGGGCTTGTCCCCGTGCACCGGTCCCGGAATGCCCCCGGACTCGAACATGGCGAGCAGCGCGATCAGGTTCGCCAGCCCTGACGCCTCCTTCGCATGTCCCAGGTTCCCCTTGATGGACATGACGGGCACGGGCGACGTGGGCCGGGCCGCCTCCCCGTGCGACTTCAGGGCCCGGTCAAAGACCTTCGCCTCCACCGCGTCACCGGCCCGCGTGCCCGTGCCGTGCGCGATGATCACGCCCAGTTCCCGGGGCGCCACGCCTGCCTGCTCGAGCGCACGCCGGACCGCCAGCTCGTGACCGCGCGGGTTCGGGACCAGCATGTACCCTTCGGCCGCGCCGTCGTTCGCTCCACCAACGCCACGGATCACCCCGTGGATGGGAAGCCGCTCCTGCGTGGCCCGCTCCAGGCTCGTGAGCATCAGCAGCACCACGCCGTCGGAGATGACCGTGCCGTTGCCCTTCTGGGCGAACGGGAAGCAGCCCTCGGACGACAGGAGGCGTGAGTTCGAATAGAGGACCTGGTTGACCGTGTCGACGTAGGACAGCGCGCCCGCGATGGCCCACGGCGCCCCCTTCGCCAGCTCACGCGCCGCCAGTTCGATCGCCGCCAGCCCGCCGGTGCAGTTCCCGTCCACCAGCAGCGCCTTCTCCGTGGTCCCCATCGCCTCCGCGACGGCGCTCGCCAGCCGGTGCGTGGCGCGCTCCCTCGGGTCCTCCACGAAGTCCTGCCCGAACGACTCCCGGAGCGACTGGCGCACCTTGCGCGTGAGCTCCGTCAGCTCCTGGTGGGAGAACTCGTTCGGATGCGCGCCATGAACGAGGTACGGCTGGAGCTGCCCCGCCACGGCCAGCACCGCCGCGTCGTAGAGCCCGTGCCCACCACCGCGTGAGTGCGCGAGGAAGACCGGAACGGGCTGCCCGCCAAGCGCGCCGGGAGCCAATCCCGCCGAGGTCAGGGCCCGGTGCGCCGTCTCCACCACCCACCGATGCGGGACCTCCTCCCCTGGCAGCTCGCGCGCTCCAACGACCCCACCCAGCAGCGTGGACGTCCGGGCCGCGCCCACGGCCGCCGTGGGGTCCAGATACAGGGCCCGGGGAATGCGCTCCTCGGGCCACTGCCCATACGTGGTCTTTCCCCCGTGCAGCACTTCCGCCAATTCATCGAGTGTGCGAGCGCCCGGCAAGGCAAACGCAAATCCAGAGATCGCAACCGGCGCGATCCCATCCAGATGTCCTTTCAACATTGCCAGACAATGTAAGGATCCAATCCGGACACGTCCACGACCAGCCAAATCACATACATCCAGACCGACACGTGAAGGCGTCAGCGGGATCCTACCCTACGCATGCAAGGGGTTGCCCTCGCGGATCCCCACTGCCCTCCTGGGAGCGTCGTTCCCGGGCCCTCGGGCGGGTGATACAATTTCAAGCTGCGCGCTCCATCCCGAGCCCTCAAAGGCTGTCTTTCCCGATCGAAACCGAGGTGGATTGACGACAGACTTTCCGATCAGTATATCAAGACAAACATCGCGGCCCATTGCCCATCCATGGCTGCCGCTCCATTCCCCCTCATCCCCTGGACAGCCCATGAAAAGACTCGATCCGAGCCGTATCAAGGATTCGTTCATCAATGTCTCCACCTTCCCGGCGGACCTGGGTGAAGGCCGCTCGGCTGCTCCCGCCCCCGCGCTGCTCGACGCCGTGGTGGAGGCCGTGGAGAAGAAGAACGGGTTCGCGGTGGTGTACGGCGTGAACAAGCTGCTCGCCGCGCGCGGGCTGGACCTCCATACGGAGTCCGGCGCCGCGCTGGCCCGTGACTACCTGGAGGGCATCTTCCGGGCGATCGCGCCGCGCTTCGATCTGGCGCGCTACAGCCCCACGCCCGTCGCCTACGACCGCGTCGCCAAGATGGACGTGGACGGCTTCAACAAGAACCGGAACTTCACGCCGAACAGCGACCACACGGAGAGCCGCGAGTTCGTCACCACGAAGTGCGTCCACTTCGACTCGGCGACGCCGTTCATCGCGAACCTCTACGGTCCCAACCAGAACATCAGCGGCGGCATGCCGATGATCTGCGACACGCGCCGCTTCTGCCAGGACAAGGGCCTGGACCCCCGGGCGCTCATCGAGAACATCCCCAACAACTACAACGTCGCGGTGAAGGCGGAGTTCTCCGAGGAGATCCTGCGCGACTACTCGTTCGCGCTGAAGCTGGACCTGGAGAACGACATCGTGATGATCGTCCTCCACAACGAGGTGGTGGGCGGGCTCGCGCACGCGGCCACCCAGCCGTCCCTCACCGACGCGAGCAAGGCCGCGAAGCGCCCCATCCGTCACGTCGAGTACCAGGTCGCGGGCTCCGACGACCTCAAGCGCTGGTACGACTACTACGGCCTCTCCCTGGAGAAGGCGTCGAACCACAAGGAGGACGCCAACATCACCCGCTTCGTCCGCGGCGAGCTCAACCCCTACCCGAACATCATCGAGGTGCGGGCATGACCACGCGACAGCACGCGGTGCGCAACGCGGCGGAGATGAAGGAGCTGCTCGCGTACCTGGACGCCCGGCCCTGGCCGGACGGCTATGAGGCGGCGCGGGTCCACTACGATTCGCTCGGGCTGCCCATCGCGAAGGACATCGGCGTGGAGCCCGTCAACGTGAACGGCGTCCGCGCCCAGTGGCTCACGCCGCCGGAGTGCGACCCGGACCGCGCCCTGCTCTTCCTGCACGGCGGCGGGTTCGTCTTCGGCTCGCTGGTGAGCCATGGCCACATGGCCGCGGAGATGGCGCGGCAGGCGCGCTGCCGGGTGCTCCAGCTCGACTACCGCCGAGCGCCGGAGCACCCCTTCCCGGCCGCGCTGGACGACGCAACCACCGCGTACCGCTGGCTGCTGGAGCACGGGTTCGCGCCCGGCCGCATCTCCATCGCCGGAGACTCGGCGGGCGGCGGCCTGGTGGTCTCCATGCAGGTCAACGCCCGGTCCCAGGGCCTCCGGCTCGCGGGCGCCCTGGTGTGCATCTCCTCGTGGTTCAACCTGGGCATCCAGGGGGAGAGCTACCAGTCGCGCGAGAAGGCCGACGCGCTCGTGCAGCGCAAGGTGGTGGAGGAGGTCGCCCGGCACTACCTCAACGGGCAGGACCCGCGGCAGCCCACCATCTCCCCCATCCACGCGGACCTCACGGGCTTCCCGCCCCTGCTCATCCAGGTGGGCGAGCGGGAGCTGCTCTTCAGCGACTCGCAGGCGATGGCGAAGAAGGCGCAGGCCCAGGGCGTGGACGTCACGTTCGAGGAGTGGCCCGACATGGTCCACGTCTGGCACCTGCACTTCAACCGCCTCACCAGCGGCCGCGAGGCCCTGCAACGCATTGGTCAGTTCGTGATGGAAAAGACAGGAGCGCGGAAGTGACGACGCCCGGCGACGCGGTGATGGGGCCCCACCTGCACCGCAACAACCAGAAGATGATCCCCGCCAGCGAGAGCGCCTGGGCCGTGGCCCGCGACTCGCACATGCTGAACATCCGCGTGGATGCCTCGCGCGGCCAGAACCACATGCGCGAGGTGGACACCGGGCACGAGTTCGCCAACCTGTGCTCCTGCTCCTACATGGGGTTCAACAGCCACCCGGACGTCCTCCAGGGCGGCATCGACGCGCTGAAGAGCGCGGGCATCACCGGCCTGTCGATGGCGGAGTTCCGCATCCGGCTGGGCCTGATGGAGGAGTTGGAGGAGCAGCTGGCGGACCTCTTCGGGGGGCCCGTGCTGCCCGCCGTCACGTCCAGCGCGCTCACGGCGGCCATCCTCCCGGTGCTGGGGTCCGGCCACCTGACGGACAGCGAGCCCCTGGTGATGGTGTTCGACAAGTTCGCGCACTTCTCCATGGCGTTCATGAAGCCCATCGTCGCCGACGAGACGCGGGTGCTGAACGCCCCGCACAACGACATGAACTACCTGGAGGACGTCTGCCGCAAGTACCCGCGCGTGGCCTACGTCTGCGACGGCGTCTACTCCACGGGCGGCGCCACGGACCTCCAGGCGCTGCTCACGCTCCAGGAGAAGTACGGCCTCTTCCTCTACCTCGACGACTCGCACTCGCTCTCCACGCAGGGCAAGAACGGCGAGGGCTACATCCGCTCCCGGCTGCGGGAGCTGAACGACCGGATGGTGATCATCGCCTCCATCGCCAAGGCGTTCGGCAGCACGGGCGGCATCGCGATGCTCGGGTCGCGCAAGCACTACGACTTCCTCTACCGGACGGGCCCCATGGGCTGGTCCCAGAGCCTGCGGACGGCGGCCATCGGCACCTCCATGGGGAGCATCAAGGTGCACCGCAGCCCCGAGCTGGCGAAGCGGCAGGAGCAGCTGCGCCGGAACATCGCGCTGTTCGACGAGCACATCCAGACCGCGCAGCGCGGCGACGGGCTGCACATCAAGGTCGTGGAGGTGGGCGAACAGGACAAGGCCGTGAAGCTGTCGCGCGAGCTCTACAAGCGCGGCTTCTACACCTCCGCGGTCTTCTTCCCCATCGTGCCCGTGGGCAAGGCGGGCGTCCGGCTCATGCTGCGCGGCGACCTGCCCACGGAGATGGTGCAGGCGTTCATCGGCCACCTGAAGGAAGTCCTCCCGACGCTGTAGCCGGAGGCCCGCGCGATGGCTGCCTTCCTTTCCCACGACGTCGTCTCCGCGCACGGGAACCTTCCCCGGCTCGTGCGCGAGCTGGAGGCGGCGCTCACGGAGGGCCTGCATGAACGGGTGCAGGTCCCGCTGCGCGTCGCGGTCCCCTCCACGACCCGGCACGCCGCGTTCGTGTCGATGCCGGCCGTGTCGGAGCACCTGGGCCTCTACATCAACAAGGTCGCGACCCTCTTCGAGCGGGCCGCGGCGGATCCGCTGCCCACCATGAACGGCGTGGTGGCGGCGTTCTCCACGCGGACCGGGGAGTTGCTCGCGCTGCTGGATGGCGCGGCGGTGACGGAACTCAAGTGCGCCGCCGTGTCCGCGCTGGTCACGGACCTCTGCGCGCGCACGGATGCCCGGACGCTGGCCGTCGCGGGAGCTGGCGCGCAGGCCCGGCAGCAGGTGGCGGCGGTGCGCGCGGTCCGCCCCATCCAGGAGGTGCGGCTCTGGGCACGGAATCCGGCCCGGCGCGGCGCGTTCGCGGCGGAGCTGCGCGCATCGCTGGGCGAAGCGGTGCACGTCGTCGCCTGCGCCTCACTGGACGAGGCGATCCGGGGCGCGGATGTGATTGGCACCGCGACGTCGTCGAAGACGCCGCTGGGGAGCTTCGAGGGCCTCACCCCCAGCGTGCACATCAACTGCATGGGCGGACACACCGTGGAGGCGCGGGAGGTGCCGCTCGAACTGCTGCGCACGTCGACGGTCATCGTCGAGGACCTGGCCACCGCGCTCGCGGAGGCAGGGCCGGTCCACGCCAGCGCCATCACCCTGGGGCAGCTCGTGCGGAGGGACAGCGGTCCCCTGCGCGCGGGCCGCACCGTCTTCAGCTCGACGGGCCATGCGTTCCTCGACGTCCTCACGGTCGCGCACGTGCTGCGCGAGCTCGAAGGACGCCACCGGTCCGCGAAGCCCTGAGCCATTGAACCTGGAGGAGCACATGATGAAGGAGTTGCCCCGAATCGATTTGACGTCCGCGACGCCAGGGTCCGAAGCCGAGCGCCGGGCGGCGTTCGAGATCGACCGGGCCTGCAAGCAGGTGGGCTTCTTCACCCTGAGCGGCCACGGCATCGCGCCGGCCGTCTTCGAGGAGGCCTATGCCCTGTCGCGGGCCTTCTTCCGCCAGCCCCTGGAGGCGAAGAACCGCTGCCGGTTGCAGTCCGGCTTCACCATGGCTGCGGACGACTACACGCCCTATGGCTACAGCGGCATGCTGGAGGAGAACGCCTTCGCGTACATGGGCCGTAAGGGGCTCCCCAGCGACTACGTGGAGAAGTTCAGCGTGGGCCGGCTCATCGAGGACGACAGTGCGAGCCTGCCCTTCAGCGCGGACGCGGAAGGCCAGCGGCTTCGCGCGGCGCTCAAGGCGTACTTCCGCGAGTGCGAGGCGCTGACGTCCCGGCTCACGGAGCTGTTCAGCATCGCGCTGGACCTGCCCCGGGACTTCTTCGCGAAGAAGACGTCCGCCTCCACCGACTCGCTCCGCTCCCTGCTCTACCCCCAGCTCAGTCCGGAGCTGATCAACGACCAGGGCATGGGCGAGCACACGGACGGGACGCTGCTGACGGTGCTGGCGCAGACGGGCCCCGGCATCCAGGTGAAGGAGCGCGGGGGCTCGTGGATCACCCCCACGCTGGAGCGGCGTGACCACCTCATCGTCAACATCGGCGACCTGATGGCCCGCTGGTCCAACGACGAATATGTCTCCACCCCGCACCGGGTCGTCCTGTCCGGCGGAGAGCGCCAGTCCCTGGCGTTCTTCAAGCTCGCCAACGACGACGCGCTCATCGAGTGCTTCCCCAAGTTCTGCAAGGACACGCCCGCGAAGTACGAGCCCGTCGTCTACAAGGCCTTCTCCCTCCAGAAGATGAACGCGCTGTTCGGTGTCGGCGGCGACGCCGGCCGCTCCTAGAGGCCACCCATGATCGGCGCATTCAACGAAGCGTTCCTCGCCGCCCTGGAAGAGGGATGGACCCCCGCGCGTGACGCCACGGCGCAGGCGAGCACGATGGCCGCGATCCACGCCCTGGACTCGCCCATGTACGAGAAGAGCCAGTTCGCGCACCCGCTCCTCTTCAGCCAGGCGGAGTTCGTGGAGCTGAGCCGGGCGTGCCGCGCCCTGCTCTCCGCGCAGCTGAAGCTGATCAACCACCTCATCGACACGCGCTCGCAGGAGGGCCTGCTCGATCTGCTGCGGATGCCCCGGCACCTCGCGCGCTTCATCCACTGGGACAACCTGCGCCACGGCGACGCGACGATTGGCCGCATGGACATCGTGCCCACGCGGCAGGGGTACTTCTTCTGCGAGTTCAACATCTTCCCGGGCGTGGGCGGCGGCGAGGCATACGAGGGCTCTCGAGCGGCCACGGAGGCGCTGGGCTTTCCCCGGGCCGGGTTGATGGACAGCCCCCTGCGGGACCTCGCCGTGCTGTACGCGGAGGAGTGCAGGAAGCGGGGGCTGCGCCGGGTGGTGATCCTCGACTCGCGGGGGCACTCGGGCCTGGGCTATCCGCGCCAGGAGTACCTGAAGCGCTACCTCGAAGCGCTGAACCCGGACGTGCAGGTCCACATCCTCGACGAGGTGAGCTACCCGGAGGCGTGGCTCAAGCGGGAGGAGGCGGAGCGCACGCTCATCCACCGCATGTTCACCTACGAGGAGGTCACGGACGGCTTCGCGTTCCTGGAGAAGCTCTGGGCGAGCGGCGCGGTGCTCACCAACGGCTTCGAACCGGAGCTGCGCATGAGCAAGCGGTTCCTCGCGCTGCTGTGCGAGCCGGGCCACCAGGCGCTGTTCAGCGAGGACGAGGTGGCCGCCATCCGGAAATACCTGCCCCCCGCCTTCTCGCTGTCGGAGGACAACCTGGCGGCCGCGCTGCGCGACAAGGCCGGGCTCGTGTTCAAGATCGACGACAGCAGCTCCTACGGCGGCAGCGGCGTGCTGATGGGGACGGACTGGTCCTCGGAAGAGCTGGAGCGGAAGCTGCGCGAGCCCGGCGTCGAGCGGTGGATCTGCCAGCGCGTCGTGGAGGCGGAGACCGTCCGGCTGCGCGCGGGCGGTGACTCGGCCCCGGAGGAGTACCGGCTGGTGCTGGGCTTCTACTCCTATGGCGGCAGGACCAACGGCTTCCTGGTGCGCGGCAGCCGCACTTCCAAGGTGGTGAACATCACCAGTGGAGGCAAGCTGGGGTGGGCGTTCGTCGTTTCCGAAGAAGGACGCCAGACCTTCATTCGTCACGCGCGGGGCCGCGCGGAAGACGTCACTTCAAGGAGCGCATGAACCATGACGGCGAACCTCATCCTTCTGGGCGCACGGCAGTTCATCACGGAGCGGGCGTGGCAGCTGGGCCTGCGGCCGTTGATCATCCAGCAGCCGGGGCTGTCCGATGACGTCGTGAACCGGCAGTCCGACCGGGTCCTGCTCATGGGCTACGACGACCCGGCGCTCATCCCCATGCTGAAGGCCGCGCACGCCGTCACGCCGTTCGTGAGCGCCATCACCGTCGCGGAGGAGGCGCTCATCCCCTGCGCGCGCATCAACGAGGCGCTGGGGCTGCGGGGCACGCCGTTGGACCTGGTGGAGAAGACGCGCGACAAGACGGCCATGCGGCGGGTGCTCGACTCCGGCGGCTTCTCTCCCATGCAGTGGTCAGCCGTGAAGACGCGGGAGGACGCCATCGCGTTCGCGGAGCGTCAGGGCTACCCGTTCATCCTCAAGCCCGTGGATGGCGTGGGCAGCATCGACGTGCGGCTCGTCCGTTCCGCCGCGGATCTGGACGGCGTGATCAACGGCCGAGCGTCGTGGATCGCCGAGGAGTACCTGGACGGCCCCGAGTACTCCGTGGAGTGTTTCTCCTTCGCGGGGCGCCACGTCATCCTGGGCATCAACGAGGAGACGAAGAGCACGGACCCCAACGCCAGCGCGTTCCTGGAGGTGGCCCACCAGGTCCCCGCGCCGATGCCTCCGGAGCGGGACCGCGAGGTGCGCGACTTCATCCGGAGCTTCCTGGACGTGCTCGGCATCCAGGACGGGCCTTCGCACACGGAGCTGAAGTACACGTCGCGAGGCCCCCGCATCGTGGAGACGCACACGCGGCTGGGCGGAGACCGCCTGTGGGACCTGGTCCGGCTGACCACCGGGCACGACCTGCTGGACATGACGCTCCAGTGGGCCATGGGGACGCTGAAGCCGCTGGAAGCGGATCCGATTCCGAAGGGCGGCGCGGCCATCCAGTTCTTCACGCCGCCGCCCGGCAAGCTCAAGCGGCTCAACGGCGCGCACGCCCTGCGGCGCATTCCGGGAGTCGTGGAGATCTCGCTCCAGGTCGAGCTGGGCGCCACCGTCCGGCAGGCCCTGAAGTCGGAGGACCGCGCCGGCTTCGTGATTGCCTACGCGGACACCGTGCAGCAGGCGCAGGCCGTGTGCCGGGAGGTCAGCCAGCGGCTCGTGTTGGAGACCGCTTGAGGTGATGCATTCTCCGGCGCGGCGGGGTGGAGCCGCCGCGTCGGCCGGGGCCCTCAGCGCTTGCGCGCGAGCACCTGCCGCACTTCCGCCAGGCACTCTTCCGTCACGGCCTCCACGGACAGCTCACCGTTGATGTGCACGATGCGCTCGTGGTTCTCTCGCAGCTCGATGGCCTTGAGGTACTGAAGCGCGATGCGGCGCTGGGCCTCGTCCGCCTCGAACAGCTCCGCGGGGCCTCCACGCACGGCCCGGCGCGTCGCCGCGACCTGGGGGTCCACGCCCACGAACAACGTGAGGTCCGGCGACACGGCGTGAGAGTTCACCGCGTTCACCCATTCCATGGGCAGGCTCGCCCCCTGGTACGCCAGCGAGGACAGCACGTAGCGGTCGCACAGCACCACCTTGCCCTGCTCCAGCGCCGGCAGGATGCGCGCGTGCAGGTGGTCCGTCCGGTCCGCCGCGAACAGCAGCGCCAGCGTCTCCTGCGCCAGCGGCCCCCGGCCCTGCGGCAGGCCCAGGCGGCCCGTGAGCGCCTGGCGCAGCATCGTGCCCACCGGGCCATCCGAAGGCTCGCGCGTCGTCACCACCGCGTGCCCTTCCGCCCTCAGCACGGACGCCAGCCGCTCCGTCTGCGTGGTGGTGCCCGCGCCGTCCAGGCCTTCCAGCACGATGAACCGCCCCGGCAGGGCGACCTTCCTCGCGGCGCTCACCGGGGGAGGAGTGCGGCAGGGTTGTCCAGGTGCAGCTCGCGGCGCAGCGCCAGCAGCGCCTCATAGCGCTGGAGCTCGTCCACCAGCACCTTGCGGCCCTGGAGGTAGCTGCGGAAGCCGTACACCAGCAGCCCCAGCGCCACGAGGGTGGCGCCCCAGGCCAGCACGGGCGTGCGCAGGGAGTCGTAGAACAGCTTCCCCGCCGCCCCTGCGATCAGCATGAAGGCGATGACGGAAACACCCGCGTGGGTGAAGTGGGTGGTGCTCTGCCGGGTCGCCAGGCTGTCCTGCAGCTGGTTGAACCGGGCCCGCTTGTCCTGGATGTCTGCGCTCACGGAACCGGGCATCCTACATCACGGCCCCCAGCCCGTCGAGTCGCCGGCCCGGCCGCGCCACCTACACGGACACCCTGTCACAGGTTTCCCTCATCCCAGCCATTGAACGGACGCACGCTCGCTCCCCGGGCATGGCTTGCCACCACACCCCCCTCGCGTTACATGCCGCCCACCATGCCTCTCCACGCCGTCAGCAGGATGAGCCCCTCCGACATGAGCCGAGACTCCGAGTTGAACACCATCGAGGAGGCCATCCGCGACATCCAGGCCGGCAAGTGCGTCATCGTCGCCGACGACGAGGACCGCGAGAACGAAGGCGACCTCATCATGGCCGCCGAACTGGCCACGCCGGAGCAGCTGGCCTTCATGGTCCGCCACACCAGCGGCATCATCTGCCAGCCCATGCTCGCGGAGCGGCTGGACGCGCTGCGCCTGCCGCAGATGGTGGCGGAGAACACCGAGTCCCACCGCACCGCCTTCACCGTCTCCGTGGACTTCCGCCACGGCACCACCACCGGCGTCTCCGCCAGCGACCGCACGAAGACCATCCGCGCGCTCGCCGACCCGAACAGCACCGCGGACGACTTCCTGCGCCCCGGCCACATCTTCCCGCTGCGCTACCGCGAAGGCGGCGTGCTGCGCCGCGCGGGCCACACCGAGGCCGCCGTGGACCTGGCGCGCCTCGCGGGCCTGCAGCCCTCCGGCATCCTCTGCGAGCTGGTGAAGGACGACGGCACCATGCAGCGCATGCCGGACCTGAAGCAGTTCGCGCGCGAGCACCAGCTGAAGCTCATCACCATCGCGGACCTCATCCAGTACCGCAGCCGCAAGGACCGGCTGGTGCGCCGCGAGTCCGGCCAGAGCGTCGTGCGCACCCGCCATGGCGAGTTCACCGCCCTCACCTATACCTGGACGCCCGACGGCGCGAAGTCCCTGGTCCTGGTGAAGGGCGACCCCGCGAAGGCCCAGCCCGCCCCGCTGGTGCGCCTGCACGGCGCCTGCGCCATGGGTGACGTGTTCGGGTCACCGGATTGCAAGTGCAACCTGCTGTTGGACCGCGCGCTGGAGCACGTGGCGCGCGAGGGCCATGGCGTCATCGTCTACCTGCCCGGCATGCACGGCAACGACTTCGGCATCCACCACAAGCGCGCGGGCGACGGCAGCAACGCGTCCGTCAGCCGCGCGGCCAACGAGTCGCGCGACGTGGGCATGGGCTGCCAGATCCTCACCGACCTGGGCGTGAGCGCCATGCGCGTGATGTCCAACACGGACATGACCTACCGGGGCCTTTCCGGCTTCGGTCTCACCATCGAGTCGCGCCAGCCGCTCGTGGTGGAGTAGCGAAACCCGGGAGGTTCGCCGGACGCCCGGTGTCAGAGCGGAGTGGCAGGGTTCGTGGCCATTCCAGTTCGACCCGGGCATGCGAACCTCCCTCCCCCAGCCACCGCGCGGCCATGACCGCGGGCTCCAGCCCTTCTCCCGGTTCGTGCTCTTGTGGCTGGGGCAGACGGTGTCGGGCATGGGCTCGCACCTCAACGGCTTCGGCCTGAGCGTGTGGATGTATGAGCACACGCGGTCCACGTCGCTCTACTCGCTCATCGCCCTGGCCGCCTTCGCGCCGGGCGTGCTGGTGGCCCCGCTGCTGGGCGGCGTGGTGGACCGGCACGACCTGCGCAAGGTGATGATGCTGGGGCACGCGGGCGGGGCCGTCTGCACCGTGCTCATCGCGCTGCTGCTCTGGATGGATCGCCTGGGCGTGGGCGCCCTCCTCGCGCTCGTCGCGGCCGGCGCCGCGTTCAACAGCGTCCAACGGCCTGCCTTCACCAAGGCCACGACGCTGATGGTGGGCCCGGAGCAGCTTCCACGCGCCAATGGCCTCATGCAGCTGGGCCTGGCGCTGGGCTACATCGTCGCGCCGCTCCTGTCCGGCGTCCTGCTGCCCCGCATTGGCGTCACCGGCCTGCTGACCCTCGACGTCATCGCGGCGGCCCTCTCGCTGGTGGTGCTCCAGGCCCTGCGCATGCCCGCCGCTCCACCGACGGAGGCCGCGCCGGTGAAGGTGTCCCTGGGAGGCCGCGCGCTCCAGGACGCCGGAGTGGGCTGGCGCTACATCCGCGAGCGGCCGGGCCTCCTGGGGCTCCAGGTCCTCCTCACGCTGATGAGCTTCAACCTGGGCATCCTCCAGGTGCTCGTCACGCCCCTGGTCATGTCCTTCACCGACGTGCGCACGCTGGGCGCGGTGATGACCGCGGGAGGGCTGGGCATGCTCGCCGGAAGCCTGCTGCTGCTCGCCTGGGGCGGGGCGCGCCGTGTCTGGACCGTGCTGGGGTTCGTGCTGCTCCAGGGCCTGTTCATGGGGGTGGGCGCGTCACGTGCGTCCGCGTGGGGAGTGGGCGCGGGCGCGTTCGGCGTCCTGTTCACCGTCCCCGTCATCATGAGCTGCAACCAGACCCTCTGGCAGCGCAAGGTGCCCACCGGGTTGCAGGGCCGCGTCTTCGCCGTGCATGCCGCGCTGTCCGGCGGCGCCATCCCCGTCGCCTACCTGCTCTCCGGGCCGCTCGCGGATCACGTCTTCGAGCCGATGATGGCCGTGGGCAGCCCCCTGGCCTCCACGCTGGGCCCCTGGGCTGTCTCTTATACTCATCTCCGAGCCCACGAGACATGCGCAGA
>NZ_RAVW01000799.1 GCF_003611585.1 Corallococcus exercitus | reverse complement strand
GATGTGTATAAGAGACAGACCCGGAGGGGGAACGCTGGCACAGACGAGAGGTTTTTGACCCCTTTTGGAGCGCTTTGTTAACGTCGCGCCGCGATTTTCACGCCTCTCCCGGGAAGAGTCCCTTCGCATGCGCATCGAGGTTGCCGGCAGCACCCACGTCGGGATGAAGCGGAACCACAACGAGGACAACTACCTCGTGCTCCCCGAGGAGAACCTCGTGGTCGTGGCGGACGGCATGGGCGGTCACTCGTCCGGTGAGATCGCCAGCCGCATCGCCGTGGACGAGCTGGGTGAGTTCTTCCGCCTCACGTCCAAGGACCAGGACGCCACCTGGCCCTTCAAGATGGACAAGCAGCGCAACTACGACGAGAACCGCCTGGCCACCGGCATCAAGCTGGCCAACGCGCGCATCTTCGAGCGCGCCACGGTGGACACCAAGTACAAGGGCATGGGCACCACCATCGTGTCCGTGCACTTCGCGGAGACCGCGGCCTACGTGGGCCACGTGGGCGACAGCCGCGTGTACTTCTTCCGCGGCGGCATGCTCCAGCAGGTGACGGAGGACCACTCGCTGCTCAACGACTACCTCAAGGCGAAGAAGCTCACGCCGGAGGAGATCGAGAACTTCCCCCACAAGAACGTGATTGTCCGCGCGCTGGGGATGAAGGAGCAGGTGCAGGTGGACGTCACCCGCGTGGATCCGCTGGAGAACGACGTCTTCCTGCTGTGCTCGGACGGCCTGAGCGGCATGATTTCCGACGCGCAGATGCAGGACATCCTGTCGCGCACGCCGGAGCTGGAGAAGGCCTGCGGGCAGCTCATCGACCTGGCCAACGCGGCGGGCGGCAACGACAACGTCACCTGCGTGCTGGCGCGCTGGCACAACGCCTGACGCGCCCCTGAGCGCTGGACGCAAGGAAGGCCCGTGCTCCTGAACAAGGGAGGACGGGCCTTCGTCGTTTCAAGTGCTGTCAGCGGCCGGAGAGCGAGGCGGGCACCCGGTGCGGGCCCCACGCGAGCACCTCGGTGAGCGCCTCACCGGGCGCCACCTGCGTCTCCTCGAACACGGCGCAGCGCTCCAGCTTCGCGCCCTGCCCCACCCGCGCGCCCGGGCCCACGGACACGTTCGGGCCCACGGTGGCACC
>NZ_RAVW01000798.1 GCF_003611585.1 Corallococcus exercitus | reverse complement strand
GGGGCGGCCTGGGGGATGAGGGCGGAGAGGCCCCGGCCCAGGGCGCGCTTCTGGGTGTCTGCGGTCTTCTGCACGGTGGTTGGGAACTCCCGCGCCAGCGTGGGGCCGGCGCGCATGGGCCTTGAGTGCTTCACGGCGAACCGGGCACCCGGTCCCACCATTCACATCTAATAAGGAGGGCGGTCAGGCGACCCGGCGCTTGGACGGCTTGGGGGAGTCCCGGCGCATCAGCTCGCGGCCGAGCGCCAGGTAGCTCTCGCAGCCCTTCGACTTGATGTCATAGAGGATGATCGGCTTGCCGAAGGACGGGCACTCGGACAGGCGCACGTTGCGCGGCACGACGGCCTGGAAGACCTGGTCCTTGAAGTAGCCGCGCACCTCGTCGACGACCTGGTGGGCGATGTTCGCCCGAGCGTCGAACATGGTGAGCAGGATGCCCTCCATCTTCAGCGAGGGGTTGAGCCCCTGCTTGACCAGGTCGATGGTGTGCGTGAGCTGGGAGAGGCCCTCGAGCGCGTAGTACTCGCACTGGAGCGGGATGAGGACGGAGTCCGCGGACACCAGCGCGTTGAGCGTGAGCAGGCCGAGCGAGGGCGGACAGTCGATGATGATGTAGTCGTACTTGTCCTTGAGCGGCAGCAGGGCTTCGCGCAGGCGGAACTCGCGCCGCTCCTGGTTCACCAGCTCCACTTCCGCGCCGGTGAGGTCGGGCGTGGCGGGGATGACCTGGAGGAAGCGCAGCTCGGTGGGGTGGATGAGCTCGGAGGCGGGACGGCCGCCGAGGAGCGCGTCGTAGACGGTGCCGTTGAGTGCGTCTCGCTTGAGGCCCAGGCCGCTGCCCGCGTTGCCCTGGGGGTCCATGTCCACCAGCAGGGTGCGGCGCTCCGCGGACGCGAGGCTCGCGGCGAGGTTGATGGCGGTGGTGGTCTTACCCACGCCGCCCTTCTGGTTGGAGATGCAGATGATACGACCCACGTGGCCCATCCTCTCTCGCCCCGGCTGACGCCAGAGCCCCCACACTAATTAGTGCCGGAGGTGCACGAGTTAGTGCTGATCAGGCAGCTAGCACGGGGTTCGAGGACGGATCAATTTCCCATCCGTGAGCGGGCCACTCTCGCTGCCCGGCCCCTCGCTCGGGAGCCTGTGGGTGGCCGCGCAGGGGTGGGAATGGGCGCGGAGG
>NZ_RAVW01000797.1 GCF_003611585.1 Corallococcus exercitus | reverse complement strand
GAGGGAGAGGCCCTGGCCGCGCAGGTGCTGGGAGCCATGGAGGCCCGGACCCCGCGCCGCTGAAAGTGGCCGGAAGTCGTCAGCAGGCGTGCAGGCGCCCGGACTTCGGCGCGGGCGCTCGCGGTTTTCCCGCCCGTCGAGTGGTCAGCCGGTAGACTCCGCCTCTCCCCACCGCCCCCCGTGCCTGCCTTCGTGAAGACGTCACGTCCACCGTCCCTTTCCCTGTTGGGTTTCCTCGCGCTGGGTGTGCTCGGTGCGTGTGGACCGTCGCCCACGACCATCACCCTCGAACAACCCGAGCAGCGCTACCTGCGCACGCAGGGGCAGAACCTGCCGCTCAACTACACCGTGCTGGATGCGGACGGGCGCAAGATGATGGACACGCGCCTGCGCTGGACCAGCTCCGCGCCGGAGGTGGCCTCCGTGCTGGAGGACGGCACGGTGGTGGCGCGCAAGTCCGGCAAGACCATCATCGGCGTGCAGGGTGGCCGCGCGAAGGCGGCGCTGCCGCTGGACCTCACCATCCTCGCGTCGCTGGACGTGCGCGCGCCGGGCGCGGACTTCGTGGAGGTGGGGCGCACCATCAAGCTGCGCGTGGTGGCGCGCAATGAAGCGGGCCACGTCATCCCCGACGCGGTGCCCGCCTTCCGCTCCAGCAACGAGGAGGTGGCGCGCGTGGAGAACGGCGAGCTCATCGCCGCGTCGGCCGGCACGGCCACCGTCACCGCGACGCTGGGTCACCTGAACCGCGCCATCGCCGTGCAGGTGGTGCCGCCGGACTTCGCCCGCCTGGGGCTGAACCTCACCTCGTACACCTTCAAGAAGAAGGGCCAGTCGGTGATGGTCCAGGCGCGCGCGTACAACCGCAACGGCGTGGCGCTGGAGAAGGTGCCGCTGGAGTGGTTCAGCTCCAACACCGCCGTGGTGACGGTGTCCCCCGAGGGCCGCGTGACGGCCGTGGGCCAGGGCCGCGCGGTGGTGTCGGTGGTGGCCGGCCGTCGCCGCACCGCCGCGGACTTCATCGTCGAGTAGGGCCGGCCCCCAGGCTTGGCGCCGTTCGGCGAAGGCCGGGCCCGCCGCATGGGAGTGGCGGGCCACCGGTCTGCTACGGCTTCTTCGCGGGAGGCGCGGCGGGCTTCGCGGGCGCGGGCTTCTTGGCGCCCTTCTTCTTGGCCGCGGCCTCCACGTCATCCGGGCAGGGCGGGCG
>NZ_RAVW01000796.1 GCF_003611585.1 Corallococcus exercitus | reverse complement strand
GAGCCTTATCGTCGGCAGCGTCAGATGGGTATAAGAGACAGCTCCTGGGGCGGATGGGGGCGAAGGACGCGGTGCCCACGCTGCTCAAGGCGCTGGACGACTCCAACAGCGTGGCCCGGCGCGACGTGCTGCTGGCGCTGGGCGCCATTGGCGACGTGAAGTCGGCGGAGGTGGTGGGGCGGGACCTGTACCACGACCTGCCGGAGATCCGCGCCGCGGCGGCCACGGCGCTGCGCAAGATGAACACGGGGCCGGAGGCCGAGCCGCTGGACGCGCTGAAGGTCGACTACTTCCGGGAGGTCCGCGTCGCGGCGGGAGCCTCGCCGACGAAGGAAGGCACGGCGGCCGGCGGGGCGCAGTGAATGGAGCCGCGCGCGCTCAAGGACAAGGCGACGGAGGCCTTCAGCAAGGGCCGCTTCGCCAAGGCCGCGGAGCTGTACGCGGACTACTGCCAGGCGGATCCGAAGGACCACCAGAGCCGGCTGCGCATGGGCGACGCGTGGGCCAAGGCCGGTCAGCGTGACCGCGCCGTCTCCGCGTACCAGTCCGCGGCGGAGGGCTTCGCGAAGGAAGGCTTCCTGCCGCGCGCCATCGCCGCGAGCAAGCTGATCCTCGAGCTGGATCCGTCCCACCAGGGCGTGCAGCAGATGCTCGCGGATCTGTACGCGCGAAGGGGCACGCCGGCCACGTCCAGGGCGAAGCCGAAGGAAGCCACGGCGTCGCCAACCCCCGCGAGCCTGATCACCCAGCGCGAAGCCCCGCCCACGCCGACACCCGCCGCGCCCCTGGAGGCGGAGGGCGTGCCGGTGGACCTGTCGGATTCGCTCCCGCCAGAGCTGGCCCTGACCCACGCGCCCGCGACCGCCCCCAGGCCCGTCGCGGACGACACCGAAGTGGTCATCTCCGTCGAGGTGCAGGTCGAGCCCACGCAGGACGAACCCGCCTGGGACCTGACGCCCGAAGCGCCTGCTCAGCCAGAACCCGCCGCCACGGCGGCAGAGGCTCCGACGCCAGCGCCCACCGCGAGCAACGCGCTCCCGGCACCCACCCATTCTCCTCCGCCTTCCGCCTCGCAGGCCGAAGCCGCTGCGCCGGACCAGTCCGTCCGTGTAGCGCCACCGCTGTCACTTATACACATCTCCGAGCCCACGAGACATGCG
>NZ_RAVW01000795.1 GCF_003611585.1 Corallococcus exercitus | reverse complement strand
CTAAACGACCGCTCATGATTCTCGAACGGCTCGGAGGGTAGCCAAGCGCTGGCGGAGGAAGGAAGGGGCAGGAGCTCGCGTCGTTCGGCCTTGTGTGCGCAAGAACCGGATGAAGAAGCGAGCCCTGCCTCAGGGAAGGCAACAGCTGCGTCTGCGATGTCGTGACCGTAGACGGCTGATTCGCTGGGGTGAGTGGACTGGCTGCCCGCTCACCCTGCGGCGGTGCCTGGCGGTGGCCAAGGTCGCCAGTGGCCAGTCACGAGCACAGGCCGCGCGAGAGTTGCTCTGCGCCCCTTCCACGGTGGTGTCCGCAGTCCAGCGCTACCAGGAGTCAGGCCGTGACGGCCTCTTGGACAAGCGCGCCCAGAATGGGCGGCGCAAAGTGGACGAGTATTTCCGGCAGACGCTGCGCCGGGTGCTGGAAGGCACGCCGCAGCAGTCCGGCTGGCGTCGAACCACCTGGACGCGCGAGTTGCTGGTGCGAGAGGTAGAGAGGCGAGGCCGGGTGCACGTCTCGCCCGCGACGATGGGGCGTGCCCTGGCCTCGGTGGGAGCCCAGAGAAGGCGCCCGCGTCCCGTGGTGCGCTGCCCTTGGCCGGAGCGCCGACGCCAGCGGCGCCTCTGGCAGCTGAAATGCCGTGCGGCCTTCGCCCGGCCTGACGAGCCCGTGCTTTTCGAGGATGAGATGGACGTGCACCTCAACCCGAAAATCGGCCCGGACTGGACGTTGCCTGGACAGCGCAGAGAGGTGGTAACGCCGGGCAACAACCAGAAGCGGTACGTGGCGGGGGCTCTGGATGCGAGCACAGCCCGAATGACCTGGGTGCAGGGGGTGAAGAAGACGAGCGCGCTCTTCATCGACCTGGTGCGAGCAGTGGACGCCGCTTACCCGAGGGCGAAGCGCCTGCATTTCATCCTCGACAATGCAGCCACCCATTCCAGCAAGAAGACACAGACTGCGCTGGAGGCACTGGGCGAGCGGCTGGTGCTGCACTTCCTGCCGCCGTACTGCCCGGAGGGCAACCGCATTGAGCGCGTGTGGTGGGACGTGCACGCCAACGTCACCCGCAACCACCGCTGCAAGAAGATGGAGTCGCTCATGACCGAGGTGGACGCCTACCTCGACGCTCGGAACGCGCAGAGAACCGCCAGCCCCTTGCTGCGCGCCGCCTCTGCTCGACGCGCAGCTTGAGACCGTTCGAGAATTACGATCGGTCGTTTAGG
>NZ_RAVW01000794.1 GCF_003611585.1 Corallococcus exercitus | reverse complement strand
ACCTTAAACCGCCCCCTCCCGTCCCCCCGGCCGGACTTCCTGCAACGCAGCGCGTTGCACACATTCCGTCACCTGCTCGCAACTTTTCGGCGCTTCGGGTGAGAATGGATCAACGCAGCAAGCTTTCCCTCCCCCCTTCAAAAATCCGCAAACCGCAGGAGCCTCAAGCCATGGGAACCATCGGGCGCACCTCCAACAACAACATCGCGCGCACCACCACGACCACGGGGACGACCGGCGCGGCCCCCGCCGCCAAGCCGGCCACCGCGGCCACGGCGAAGCCGGCCAACACCGTGAAGGACGGCTTCGACGCGAAGGCGACGAACAGCGCGGTGCGCACCGCGGCCCCCGCGGCCGTGTTCACCGCCCCGGCGGGTGCGAAGGACAAGGCCTATGACGGCAAGATCATGGGCAAGGGCGGCCAGGCGTTCGACGCGAGCACCCCGCTGAGCCAGATCCCCGCCTACGAGCCCAAGGGCGGCGTGAAGCAGCCCGGCACCATCATCTACGTGAACGGGATGATGACGGACAAGGCGGGCCAGGAGACCACGATGCAGGCCATCGCGGACAAGACGGGCCAGAAGACCATCGGCATCCACAACTCCACCGAGGGCTTCTTCAAGGACCTGGGCCAGTGCGTGACGGACAAGATGGACAAGGGCAAGAACCCGGCGGTGGATACGCTGGCGGACTCGCTCTACACCGAGCTGAAGGCCGGCCGTGACGTGCACCTGATGGCGCACAGCCAGGGTGGCCTCATCACCAGCCGCGCGCTGAACGACGTGGCCAAGCGGCTGCGCATCGAAGACGGGCTGTCCCCCGCCCAGGTGCAGGAGAAGCTGGGCAAGGTCTCCGTGGAGACCTTCGGCGCCGCGGCGGCGACCTACCCGGACGGCCCCAAGTACGTCCACTACGTCAACGACAAGGACCCCGTGCCGGGCCTCTTCGGCCTGGGCACCAGCGGCAAGGGCCCCCTGGACCTGCTCAAGCACGCGGGCAAGGACGCGAAGATCCGCTACTTCTCCGAGAAGAGCATCTTCTCCGGCGCGCACAACATCAACGACACGTACCTCAACCAGCGCGTCCCGTTCGACCAGGCCCGCGCGGGCTAGGGCGTGTCCGCAAATTAGAGCCAGAGGCGGATGGAGGCGATATGGACCATCGCCAGGTAGTTGGCGGCGCGCTTCTCATAGCGCGTCGCCACCCGCCGGTTCTGCTTCAAGCGATTGAAG
>NZ_RAVW01000793.1 GCF_003611585.1 Corallococcus exercitus | reverse complement strand
CTTCACGCCCTGGTGCTTACCCTCCCGGGCGCTCCAGGGAAAGGCGCGGCTCGAGCGGGCCTGGAGGGCGGGCGGCCGGGCCTCTTCAGCCCAGGCCCAGGCGGGGGAGCGTCACCTCGCGCACGCGGGGGATGCGGAAGCGGTAGAGGAACGCGTCCGCGAAGTAGTGCGCCAGCACCACGCCGTTGGTGGCGAGGACGCCCAGCGACCACAGCGGCTGCTGCCTCAGGAGGAAGGCCGTGGCCGCGCCCTGCGTCGCTCCGTCCACCAGCGTGACGAAGGGGCTGTTGGCCACGCCCACCAGGATGATGGGCGCCATGAGGGCCAGCATCGCCGCCCACACGCGCGGGCCGCGCAGGCGGGCCGTGGCTTCCGAGGGCGTGGGCTGGAGCATCCGGCCGGTGAGGAAGAAGTACTCCAGGCCGTGGATGCCGGCGCTCAGGATGGCGCCCCACAGCGGCCACACGAGGTACACCGCCACCACCGTCACGTGCGCCAGGACGTAGACGCGCCGGGGACCGCTCTGGCCCGGGGGCCCGCGCAGCGCGAGCACCAGCCTCGCGGCGAAGACGCCCCAGACGGCGAGCAGCACCCAGGTGAGGCCGTGCGGCAGGGAGGCGCCTTCCGCCTGGCCGATGTTGATCATCGGCCGGGAGCCCAGGGCGTTGGTGACGGGCAGGGCCAGCGAGCGGATCATCATCAGCGCCAGCGCGACGGGCACGAACTGGCGCTGGAGCGTGCGCTCGGACTCGGACAGCGGCGGGGCGCCCGCGGCGCGGGCCTTCAGGCCGTGCAGTGCCCACAGCCCCTTCACCTGCGACAGCGTGTGGTGCGCGGCCAGGACGTGGATGCCCGCGCCGAGGAGCAGCGCGAGGAGCGGGGCGTACGCGTCCGCGTACCAGAGCAGCGCGAAGGTGAGCGCGAACACCGCCGACGCGCCGCCCACGAGCAGCCGCGACTGGTTGGGCGTGGTGTGCAGCAGCTCGCGCCGGGTGCCCACCAGCAGGAAGGTGAGGATGACGTGCGTGCCGTTGAGGAAGACGTACTGCGACGTCCACCGGCCAATCTGCTGGGCGAACCCCTGCGAGCCCTCGCCGGTGAGGCTCGCGAGCCAGACGGAGGCGAGCAGCAGCAGCGTGGGCAAGAGCAGGATGCTCAGGTCCGCCCGGGGCGAGAAGAGCCACAGCCCCTGGAAGCGCAGGGACGCCGGGGCTTCGGAGGCTTCGAGCGCGGGGGCGGGCAGGGTGGACA
>NZ_RAVW01000792.1 GCF_003611585.1 Corallococcus exercitus | reverse complement strand
CTCCCGGAGGATGGCGGCGTCGGGAGCCTGAATTTCAGTCCCATCACCCGGCAGCAGTTCGACGACCAGGGCATGCTCCTCGTCAGCGGCTACACCACGACCCGGGGCGCGACCATCAAGTATGTGCTTGCGGGCTGTGACGCGCCCGAACCCCACCACATCACCGGTTGCTATGCGACTTGCACCAACGGCGTGCTCACGGAGAAGGGGACGTTCGACGCGGACCGCCTGGTCCAAAGCCGCGGTGAAGCCGAGTCCGCCGGGGGCTTCAACCTTGTCTCCGAGTCCGTCGTCGACCTTGGCTTTCCTGCGGATGTCTACGTCACGAAGAACCATGCCTACGTGGTGTCCATCCAGCTCAAGAGCTACATGCCCGCGGGAGGCTTGACCGTCTTCGATGTCAGCGACCGCAGCCACCCCGTGTTGAAGAAGGTCATCTCCCTGCCGGGCGATGGGTACTGGAACGCCGCGTGGGCCAAGGACGACGTCCTCTACGTCGCCACCCGGGCTTCCGGCGTCATCCTGTTTGACATTTCAAACCCGGGGGACCCGACCTACATCCGCAGCGTGCCCAGCGGCGCGCCCCTGGATGTGCACACCCTGTTCGTGGAGGGCAACCGGCTCTATGCCATGGCGCTGCGGCCCGCGCAGACGCTCATCTTCGACATCACGTCCCCGCGAGAACCCGTCCTGCTCAACCGCTTCACCTTCACGTCAGAGGAGTTCGTCACCAGCTATCCGCACGACGCCTTCGCGTACGAGGGCCGGCTCTACATCAACCACACGGACATCGGCTTCCTGGTCACCGACCCGACCGACCCCCTCCAGGTCAAGGAGCTGGGCAAGTACCACTACAACCGGCAATACAGCCATGCCAGCGCGGTGGGGACCTTCGCGGGCCGCACCATCGCGTTCGAGGGCAGTGAGCAGGAGGGCGCGCACCTTCGCGTGCTGGATGTCACCGACCCGGCGAACATCCAGCTCATCGGCGAGCACCGGCTGCGCCCCACCACCTCCATCCACAACATGATCCTGAAGGGCACCAAGCTGTACGTCGCCTGGTACCAGGAGGGCGTGCGCGTGTTCGACGTGGCCAACCCCACGCTCCCCAAGGAGATTGCCTACTTCAACGCCTACCGTGAGACCGACCCGAAGCGGCTGGGCTTCGTCTACGAGGGCGTCATGGGGATGCGCGTCCCGGGTGACGGGTATGTCTACGCGGTGGACACCTCACGCGGGCTGCTCATCTTCAACGAGCTCTGAG
>NZ_RAVW01000791.1 GCF_003611585.1 Corallococcus exercitus | reverse complement strand
CCCGCCGCCCCCGCGAAGTCGAAGGTCTCCGCGCCCTCCGTGGCCCCGGTCCCGGCCGCGGGCGAGGTCCACGCGAGGCCCGCCTCGCTGTGGCGCCGGCTGCTGTCCTTCACCGTCGACACCGCGGCCATCAGCGCCGTGGCGGCGGCCTACATCACCCTGGCCTCGTCGGTCGCGGGCGTGAAGGGTCCGCAGCCAGGGCTGACCGGGCTGGACGCGTTCGTCGCCTGGCTGCGCGCGCTGCACACCGTGCTGCTGCCGGGCGTGGTGCTGGTGCTGGTGCTCGCCACCGTGTACTGCGCGGTCGCGGCCTTCCTGTGGAATGGACGGACCCTGGGACGACTGCTCCTGGGCCTGCGGCTGGTGGACACCCACGGCATGGCGCCCACCCCGGGCCGGGCCATCTTCCGGGCGCTGCTCGCCGGGCTTTCCTTCGTTCTCTTCCTGGGCGGGTTCTGGATGGCGCTGTTCGACCGCCGCGGACAGACGCTCCATGACAAGCTGACGTCCACCTTCGTCGTCCAACCGAGCTGAAACCGGCTCATTGTGCCTTGCGGCCGCGGCCGTAAGATGCCGCGGCCTTCATGCCTTCGCGTCTTGCCCAGCACCTCGTCTCGCGCGCCCTCCTGACCCAGGAGCAGGCCGGGGAGTTGTTGCGTCTGCACCAGGCCCAGGGTGGCCACGTGGACACCGTGCTCCTGGAGCGCGGCTTCACCGAAGCGGACGTCCTCGCGATGCTGGGCGAGGTCTCCGGCTTCCGGCCCGTGAACCTGGTGGACTTCGAGCCCAACCTCGATGTCGCCAGCTTCATCCCCCCCAAAATCGCCGAGCGCCTGAGCGTCGTCCCCCTGTCCCTGGACGGGAACACGCTGCACGTGGCGTGCGCCTACCCGGTGCCCAAGAAGGAGCTGGACGAAGTCGGCTTCCTCCTGGGCAAGCCGCTGGAGCTCTGGGTCGCCATCGAGCTGCGGGTGCGCGAGTGGATCTCCATCATCTACCGCCAGCCGCTGCCGCCCCGCTTCGTCCAGCTGGCCGAGGCCGTGGCCCAGCAGGCCGGGGCGCTCACGCCGCCGCCTCCTCCGCCGCCGGATGACGAGTCGATGTCGGTGGACATGGTGGAGCAGCTGGCGCGCTCCGTGGCCCAGGAGCCCGTGCCCGCGGAAGCCCGTCCCGCCGCCTCGCGCGAGCCCGCGCCCGCGGACATCCCGCCGCCGGCGTACGTGCGCGAACCGCTGCGCCTGAACACCTCCGCGGGTCCGGTGACGACGGCC
>NZ_RAVW01000790.1 GCF_003611585.1 Corallococcus exercitus | reverse complement strand
GGTCTCGGGCTCCGGTTCCTCGGCCTCGTCGGAGGCGGGGGTGTCCTGCGGATCATCCTCCGTGGCACGGAAGACGCTGGGGTCCGGCTCCGGCTCGATGACCTTCTCCTCGATGCGCAGGAGCGGCTCCTGCGTCAACGCAGGGGCACGCGCGGGAACAAGCAGCACGAGGCTGCAACACAGGCCGAGGAACGAGCGGAGCATCCGGGCGTCCGATGATAGGCGACAGGGCGGACGATCCGAAATCATGTGGCGCCCGGTGCCCGTGCTACAGGAGCGCGCGGCGGGGGATTTGCTCGGGAGTGAATGAATGGCGGCGCCTGGAACAGAGCTGGAACGACTGGTGGAGATCATGCGGCGGCTCAGGGCCGAGGGCGGCTGCCCGTGGGACCGCGAGCAGGACCTGCGCTCGCTCCGTCCCTACCTGACCGAGGAGGCATTCGAGGTCCTGGACGAGATGGACCGCGTCTCCGACGGAGGCCCCTGGCGGCCGCTGTGTGAGGAGCTGGGGGATCTGCTCTTCCAGATCGTCTTCCACGCGCAGCTGGCGGCGGAGCTGGGCGAGTTCACGATGGCGGACGTGTGCGCGGCGATCAGCGACAAGATCACCAGCCGCCACCCGCACGTGTTCGGGGACCAGCAGGTGAAGGGCGCCGAGCAGGTGCTCGCCAACTGGGCGCAGCTGAAGGCGGAGGAGCGCAAGAAGAAGACGGGGCGCGCGGGCTCCGTGCTGGACGGCGTGCCCACCGCGGCCCCGTCCCTGCTGCGCGCCGAGCGGCTCACGGAGAAGGCCAGCCGCATCGGCTTCGACTGGCCGGACCTGGCCGGGGTGCGCGGCAAGCTGGACGAGGAGCTGCGCGAGCTGGACGAGGCCATCGCCTCGGGCGGCCGGGACGCCATCGAGCACGAGCTGGGGGACGTCCTGTTCTCGCTCGCGAACCTCGCCCGCTTCGTGAAGACGCCAGCGGAGGACGCGCTGCGCATGGCCACCCGCCGCTTCGTCAGCCGCTTCCAGTACATCGAGGCGAAGCTGAACGAGGAGCAGGTCCCCTTCGGCGGTGCCACGCTGGAGCACATGGAGCGCCACTGGCAGGCCGCGAAGGCCGTGGAGAAGGCGCTCCCCCCGCCGGCCCACCCGCCGCGCGCGTCCGTGGCCACCCTGCGCCTGGCCGTGCCGGACGTGGCGGCCCAGCGGGCCTTCTGGGACACCGTGGCCTCCTGGCTGGGCTGGGGCCCCACCTGTCTATTATACACATCTTACGCTGCCGACGATAAGA
>NZ_RAVW01000078.1 GCF_003611585.1 Corallococcus exercitus | reverse complement strand
GGGCGGTGGTGCGGGGGGCCGTGATGGGACCAGGACGGCGCGCCCCACGAGTTCGCCCACGCGTGGGCCCACTGGTTCGCGTGGCGCTCCGCGCGGCGCTGCCAGCGCTCCGCCTGACGCTGCCAGCGCAGCGAGTCCTCCTCCCAGCCTTCCGCCTCCTCGTGGCGCGAGCGGCCCGACTCACGCACTCGCACCGAGCCTAGCTCCGTCTCCAGCAGGAGCGTCGTGGCCGCGTGGGGATTGGACGGATAGCGCGTCTGCGTGGAGCCCAGCGACGTGTGCGCGGAGATGTTCAGGTCCAGCCCGGACACCAGGCGCAGCTCCACCGCGCCCACCTGCGTCCCGATGCGGTGTTCGCCCACGTCCAGCGCGTCCACGTCCAGCTTCACCGCGCCTGCGGCGGCGTGGACGTGGAAGGTGCCGCCCACGCGCTCGCCGATGATGCGGCCCGCGCCCGTGCGCAGGGTCAGCTTGCCGTGCACGTCGCGCAGGCTCGCCGTGCCCGCGTCGGTGGACAGGTCCAGCTCGCAGTCCTTCAGGCCCGCGATGCGAACGGCGCCCGCGTCCAGCTGGAGCTTCGCCTTCACGTCCGGCGGCACGAACAGCTCCGCCTGTCCGCCCTGGCGCCAGAACAGCGACAGGAAGCCCGCCTCGCGCGGCACCAGCTCCACCTTCGTCACCCGGCCGTGCTCCTGGATGCGCGCCTCCACCCGGCCGTGTGTCACCAGGTAAGGCTTCTCTCCCTCCGGCAGCGGCGACACGACGAGCGTGGCGGCGAGCGCGTGCAGCTCCAGCTCCGCGTGCTGCCCCCACGGAATCGGGTGGCGCTGGGAACCGTCGCGCGAGGACGACGAGGCGTCGGAGGACGGCGTGGCTTCAGGGTCCATCATGGTGGTTACTCCCGTGCCTTCTTGAGACGTTGGGCGGCCTCGTCCGCGTCGATGAGCCCGGCCGCGAGGTCATCGAGAATCTGCGCTCGGCGCGGAGAGCCGCGCTCGCGGGGGGAAGGCGGCGGCGGAGGAGCAGGCGGAGGCGGGGCCGCTCCGGGCACCTGCCCCAGGGCCTCCACCACGTCGTCCAGCCGCGACACCACCGTCGGATAGGAGAGGCCCAGGGCCTGCTCCACGTCCTTGATCTTCCCCCGGCACGCGATGAACACGCGCACGAACGCGAGCTGCTCCGGCGACAGCTGCTGCACCCAGCCCGTCGTGAAGCGCCCCTCCACTGCGGACGCGCACCCATCGCAGCGGACCCGCTCGATGACGGTGCCGCCTCCACAGATGGGGCAGCGGGTGGGCACGGGCCAGGTGGGCTTGGGAGTCGTCATGGGGTTCAGAAAATCAATTTCGAGTTTGAGAATATTGATTTCTACGGGCTTGGCAAGGGCAGGAGTTCATTTCCTGGAAAAACGGCCACTTCCGAACCGGTGGCCACGAAGGCGGAGTGGGGCGGGCCCTGGAGGCACCCGGCGAAGGCGGGGCCGTAGAAGCGGGCGACGTCGCAGTCGAAGGCGGTCTCGTGGGCGCGCCAGACGGCCCAGCGCGGGTGCTCCACGCGGTACTCGGCGCAGCCGCCGTCGCGCTGGGCGGTGTAGCCCCAGTAGTGCTCGGTGATGAACTCCTCCTGGGAGCCGGGCGTGCTCTCGGACGGTGCGCCGAGCGTCCGGGCCGACAGCTGGTGCCAGCGGCCGTGGGACCTCCAGGCGTACTCGACGTGGCCGGGCGCGCCGGTGTCCGCGCCATCCATGGCGACGGCGTGGCGCATGGGGCACGCGACGTAGGGCTCGTTGTAGAGGACGCGCGCCACGGTGGCGATGGCGAGCCGGGGGACGATCTCCCGCACGAACACCACGCCGCGCCGCCAGCCCTCGGGGCCCAGGCGGCGCACGTAGAAGCGCAGGTTCACCTCATCGAAGTCCCGGTGGAACGGCACCGCGAGTCCCCGCACGCGCGTGTCGAGGAAGCGGAAGCCGACCATGCTCGCGAACGTGCGGCCCTGCCACGCGTCGAGCTCCGTGCCACGGGGGACGAGGGACCGCAGCACCGCCGGATCCACCTCGTAGTTGAGCATCAGCAGGTACCGCCACGTCGCCGTCAGGAAGGGGCGCATGCGCGACGTTTAACGCGCACGCGGCGTCCGGGCCCAGGGCGGGCCCCGTGCGCGGCTTCTGTCGCGCAGAAGCGCGGGCGGCCTTCAGGAGACGGCGGGTTGGGGCAGCGGCTTCTTCGGCGCGAGCCTGCGCTCCAGCCGCTCGCGCAACTTCAGCATGGGCCGCTCGACACCCTGATGCAGCGCGAGCGAGGCGAGCAGCACCGCCACGACGCCGCCCAGCACCGTGACGACGTGGAACGCGTCCATGCCGTGGGGCTTCAGCGCGTCACGCACCGCGTGCTGCATGGCCTTGTGCGTGAGGTAGACGGTGAAGCTCAGGACCGCGAAGGTCTTCACGCCCGGGATGCGGGCGCAGACGCGCGAGGCCGAGGGGCCTGCCAGCGCCATCACCAGGGCCGCGAAGCCCAGCGAGACCAGTGGGAACGCCACCACGGTATACGGGAGGTTGCGGTAGTACTCCTCGTTGAGGAAGAGCACGCCTCCCAGGCACGCGAGGCCGATGAAGGCCATCCCTCCAGCGCGGGCGCCGCGCGTCCAGCGCTCCCAGGCTTCGGGCCGGAACACGCGCAGGGCCGCGAGCAGCACGCCGCACGTCAGCCCGTCGAGCCGCGCGTAGGTCGGGTAGTAGAGCAGCCTGTCGTAGTCGCGCCAGCCGGGCTCCTCTGGCCCGAGCGTGGAGAAGGACTGCATCCACAGCCCGCCGCGCAGCAGCATGCCCCCGAGCATCACGGCCGCCGCGAGGGCGATGAGGGACGGTGCGCGGAGGCGTCCGCGCAGCGCGAGCACGGTGAGCGGCAGCACCAGGTAGAAGTGCTCCTCCACGCACAGCGACCACGCGTGGGAGAAGCCGTTGATGCTCAGTCCGAAGTTCTGCGTGAACGTGAGGAATCGCCACGCGGGCGTCACCACGGGCCGCTCGGGCCATGCGGGCACGAAGAGGTACAGGGCCAGCACGACGAGGAAGGACGGCAGGATGCGCAGCGAGCGCCGCAGGTAGAAGCGCTTGAGCGACGGCGTCTCACCGCGCGACACCGGCTCCAGCAGCTGCGAGCCGATGAGGAAGCCGCTGAGCACGAAGAACAGCTCCACGCCCGTCCAGCCGAAGTTGGCGAACACGTGGTAGGCCTCGTGACCTTCCGGGCGCGGGTAGTGGAAGAAGACGACGACAAGGATGGCCAGGCACCGGAGCAGGTCCAGGCCGGCGAGGTGACGCGGTTCGGTGGCGTTCAGCGGAGTCGGCTTTCAGCGGGGGGATGCGCCCGATGCTAGCAGGGCGCGTCCGTGCCGCCAGGGCCGTGCCGCTCAGCCCTTGCGCACGGCCTGGAACACCGTGCGCACCGACCGCGCGTCGGGCCAGAAGCCCCGGACGGCGTACTTGAGCAGACGCTCCGCGGTGATGCGCGGGCGGACCATGTGGACCACCCGGACCCGCTGTCCAAGGAGGTCCGCCCAGGCGTAGGGGCCCGCGTGCAGCAGGCTGCCGTCCAGGAGGAACTGGCAGATGCTCAGGTCCGTGAAGGCCAGCTGCTGGCCCACGGCGTCGCCGCCCCCGGTGAAGAGGGCCGGGATGTGCACGAGCTGGAGCTGGTGTCCCTCCGGCGAGTGCAGCTCCAGTGCGTACATCTCCCGGCCGTCCGGGAAGCGCCGCAGCCGCAGCCGCTCCTGGAGCGCGGTCTCTTCCATGGGGACGGCCTGCTTGCAGGGCGCGTGGATGTCGCGGCCCTGGACGCGGTCCTTCAGCCAGGGGCCCCATTGCGTGGCCACGCGCCTCCGGCAGGGCGTGTAGCCCGTGGACAGCATGTGCCTCGCGGTCCGCTCCAGGGCCTGGAACGAAGCGCAGAACAGGTCGTAGTCACCACCGGGGCGCGTGTCGTGGGTGAGCCAGCGCAGGAGGCGGCCTCCCAGGAGCCACGTGTCCTCGCCCAGCAGGTGGACGTGGGGCAGCTCCGGCAGGGCGAGGATGCGCTGGACGTCGCGGAACGGCACCGGCGGCCGGTGCGCCAGGGCCTCCGCGCCATCACCCGGGGCCGCGCCCAGCAGCGCGCAAAGGGACGCGTGTTGGGCCTTCGTGAAGTGCTGGGCCATGGGGCGCTATCCGTTCCTTCCGGCGAGCAGCGCGCGCAGCCGTTCGGCGAGCGCGTCCACGTGGGGCGGACGGATGAGGGTGAAGTGGTCGCCCGGCACGGTGTGCACCGTCAGGCCTCCGTGCACGAGCGTTCCCCAGCCCAGGTCCGCCGGCGCCTCGGGTCCCTCCGCCGCGCGCAGCAGCACCAGGCTTCCGTCATACGGCCCGGGGACGTAGGCCCGCGAAGCGGCCTGGTTCCCACCGAAGCGGTGCCACAGCTCGCGCAGCTCGTCGCACGCGGCCTCCTCCAGCCCCAGGTCCACGCCGGGCGTCTCCTCCAGCACCCAACGCAGCTCCACCGGATCCACCAGCCCCAGCACCTCCGCGGCCCGGGGATGCACGTCCGCGAGCCTTGTGAGGTGATCCGCGAACTCCAGCACTCGCTGGCCCACGGCCTCGTCCGGCGTGAGGGATTGCGTGGGAGCGGGCTCCTCGCCCATCGCGTCGATGACGACGAGCAGCTCCACCGTCTCGCCTTCCAGGCGGAGCTGTCGCGCCATCTCGTACGCCACGCGTCCGCCCATGGACCATCCTCCCAGCCGGTAGGGGCCCGTGGGCTGCACGCCGCGCACGGCCTGCAGGTAGCGCGTGGCCATGGCCTCCACCGTCGGGCCCGCGCCGTCCCTGGGCACCTGGAGGCCGTAGAAGGGCTGGTCCTCGTCCATGCGCCGCGAGAGCTCCAGGTAGCCCAGCACGCTGCCGCCTACCGGGTGTACGCAGAAGAAGGGCGTCCGGGCGCCTCCCTTGCGCAGCACCACCAGGGGGGAGTCGGAGCTCGTGCCCGCGTCGATGCGCGCGGCCAGCCCCTCCAGCGTCGGTGCCTCGAAGAGGTCGATGACCGCGAGGCTCGCGTCGAACAGCGCGCCCGCCCGGGCCACCACCTGCGTGGCGAGCAACGAGTGGCCGCCCAGGTCGAAGAAGCTGTCGTGCACGCCCACGCGGGGCACGCCCAGCAGCTCCTGCCACAGCGCCGCCAGCCGCTGCTCGGTGGGCGTGCGCGGCGCGACGTGGCCCGTGTCCTCGCCGGAGCGCGACGGCTCCGGCAGGGCCTTGCGGTCCACCTTGCCGTTGGACGTGCGCGGCAGGGCGCCCAGCACCACGAAGGCGGAGGGCACCATGTAGTCCGGCAGCAGCTTCGCCAGGTGGCTCCGCAGCGCCGCTTCGTCCAGCGCCTGCTCGGACCTGCCCACCGCGTAGGCGATGAGCTGACGGCCCTGGGCGGCGTCGTCGCGGGCCACCACCACGCACTCGCTCACGGCGGGATGGCACGCGAGCACGGCTTCGATTTCGCCCAGCTCCACGCGGTAGCCGCGAATCTTGAGCTGGTGGTCCACGCGGCCCAGGAACTCGATGCGGCCGTCGTGCAGCCACCGCACCCGGTCTCCCGTCCGGTACAGCCGCGCGCCGGCTTCCGCGCCGAAGCTGTCCGGCACGAAGCGCTCCGCGGTCAGGTCCGGTCGGCCCTGGTAGCCGCGGCCCACCGTCGCGCCGCCGATGAACAGCTCGCCCGGGACGCCCGTGGGCACCGGCTGCCCGTACGCATCCAGCACGTACACGCGCACGTTGCCCAGCGGCCGGCCCAGTGGCACCGACCGCGTGCCCTGTGTCCTCGCGCCGCGCTCCACCCGCTGCGCGAGCACGCCCACCGTCGTCTCCGTGGGGCCGTAGTGGTTGAACACCTCGCAGTCCGGTGACAGCGCGTGGACCCGCTCCACCAGCGCCCACGACACCGTGTCTCCACCCAGCACCAGCCGGCGGCCCGGCAGCAGGTCCGCCGCGTCCTGGCCCGCGAGCAGCGCCTCCAGGTGCGTGGGGACGATCTTCAACCCCTGCACCGCGTGCGTCCGGCCGTACGCCGCCAGCCTGCCCGCGTCCGACGCCGTGTCCCGGTCCACCAGGTGCACCGCGCCGCCCCTGCACAGCGTGGGGAACACCGCCGTGTGGCCCAGGTCCGCGGCCAGCGTGGACACCGTCGCGAAGGACATCCCTTCGGGCAGCGCCAGCCGGTCGCTGACGCCCGCCACGTAGCCCGCGAGCTGGCGGTGTTCGATGACCACGCCCTTGGGCTGGCCGGTGCTGCCTGACGTGTAGATGACGTAGGCCGCGTGCCCCGGCAGGACGCCGGTGACGGGCGCGTCATCAGGCTGCGCGTCCAGCAGTCCGTCATCCGCGTCCAGGCTCACCAGCAGCTCGCCCTGCGAGGGCAGTTCGTCCGCCAGGGCCTCGTCGGTGACGATGACCTGCACGCCCGCGCCCTTCAGCACCTGGCGCATCCGCTCCGGCGCACTGGCGGCTCCGGGGTCGAGCGGCACGTAGGCGCCGCCCGCCTTGAGGATGCCGAGGAGTCCCACGAGCGCATGGGCCCGCCGCTCCACGAACAGGCCCACGCGCGTCTCCGGCGCGACGCCGTACTGCTGGAGCAGGTGCGCCAGCTGGTTCGCCCGCCGCTCCAGCGCCGCGTACGTGAGCGTTCCATCCGGGGCCACCACCGCCAGCGCCTCCGGCGTCCGCGCCGCCTGCTCCGCGATGAGCGCGTGGATGCAGCGCTCCGCGTACGGGAGCGCGGTGTCGTTGAACGTCCTCAACAGCTGCTGCCGCTCCGCCGCCGGCAGCATGGGGAAGTCCGACAGGCGCAGGGCTCCCGCGTGGGAGACGATGCTCGCGAGCACCGCGTGGAAGCGGTCCGCCATGTGTTCGACCGTGGCCTCGTCGAAGAGGTCGCGGTCGTACATCCAGGCGCACACCAGTCCTTCCGGCGTGGGCGTCATGGACACCGTCAGGTCCAGCTTCGCGGCGGCGGTGTTCGTGGCGTCCACGCTCAGGCGCAGGCCCGGCAGCTCCAGCGCCGTGTGCGGCGTGTTCTGGAGGATGAGCTTCACCTGGAACAGCGGCGCGTGCGCGCGGCTGCGCTCCGGGTTCACGGCGCGCACCACCTCCTCGAAGGGGAGGGCCTGGTGTTCGTAGGCCTCCAGGGACACGCGCCGCGCCTGCTCCAGCAGCTCCACGAAGGTGGGGTTGCCGTCCATGCGCAGTCGCACGACGAGCTGGTTGATGAAGAAGCCGATGAGGCCTTCGGTCTCCGCGGTGTCGCGGTTGGCCGCGTCGGTTCCCACCACCACGTCCGTCTGGCCGCTGTAGCGGTGCAGGAGTCCCTGGAATGCGGCCATCAGCGCCATGAACAGCGTGGCCCTCCGGTCCACGGCCAGCTGCTCCAGGCCCTTCATCAGGGCGGGCTCCGTCGTCCTCGCCACGATGCCGCCCCGGTGGGCGCGCACGGCGGGACGGGGACGGTCCAGCGGCAGCTCCAGCACCGCGGGGGCTCCCGCCAGCTGGTGGCGCCAGTAATCCAGTTGCTTCTCCAGCAGGTCGCCTTGCAGCCACTGGCGCTGCCAGACCGCGTAGTCCGCGTACTGGATGGCCAGGGGAGGCAGCGGGGAGGGACGGCCCTGCCGGTGGGCGATGTAGAGCGCGCTCACCTCCCGCACCAGCACGTCCATGGACCAGCCGTCGGACGCGATGTGGTGCATGGTCATCAGCACGCGGTGGGAGGTTTCGCTCAGGCGCAGGAGCCGGGCGCGCAGCATGGGGCCCCTGCCCAGGTCGAAGGGCCTCAGTGCCTCCTCCACCTCCAGGCGGTGGGCCTCCGCCTCGCGTGCGTCCTGCGGCAGGGCGCTCAGGTCCACCTGTTCGAGCGGCAGCGTGAGCGCGGGCAGGATGACCTGCGACGGTCCCTCCGGGCCGTCCTGGAAGACGGTGCGCAGGGATTCGTGACGGCGCACCACTTCCTGGAAGCAGTGCTCCAGCGCACCCACGTCCAGGGCGCCCTCCACGCGCAGGGCGATGGGGACGTTGAACGTGGAGGTGCCCGGCTCCAGCTGGTCGAGGAACCACAGCCGCTGCTGCGCGAACGACAGCGGCATGCGGGCCTCGCGCGGCACGGGGTGCAGCGGCGGCGCCTGGAGCGACGCGCCGCCCTGCGTGAGCGCGTCCAGGTGACGTGCCTGTTCTTCCAGCGTGCGGGCCTCGAAGAGGAGCTGGAGCGGCAGCTCCACCTGGAAGGACGTGCGGATGCGCGACGCCAGCTGCGCCACGAGCAGCGAGTGGCCTCCCCGGGCGAAGAAGTCATCCGTGGCGCTCACCGCGTCCTGCTTGAGGACTTCGTTCCAGAGGGCGGCGAGCTGGACCTCCGTCTCCGTGCGCGGGGCGATGCGCGGGGTGATGGGCCGCCGGGTCTGGAGCGCCGGGAGGGCGCGGCGGTCCACCTTGCCGCTGGTGGTGAGGGGCAGGGCTTCCAGCAGGACGAAGTCCGACGGCACCAGGGCCTCCGGCAGGGTGCGCCGGAGGAAGGTGCGCAGGGCATCGGCGTCCACGGGGCGCGCGGTGTGGGGCGCGACATAGGCCACCAGCGTGGGGCCGTGGGAGCCGGCCTCGCGCACGAGGACCGCGGCTTCGCGGACGCTGGGGTGAAGCGTGAGCGCGGCTTCCACCTCGCCGGGTTCGACGCGCAGGCCCCGCAGCTTCACCTGCTGGTCGAGCCGGCCGAGGAACTGGAGGCGTCCGTCGGACAGCCAGCGGACCCGGTCTCCGGAGCGGTACAGGCGGGCGCCGGGTTCGGTGGCGAAGGGGTGGGGGATGAAGCGCTCGGCGGTGAGGGCGGGACGGCCCAGGTAGCCGTGCGCCAGCGGCACGCCGCCCAGGTGCAGCTCGCCCGGGACGCCGATGGGCACCGGGTGCAGCGAGGCGTCGAGCACGTAGGCCTCGGCGTTGGCCACCGGCCGGCCGATGGGCACCGTGGCGCCGGACGCGTCGTCGGTGACTGGGGACCACGTGGCGTCGATGGTCGATTCCGTGGGGCCGTAGGCGTTGACGAGCTGGACCGCCGGCAGGACGGAGCGCAGCCGCGTGGCCAGGTCCGGCGTCAGCGCTTCACCGCCGCAGAAGAGCCACCGCAGGTGCGTGGCCTGCTTCAGGGCGGGCTCCGCCGCGAGGAAGCGCAGCACGGAGGGCACGGCCTGGAGCACGGTGATGCGCTGTCGCGACAGCAGGTCCGCCAGGATCGCGGTGTCGCGAGGCACGTCCGGGGGCGCGAGCACGAGCGTCGCGCCGGACAAGAGCGTGGAGAACAGCTCCGCCGCGGAAGCGTCGAAGCCCAGCGCGGCGAGCTGGAGTTGCCGGTCGCCCCCCTTCAGCGCGAACGTGGAGCCCATCCACGTCGCGTGGTTCACGAGCGAGCGATGGGACACCAGCACACCCTTGGGCTGGCCCGTACTGCCCGACGTGTAGAGGACGTACGCGGGCAGGTCTGCGGGTACGTCTGGGAGCGGAGCTTCCACGGTGGGGCGCTCGGTGGCCTCGGCCACATGCGCCAGGACAGCAGAGGCCAGGCTCGCGACCGAATCCGGATGCGGCGCTTCCGTCGCGGGCGCCTTCCACGTGGATGCGGCCTCAAGCCCCGTGACAGCCGCCGGGCTCGCGACGGAAGACGGATGCGGTGCTTCCGTCGCGGGCGACTTCCGCGTGGATGCGGTCTCAAGCCCCATGACAGCGGCCGGGCTCGCGACGGAAGACGGATGCGGCGCTTCCTTCGAGGACGACTTCAGCGTGGATGCGGCCTCAAGCCCCGTGACAGCCGCCGGGCTCGCGACGGAAGACGGATGCGGCGCTTCCTTCGAGGACGACTTCAGCGTGGATACGACTTCAACGATGCGGCCCTGGAACGGCGGGAGCCGGTCGCGCAGCCGGGCTTCGGTGAGGAGCACCGTGGCGCCTGCGTCCTCCAACTGGAACGCGAGCCGCTCCGACGGAGCGGACGGATCCAGCGGCACGTAGGTCGTGCCCGCCTTCAGCGCGCCGAGCACCGCGACAGGCAGCGCGTGTGAGCGCTCCATGAACACGGCCACCCTGGCTCCGGTGGTGACTCCGTGGGCCCTCAGGCTCCGGGCGAGCGCATCCGCGCGGGCATCCAGCTCCCGGTACGTGACGGCCTGCCCGTCGTGCTCCACGGCCACCGCGTCCGGGGTCGCAAGGGCCTGGGCCTCGAACAGCGCGTGCACGGACGTGTCTCGCGGGGCATCGGCGCGCGACCGGGACCACTCGCCCAGCACCTGGCGCCGCTCCTCCTCCGTGAGCAGGGGCAGCTCCGACAGACGCCGCTCCGGGTGGAGGCAGGCGTCCTCCAGGAGGACCCGCAGGTTTCCGATGAGGCGCTCGACCGTGCTCCGGTCGTAGAGGTCGGTGCAGTACTCCACCGAGCCCTCCAGCGCGTCCGGCTTCTCCGTGAGCGTTACGGAGAGGTCGAACATGGCGGTGCCCGCGTCCACCGCGTGCGGTTCGATTCGCAGGCCCGGCAGCGACAGCTCCGCTGACGGCGTGTTGAGCATCACCAGCGCCACCTGGAAGAACGGCGTGTGCTCCGCCTGCCGCTTGGGCTGGAGCACCTCCACCAGCTTCTCGAACGGCACGTCCTGGTGGTCATACGCATCCAGCGTGACGCGCTTCACCCGGCCCAGCAGCTCGCGGAAGGTCGGGTTGCCGTCCAGCCGCGTGCGCAGCACCAGCGTGTTGACGAAGAAGCCGATGAGTCCCTCGGTCTCCTCGCGCGTGCGGCCCGCGATGGGTGCGCCCACGCTGACGTCGTCCTGGGACGCCCAGCGGGAGAGCACGGCCTGGAAGCCCGCGAGCAGGCCCATGAACAGTGTGGCGCCTTCCTTCTGGCAGAGCGCCGTCACGTCCTGCGCCAGCTTCCGGGGCAGGGACAAATGGAAGCTTTCGCCCGGCTGACGCGAGCCCGGGGTGCGCGGCCGGTCCGTGGGCAGCTCCAGCGCGTCGGGTGCTCCCGCAAGCTGGTGGCGCCAGTAGTCCAGCTGCGCCTGCAACACGTCACCCTGGAGCCACTCGCGCTGCCAGACCGCGTAGTCCGCGTACTGCACGGGCAGCGGCGGCAACGTCAGCGGCTGGCCCGCGACCGTGGCGGCGGCGTAGCGCGCCACCGACTCCCGGATGAGCACGGCGAGCGACCAGCCGTCGGAGACGATGTGGTGCATCGTCACGAGCAGCACGTTCTCCTGCTCCGACAGCCGGAGCACGCGCACCCGCAGCAGAGGACCCTTCGCGAGGTCAAAGGGCTGACGTGCCTCCTCCTCGGCCAGCCGCCGCGCCAGCGCTTCCTGCTCCGGCCCGGAGTGCCCGCGCAGGTCTTCCACCGGCAGCGGGAAGGCCGCCCGGGGAGAGATGACCTGGACCGGCGTGCCTTCGTGCGAGGCGAACGTGGTGCGCAGGGATTCATGGCGGTGCACCAGCTCCGTGAAGGCACGCTCCAGCGCCGCCAGGTCCAGCACGCCGTGCAGCCTCAGCGCGGCCGGCATGTTGTAGACGGGCAGGCCCGGCTGGAGCTGGTCCAGGAACCACAGCCGCTGCTGCGCGAACGACAGCGGCAGGTTGCCTTCGCGAGGCACCGGCCGCAGCGGCGGCGCCTGGAGCCGCACCGTGCGCGCGAGGGTTCCGTCCACCCGCGCCGCCTGGGCCTCCAGCGTGCGGGCCTCGAAGAGGTCCTGCAGCCGCAGCTCCACCCCGAACGTGGCGCGGATGCGCGACAGCAACTGCGTCGCCAGCAGCGAGTGGCCGCCGCGCTCGAAGAAGTCGTCGTGCGCGCCCGTGCCCTGCGTTCCCAGCAGCTCGTTCCACAGCGCCGCGAGCCGGGCTTCCGTGTCCGTGCGCGGCTGGACGACACCTTCCTGCGCGCCCGAGGTCACGGGCGCGGGGAGGGCGCGGCGATCCACCTTGCCATTGCGCGTGACGGGCAGCGCGGCCATGACCACGATGGCCGAAGGCACCAGGTACGCGGGCAGCCGCTCCCGCAGCCACGTCTTGAGGCCGGCGACGTCCAACTGGGCTCCGCCCGACGGCATGGCGCGCGGCACGACGTAGGCTGCCAGCGCGCGGCCTCCCGGCATGTCGTCACGGGCCAGCACCACCGCCTCGCGCACCAGGGCGTGGCCCAGGAGCACGGCTTCGACTTCACCGGGCTCCACCCGGAAGCCGCGCACCTTCACCTGGGCGTCGCGGCGCCCCAGGAAGTGCAGCGTCCCATCCGCCTTCCAGCGGACCCGGTCCCCGGAGCGGTACATGCGCGCTCCCGGCACCTCACCGAATGGATCCGGCAGGAACCGCTCCGCCGTGAGCGCGGGCTGCTGGAGGTAGCCCCAGGCCACGCCGTCCCCGGACAGATACAGCTCCCCGGGGATGCCCACCGGCACGGGCCGCAGGAGCGCGTCCAGCACGTACACGCGCGTGTTCGCGATGGGCCGCCCGATGGACACCGGCGCTCCCACCTGGCTCGCGTCGGTCATCACGTGGCAGGTGGTGAAGGTGGTGCCCTCGGTGGGGCCGTAGCCGTTCACCAGCAGGCCCGCCCGGGCCACGTGCTCACGCACGCGCTCCGGATTCAGGACGTCGCCCCCGGCGAGCACCTGGCGCACGCGGGCCAGGGCCTCCGGCTGTGTGGCGGCCAACTGCTCGAAGAGGGCGGACGTCAGCCACAGTGTGGTGACGTGGTGCGCCTCCAGCGTGCGGGCCAGTTCCTCCATCGAGGCTGCCTTCGGATCCGCGAGCACCAGCCGTCCGCCGTGCAGCAGGCAGCCCCACAGCTCGAAGGTGGACGCGTCGAAGGCCAGCGGGGCCAGTTGCAGGAAGACCTCGTCCGGCCCGAACCGGGCGAACGTCGTGCCCATCACCAGCCGGACGATGGCCCGGTGCGGGACGCAGACGCCCTTGGGCCGGCCGGTGGTACCGGACGTGTAGAGGACGTACGCGAGCGCGTCGCCCCCTGAGGAAGGCGGGAGCGCCGTGCCCGGTTCCGTGTCGAGCAGCCCGGCCTGCGTGTCCATCCACAGCAGCGCCGGAGCGGTGGCGGGCAGCTGCTCACCCAGTGCCTCCGTGGTGAGGACCCGCGCCGCGCCGGTGTCTTCCAGCAGGAAGGTCAGCCGCTCCAGGGGCCACTCGGTGTCGAGCGGGACGTAGGCCGCGCCCGCCTTGAGGATGCCCAGCACGGCGATGACCTGCTCCATGGAGCGCTCCAGGAACAGCGCCACGCGTGCTCCCGGCTTCACGCCGCTTCCGCGCAGGTGCCGCGCGAGCTGGTTGGCCCGGCGGTCCAGCTGCGCGTACGTGAGCGTGCGGCCCTGGTACTCCACCGCTACCGCGTCCGGCGTGCGCTCGGCCTGGGCTTCGAACAGGGTGTGCACGGCCGTGTCGCGCGGATACGGCACGCCCGTCGCGTTCCACTCCACCAGCACGCGGTGCCGTTCGGCGTCGGAGAGCAGCGACAGCGTGGACAGCCGGCGCGCGGGTTGGGCCACGGCGGATTCCAGCAGCAGCCGCAGGTGCTCCATCAGCCGCGTGACGGTTGCCTCGTCGTAGAGGTCGGTGCGGTACTCCAGGAGCCCCGTCAGGCCGGAGGGCCCTTCGGAGAAGGTGAGCGACACGTCGAAGCGGGACGTGCCGATGGCCGTGTCCAGCGGCTTGAAGCTGACGCCGGGCAGCTCCAGCGCCACCGTCGGTGTGTTCTGCAGCGTGAGCGCCACCTGGAAGAACGGCGCCAGGCCCGGTCGCCGGGGCGGTTGCAGCGCCTCCACCAGCTTCTCGAAGGGCAGCTCCTGGTGCGCGTAGGCGCCCAGCGTGACGTCCTTCACGCGGCCCAGCAGCTCGCGGAAGGTCGGATCGCCGTCCATCCGCGTGCGCATCACCAGCGTGTTGATGAAGAAGCCGATGATGCCCTCGGTCTCCGCCTGGGTGCGGCCCGCGATGGGGGCACCCACGCTGACGTCGTCCTGGCCGGTGTGCCGCGCGAGCACGGCCTGGAGCCCCGCGAGCAGGCCCATGAACAGCGTGGCGCCTTCCCGCTGGCACAGCGACGTGAGGTCCTTCGTCAGCTTCGCGGGCAGCGACACCCCCAGGAGCGCGCCGGGCTGGCCCGTGTCCGCGGTCCTCGGCCGGTCGGTGGGAAGCTCCGACGTCAGCGGGGCGTCCTCCAGGTGCTTGCGCCAGTACGCGAGCAGCTCCTCCAGGGGCTCGCCCTGGAGCCCGTCGCGCTGCCACGTGGCGAAGTCCGCGTACTGGAGCGGCAGAGCCGGCAGGGGCGAGGGCCGCCCGGCGGAGAAGGCTTCATAGAGCGCGCCCATCTCCCGGATCAGCACGGCCATGGACCAGCCGTCGGAGACGATGTGGTGCATCGTCACGAGCAGCAGGTGCTCCTTCTCCGCGAGCCGCAGCAGCCCGGCGCGCAGGAGCGGTCCGCGCGACAGGTCGAACGGCGTGCGGGCTTCGTCCCGGGCCCGCTTCCGCGCCTCCTCTTCGCGCGCTTCCGGCGACAGGCCGCGCAGGTCGTCCACCGTCAGCGGGAACACCGTGGCGGGGCCGATGATCTGCACGGGCCGGCCGTCGCGCGCGCGGAAGGTGGTGCGCAGCGACTGGTGCCGGCCCACCAGCTCCGTGAAGGCCCGCTGGAGCGCCTCCGCGTTCAGCGCGCCCTCCACGCGCAGCGCGGCGGGCATGTTGTAGACGGGCAGGCCCGGCTGGAGCTGGTCCAGGAACCACAGCCGCTGCTGCGCGAAGGACACCGGCGCCTCGATGGCGCGCGGCGCGATGGTGGACGCCGGACCCTTGCGCGTCCCGGCGGACATCCGTCCCTGGAGCCGCTGGGCCAGGCCCTCCACGGTGGGGAACTCGAACAGCTCGCGCAGCGGCACCTCCAGCCGCAGGGCGGTGCGCAGGCGCGACGTCACCTGCGTGGCCAGCAGCGAGTGGCCCCCCAGGCTGAAGAAATGATCCGTCACGCTCAGCCGGGGCACGCGCAGCACCTGCGCGAACACGTCCGCCAGCGTCTGCTCCAGCGGCGTGCGCGGCGCGATGAAGGGGGCCTCCCCGCGCAGGCTGTCCGCGTCCGGCGCGGGCAGCTGCCGGCGGGCGAGCTTGCCGCTGGGCGTGAGCGGCAGGGCCTCCAGCCTCAGCAGCGCGGAGGGCACCAGGTACTCCGGCAGGCGGCTCGCGAGCTGACGGCGCAGGGCGTCCGGTTCCCACGCCGCTTCGGGCGGGAGGACGACGTAGCCCACGAGGCGCTTGTCTCCGGCCACGTCCTCGCGCACCACGGCGGCCGCGTCGCGCACGCCGGGCAGGCTCCGCAGGACGGCCTCCACCTCTCCGGGCTCCACGCGGAAGCCGCGCACCTTGGCCTGGTGGTCGACGCGGCCCAGGAAGTCGAGCGTCCCGTCCGCACGCCAGCGCGCGCGGTCACCCGTGCGGTACAGCCGCGCGCCGGGCACGGTGGAGAACGCGTCGGGCACCAGCTTCTCCGCCGTCAGCTCCGGCCGCCCGTGGTAGCCGGGCGTCACCTGCAAGCCGCCGATGAGCAGCTCGCCCTGCACGCCCACGGGGCAGGGCTGGCCGCTCGCGTCCACGACGTACAGCTGCGTGTCCGGCAGCGGCGCGCCGATGGACGGCAGCCGCTCCCACGACGACGGGGCGCCTTGCAGCCGGAGCGCGCTGACGGCGTGGGTCTCCGTGGGGCCGTACTGGTTCTCCAGCACGCAGTCCGGCAGCCGCTCGAAGAAGGACACCAGCGTGGGCGTCACCTGCAACTGCTCACCCGCGGTGATGACCTCGCGCAGGCGCTCCGGCAGCGGGGCGCCGTGCTCCACGGCGTCCGCGAGCGACTGGAGCGCGACGAAGGGCAGGAACAGCCGCTCCACGCCCGCGTCCGCCATGAGGCGCAGGAGCGCGGGCATGTCCCGGCGCACCGCCGCCGTGGGCACCACCAGCGTGCCGCCCGCGCTCCAGGTGGACAGCATCTCCTGGAACGACACGTCGAAGCTCAGCGCGGCGAACTGCAACGTCGTGGCGTCTGGCTTCACCGAGCGCTGGCACTGCCACGCCAGCAGGTGCGCCAGCGCGCCGTGCGACATCGCCACGCCCTTGGGCTTGCCGGTGCTGCCCGATGTGTAGATGAGGTAGCAGGGCGACTCCATCGGTACGGCCACGCGCGGGGACGACTCCGGCAGGCGCGCGAGCAGCGCGGCCTCCGTGTCCAGCCGCACCGCCGCGACGCCGGGCGCCTGCGTGTCCAGGTGCGCCTGCGTCAGCACCGCGCGGATGCCCGCGTCCTCGCGCATCAGCGCCAGCCGCTCCGCGGGGTAGGTGGGGTCCAGCGGCACGTAGGCCGCGCCCGCCTTCAGGATGGCGAGCACGCCCACCGCCATCTCCAGCGAGCGCTCCACGCACAGCCCCACGCGGTCCCCGGTGCGCACGCCCGATTCGAGCAGCCGGTGGGCGACCTGGTTGGCCCGGCGCTCCAGCTGCGCGTACGTGAGCCGCTGGCCTTCGAACGTCACCGCCACCGCGTCCGGCGTGCGCGCGGCCTGGGCCTCCACGCGGCCGTGGACCGTCGCGTCCGCGTGAATGCCCGGACGGGTGTTCCAGTCCACCAGCACCTGCCGCCGCTCCGCCTGAGACAAGAGCGACAGCGTGGACAGGCGCGCGTCGGGCCGGGCCACCGCGCCGTCGAGCAGCGCTTGCAGGTGGCCCACCAGCCGCTCGGCCGTGGCCGCTTCGTACAGGTCGGTGCGGTACTCCAGCGCGCCGCGAATGCCCTGGGGGGACTCGCTCAGCGTGAAGGTGAAGTCGAACTTCGCGGTGCCGCTGTCCAGCTCGAGCAGCTTCATCTGGATGCCGGGCACGGTGAGCTCCGCCGAGGGCGTGTTGAGCATCACCAGCGCCACCTGGAAGAACGGCGTGCGCTCAGGCATGCGCGGCGGCTGGAGCACCTCCACCAGCTTCTCGAAGGGCACGTCCTGGTGCGCGAACGCGCCCAGCGTGACGTCCTTCACACGGCCCAAGAGCTCCCGGAACGACGGGTCCCCATCCAGCCGCGTCCGCATCACCAGCGTGTTGACGAAGAAGCCCACCAGGCCCTCCGTCTCCGACTGCGTGCGGCCCGCGACAGGGGCGCCCACGCAGATGTCGTCCTGACCGGAGTAGCGCGCGAGGAGCGCCTGGAGCCCCGCGAGCAGGCCCATGAACAGCGTGGCGCCTTCCTTCTGGCAGAGCGTCTTCAGGGCCTGCACGCGCTCGGGGGACAGCTCCACCTCCAGCCACGTGCCCGGGTTCTGGGAGTCCGCCGTGCGCGGGTGGTCCGTGGGCAGCTCCAGCGCGGGCGGGGCGTCCTCCAGCTGCTTGCGCCAGTAGTCGACCTGGGCGTCCAGCACCTCGCCGCGCAGCCATTCGCGCTGCCAGGCGGAGTAGTCCGCGTACTGGATGGGCAGCTCCGGCAGCGGCGAGGCCCGGCCCGCGAGCCGCGCCTCGTACAGCGCGACCATCTCGTGGATGAGCACGGCGATGGACCAGCCGTCGGAGATGATGTGGTGCATCGTCACGAGCAGCAGGTGCTCGTGCTCCGCCAGCCGCAAGAGGCGCGTGCGCAGCAGCGGTCCCCGCGACAGGTCGAAGGGCTGGCGCGCTTCGTCCTTCGCGAGCTGACCCGCGGCCTCATCGCGCTCCTCCTCCGGCAGGTGCTCCAGCGACTCGACGGGCAGCGTCCAGGGCGCGGCGGGCGCGAAGACCTGGGCGGCGGTGCCGTCGATGACCTGGAACGTCGTGCGCAGCACCTGGTGGCGGCGCACCAACTCCGTGAAGGCGTCGGTGAGTGCGGCGACGTCCAGCGTGCCCTCCAGGCTCAGCGCGGCGGGCATGTTGTAGAGCGCGCTGCCGGGCTGGTACTGGTCCAGGAACCACAGCCGCTGCTGCGCGAAGGACAGCTCCGCGGACGTGACGCCGGGCCTCGCGGTGATGGCGGGCGGACGGGGCCTGCGCTCCGCTTCGGGCACGCGGCCCTCGATGCGGCGGGCGAGCGACTCCACCGTGGGCGCGTCGAACACCTCGCGCAGCCGCACCTCCACGCCCAGCTGGGTGCGCAGGCGCGACGTCACCTGCGTGGCCAGCAGCGAGTGGCCGCCCAGGTCGAAGAAGCTGTCGGTGATGCCGACGTGGGCCAGGCCCAGCACCTGCGCGAAGATGTCCGCGAGCAGCTGCTCCAGCGCGTTGCGCGGCGTGACGAGCGGCGCCACGCCCCGCAGGCTGTCCACGTCCGGCGCGGGCAACAGGCGCCGCACCAGCTTGCCCGTGGGCATCACCGGCAGCGCGTCCAGCCGCATCAGCGCGGTGGGCAGCATGTACTCCGGCAGGCGGCTCGCGAGGTTGCGGCGCAAGGCCTCCGGCTCCCAGGCCGTGTCCGGCTGGAGCACCACGTAGCCCACCAGCCGTTTGTCGCCGGGCACGTCCTCGCGCACCATCGCCGCCGCCGCGCGCACGCCCGGGGCGTCGCGCAGGGCGGCTTCCACTTCACCCAGCTCGATGCGGAAGCCGCGCACCTTCACCTGGCCGTCGAGCCGGCCGAAGAACTCGATGGCGCCGTCCGCGCGCCAGCGGGCCCGGTCTCCCGTGCGGTACAGCCGCGCGCCCGCTTCACCGGAGAGATGGTCGGGGACGAACTTCTCCGCGGTGAGCTCCGGACGCGCGTGGTAGCCGAGCGCCACCTGTCCGCCGCCGACCATCACCTCTCCGGGCACGCCGATGGGGCAGGGGCGGCCGGTGGGGTCCACGATGTAGAGCCGCGTGGCGGGCACGGGCATGCCCACCGGGGGCAGCCGCTCCCACGAGCGCGGCGGACCGCGCAGGCGGTAGGCGCTGACGACGTGTGCCTCGGAGGGACCGTACTGGTTCTCCAGGATGCTGTGTGGCAGCCGCTCGAAGAGGGCCACGAGCGCGGGCGTCACCTGGAGTTGCTCGCCGGCCGTGACGACCTCCACCAGCCGCTCCGGCACGGGCGCGCCGTGGGCCACGGCATCCGCCATGCTCTGGAGCGCGATGAACGGCAGGAACAGCCGCTCCACGCCGTGGCGGGCCATGAACGCGAGCAGCGCGGGCATGTCCTGCCGCGTCTCCGACGTGGGAATCACGACGGAGCTGCCCACGGACCAGGACGTGAACATCTCCTGGTACGAGATGTCGAAGTTGAGCGACGCGAACTGCAACGTGATGGCGTCCACCTTGGGCGAGCGCTGACGCGTCCAAGCCACCACCCAGGACAGCGTGCGGTGCGCCACCGCGATGCCCTTGGGACGCCCCGTGCTGCCGGACGTGTAGATGATGTAGGCGAGCGAGTCCGGCCACACCGCGCGCGGCGGGGCTTGCGGCGGCAGCCGGTCGAAGGTGGCCTGCTCCGTGTCCACGCACACCACGTGCGCGCCGGTCGCGGGGAGGAGCGAGACGAGCCGCCCCTGCGTGACGACGAGGTTCGCGCCCGCGTCCTCCAGCATGAAGGCGAGGCGTTCAGCGGGGTAGGCCGGATCCATGGGGACGAAGGCCGCGCCCGCCTTGAGCACGGCCAGCACGCTCACCACCATCTCCAGCGAGCGCTCCAGGCACAGCGCGAGCCGGTCTCCCGGACGCACGCCGCGCTCACGCAGGTGCCACGCGAGCTGGTTGGAGCGGCGGTCCAGCTCCGCGTACGTGAGGGCCTGGCCTTCGAAGAGGGCTGCCACCGCGCCGGGTGTGCGGCGGGCCTGGGCCTCGAAGGAGTCATGCACCAGGGGCTCGGGCGGACCGTCGAACGGCGTGGTGCTCCAGTCCACGAGGATCCGCTGGCGCTCGGCGGCGGTGAGCAGCTCCAGCTGGGACAGGCGGCGCTCCGGGTGCGCGACCGCGTCCTCCAGGAGGACCTGGAGGTGCTCCATCATCCGCTTCGCGGTGGCGGGCTCGAAGAGGTCGCTGCGGTACTCGAAGGCGGTCTGGAGACCGCGCGGCGTCTCCGTGAACACGAGGGTGAAGTCGAACTTGGACGTGCCGCTGTCCACGTCCACCGGGCGGAAGGTGAGGCCCGGGCCGGTGAGCTCCGGCATCGGCGTGTTGAGCAGCACCAGCGTTACCTGGAAGAAGGGCGTCTGGCCGCCCTGCCGTGACGGTTGCAGGACCTCCACCAGCTTCTCGAAGGGCACGTCCTGGTGCGCGTAGGCGCCCAGCGTCACGCCCTTCACGCGGCGCAGCAGCTCCACGAAGGTCGGGTCGCCGTCGAGCTGCGTGCGCAGCACCAGCGTGTTGACGAAGAAGCCGATGAGCCCTTCGGTCTGCGGCTGGTTGCGGCCGGCGATGGGCGCGCCCACGCTGAGGTCGTCCTGGCCGGTGTAGCGGGACAGGAGCGCCTGGAGGCCCGCGAGCAGGCCCATGAAGAGGGTGCCCTTCTCGCGGCGGCACAGGGCGCGCAGGCCCTGCATCAGCGCGTGCGGGAACACCACCCGGTGCGTGGCGCCGGGGTTGGACGTGTCCGCGGTGCGCGGATGGTCGGTGAGCAATTCCAGCGCGGGCGGCGCGCCTTCCAACTGCTTGCGCCAGTACGCCAGCTGCTTGTCCAGCACCGCGCCCTGGAGCCAGTCGCGCTGCCACACGGCGTAGTCGGCGTACTGGATGGGCAGCTCCGGCAGCGTCGCGGGCCGGCCGGCGGTGAAGGCCTCATAGAGCGTGACGACCTCACGGATGAGCACGCCGATGGACCAGCCGTCGGAGACGATGTGGTGCATCGTCACGAGCAGCAGGTGTTCGGTGTCCGCGAGGCGCAGCAGGCGCGTGCGCAGGAGCGGACCGCGCGACAGGTCGAACGCGGTGCGGGCCTCCTCCCGGGCGCGGAGCAGGGCTTCGGCTTCGCGCTCGGCGGCGGGCCAGTCGCGCAGGTCCTCGACCTCCAGCGCGGCGTTCGCGGACGGGGCGATGACCTGGATGGCGTCGCCGTCCTGGACGCGGAAGACGGTGTGCAGGGCTTCGTGGCGCTGCATCACCTCCGCGAAGGCGCGGCCCAGCGCGGACACGTCCAGCGTGCCCTCCAGGCGCATGGCGGAGGGGATGTTGTAGAGCGCGCTGCCGGGCTCGTACTGGTCCAGGAACCACAGCCGCTGCTGCGCGAAGGACAGCGGCAGGTTCCCCGTGCGGGGCACGCGCTGGATGACCTGGACGTCAGGCGTGGCCGGTGTCGCCGCGCGAGGCTGCGTGCGCGTGGGTGCTCCCATCGGGAGCGCGCCTGTCGCGGCTCCAGGCTGGGGCACGACGCCCGTCCTCGCGGCGGCATCCGAACGTGCCATGAGGTTCGAGGCCGCGGTGTCCGGTTGGGGCACGGCGCCTGTCCGCGCGGCGGTTCGCGCGGAGGCCGCCGAATGTGCCGTGAGGTTCGAGGTGTCCGGCGAGGACACGGTCCGGGTGCCCGGGCCGGGTGGCTGCGCGGGCGTACGCCGTGAGGGCGTGAGCAGCTCCACTTCGCTGTCGGCGCGGTAGCGGGCGCGTGCGCCCGTGCCGTAGACGCGTGCGCCCGTCCCCTCGGGGGAGACGCGCAGGCGTGACTGGTTCAGCTCCGGCGCCTTCCAGAAGCCGAGCGGCACGGCGTCACCACCCAGGAACAGTTCACCCACCACGCCCACCGGAGCGCGGCGGCCGGAGACATCCAGCACGAAGCGTGTTCCAGGCGCGGTGGTCTCGTGCGGCTCCGGCAGCAACGGCGCGGGAGACACGATCCGCGCGGAGGTCGCGCGCTGGAGCGTCCGGGCGAGGTCCGACGGCAGGCCCTCCGAGTCGTCCAGCACCAGCGTGCGAACTGGCCCCAGCACGGCGGCGGCGTCCGGCAGCTCCGCGAGCGCCCTAGCGACCGCGACGGAGGCGCGCAGGTGCGCCGGCGGGCTCGTGCGCAGGAGGTTCGCGAGCATCCCGGCGCTGTCGCCTTCGACGGTCGTGGGGACCGGACGGGGCAGGGCGTGTTCCTGGCTCTGCTGGCGCAGCACGTCCAGGTGCCGCAGGCCTTCCATCGTGATGTCGGGGGCGATGCCGAAGTCGATGAGGCAGGCCACCTCGTCCACGTCGGCCTGGCGCAGCTGGTCGATGCGCGCGCGAAGCGAATCCGGGGTGCCGAAGAGGCCGCCCGCATCGAGGTAGCGCGACACACCCTGTTGCAGGAGGGCCTCCATGTCCTGCGGCGTGAGCGAGCGCACGTCGAAGCCCGGACCCTGACTGGCGACAAGGCCGTTGATCAGCTCCACGGAGCTGCGGAAGTAGCGCGTCAGCGGCTCCCGCGCCTGGTGCTTCACGTCCTCGCGGCTGGAGGACACGAAGGTGTGGAGCATGAGCACGACGTGGCCCCGGCCGGGATGGCCCGCCTTGCGTCGGGCCTCGCGGTAGATGGCGACCTTGCGCTCCAGCTCCACGAAGTCCTGGCCCAGGCCCAGCACGTTGGTGAGCAGGCCCGCGCCCAGCTCGCCCGCCATCCGGAACGTCTCCGGGTTGAACGCGGCGGTGATCCACAGCGGCAGCTCCGCCTGCACGGGGCGGGGCCGGATGGCGATGTCCACCTCCACGCCCGCGCCGTTCGTGCGGCGCACGGTGCCGCCCTTCCACAGCGTGCGCACCTCCTCCACGCCGCGCCGCACGGCCTCCGGACGCTGGTGGAAGTTCTGAGGTGCGAAGACGAAGTCGTTCGCATTCCAGCCGGTGGCGAAGGACACGCCCGCGCGGCCGTTGGAGAGGTTGTCGATGACGGACCACTCCTCCGCGACCCTCAGCGGATCATGGAGCGGCAGGACGACGCTGCCCGCGCGCAGGGACACCCGGTCGGTGACCATGGCGAGCGCGGCGCTGGTCGCGGTAGGGCTGGGGTAGGGGCCTCCGAAGTCATGGAAGTGGCGCTCGGGCGTCCAGATGGCGCTGAAGCCGTGGGTGTCCGCGAACTTCGCGCCGTCGATGAGCAGCTGGTATTTCTTCCGCCCTGACGCCTCCGCGTCGTTGGCGAAGTAGAAGAGGCTGAAGTCCAGCGATCGCTTCGACGCGGCGCCCTCCCGCCGCACGGAGGGCTGGGGGATGGACCGGGGCGGCAGCACCACCGGAAGCCCTCGGGACAGGGCCCAGAGCAGCTCCAGGTCCGCCGGGTCGGTGATGCCGTCCGACGTGCTCAGCCACGACTCTCCGGGCCGCGCATCCACGCGCGCATCCAGCGCGGCCAGACGGTGGACGAGGTTGCGGTGGCTCAACATCACTCGGGGGCGTGAGGCCCCCGTCCCTTCACGCGCGAGGCACGCAAGGCCCTCCACGTCCACGCGAGCCGGTACACCCGAAGCCAGGTCCCGGGCCGCATCCGCGCCATCGAGTCGAACGACGGGGCCCGTCACTCCGGGAGGAAGCGGGAGCGCACCGGAGGTGACGAGCACGGGCGGTGCTCCGTCGTTCCCCAGCGACGACAGCTCCCCGAGCCCATCGCGCGACACCAGCGCATACGCGCCTCCCGCCGCGAGCACACCCCACAGCGCGACCGCACGCTCGGGGGATGCATCCACGCACACGGCGACCGGGACACCCGGCCCCACACCGTGTGCCTTCAACCGTCCCGCGAGGGACAGGGCCTTCTGGCGCAACGTCCGCCACGTCAGGACCTCACCGTCCTGGCGCACTGCCACCGCGTCCGGCGTCTGCTCCGCGCGGGCCTCCAGCATCGCGGGCACCGACGCGGCGTCCGCCACACGGGGCTCCGGGCTCCGGGCTCGTGCGGGCATCACGTCCAGCGACAGCCGCGACAGCGGCTTCTGAGGCGACGCGATGGCGTCGGAGAGCAGCGCCTCCAGCTGGGACAGCAGCCGCACGATGGTGTCCGCGTCGAACAGGTCGACGGCGTACTCCAGCGTCCCGGAGAAGCCGTGGGCATCCTCCCGCATCAGCAGCGTGAGGTCCGCCAGCGACGTGCCGTACTGCGCGGGCAGACCGGTGACGTCGAAGTAGCCCAGCCGCAGACCGGGGAACTCCACGATGGGCGCGGACACCCCCTGCGCGTGCAGGAGGAAGATGGCGTCGAAGAGCCGGCCCAGCGACGCTTCCTCGCCGGGCTCCAGCTCTCCCAGCAACTGCTCATAGGGCACATCCGGGTTCGCGAACGCCGCGAGCGTCGTGTCCCGCACGCGCAGAGCCAGCGTGCGGAAGTCCGGGTCGCCGTCCACGTTCGTGCGCAGCGCCAGCGCGTGCGCCACGTAGCCGATCTGCGGCTCCAGCTCCGGGCGCGTCCGGTTGCCGATGGACGTGCCCACGACGATGTCCTCCTGTCCCGAGCACCGGGCCAGGAGCGCCGTGAAGCCGGCGAGCAGCGTCATGTACGCGGTGAGCCCTTCGCGCTGGCTGAACGCGTTCAGCGCGACGCCCAGCTCCGGCGGGAAGGCGAACGAGTGCCGCGCGCCCCGCCGCTTCGCACCCGGGACGCGAGGCCGGTCCAGCGGCAGGGGCAGCGCCCCCGGACGTCCGGCCAGCTTCATCCGCCAGTACGCCTGCTGATCCGCGAGCGTGCCGTCGGCCAGCGCCTGCCGCTGCCAGAGCGCGAAGTCGAGGTACTGGATGGACAGCTCCGGCAGCGGCACGGGCACGCCGTGCACGAAGCCGGTGTAGAGCGCCACGGCCTCGCGGATGAGGTTCACCAGCGACAGCGTGTCCGCGACGATGTGGTGGATGGTCACGAGCAGCACGTGCTCCGTGTCCGCCAGCCGCAGCAGGCGCACGCGCACGAGCGGGCCCCGGTCCAGCGCGAACGGCGCCGCGGGCTCGATGCGTGCGAGCCGCAGGGCCTCCGCCTCGCGGTCCCCGGCGAAACCGCGCAGGTCCACCACCGGCAGCGACACGCGCACCTCCGGCAGCAGGCGCGGCACGCCCCGGCCGTCCTCCTGGACGAAGACCGTGCGCAGCGATTCGTGGCGGCGGATGACCTCGTTGACGCCGCGCTCCAGCAGGTCCGGCCGCAGCGCTCCGGAGATGCGGACCGCCAGCGGCTCGTTGAACAGCGAGCTGCCCGGCTCGCGCGCCTCCATCTCCCAGACGCGCTCCTGCACGTAGGACAGGGGCAGCTCGCCCGTGCGGGGCCAGGGCTGGATGGCCGTCCCCGGGCCTTGTGCCTCCTCCGTGACGGAGCGTCCCTCCGCCAGGAGCCGGGCCTCGATGCGCTCGGCGAGGCCCGCGATGGTCGGGGCCTCGAACAGGTCGCTCAGCGGCACCTGCGTGCGGAACGTCTCGCGCAGCCGCGTGAGCAGCTGCGCCGCCATCAGCGAGTTTCCGCCCAGGTCGAGGAAGTTGTCGTCCAGGCCGATGTCCGTGAGGCCCAGCCGCTCGCGCCACAGCTCCGTCAGCTTCAGCTCGATGTCACTGAGGTTGGACGGCGCGGACAGCGCCACGGGCACCGGGGGCACCACGGGCGCCTGTGCCATCGCGGGCGCCACCGCCACGGCCGGCGCTTCCGGCAGGGGCAGCGCGGGCCGGACGTCCACGCGGACGCGCGCGGCCTCGAACGGGTAGCCCGGCAGCGAAATACGACGGCGCGGGCCGTGGGCGTGCAGCACGTCCCAGTCCACCTTCGCGCCCATCCGCCACAGCGTGCCCATGGACTCCAGCAGCGTCTGGAGGTCGGACGTGGACGTGCCCGAGCGGCGCAGCGACGGCACGGCCACGGTGTCCTGCACCGCGCGCAGCTTCAGCTTCGCGAGCGCCGTGAGGCCCTGATCCGGACCGGCCTCGATGAGCAGCCCGTGGCCTGAGTGCAGCAGCGTGTCCAGGCCCGTGGCGAAGCGCACCGGCTCGCGCATCTGCCGTGCCCAGTAGCGCGGCGACGTGGCCTCCTCCGGGAGGATCCACGTCCCGGAGAGGCTGGACACGTAGGGCAGGGCAGGGGCCTTCAGCGGGATGGCCGACACGGCCCGCTCCAGCTCGGGCATCAGCGGCTCCACGGCGCGCGAGTGGAACGCATGCGACGCGGCGAGGCGCATCACGCCGACCTTCCGGCCCGCGAGCGTCCGCTCCAGCGCGGCCAGCGGCTCCAGCGGCCCGGACACCGTGCACCGGTCCGCGCCGTTGTGCGCGGCCACCTCCAGCGCGGCGGGGAGCAGCGGCGCCACGTCCTCCGGGGACAGCCCCACCGCGAGCATTCCGCCCGGAGGCAGCCGCGTCATCAGCTCGCCGCGAACCACCGCGAGCCGGAGCGCGTCCTCCAGCGACATCACCCCGGCCAGGTGCGCCGCCGCGTACTCGCCGAAGCTGTGCCCCAGCAGCGCGCCGGGCTTGAACCCCAGCGCCATCCACCAGCGCGCCAGCGCCACCTCCACGGCCAGCAGTGCGGGCAGGGCGTAGCGGGGCTCGGAGAGGGCCGCCTGCGCGCGGGCCTCTTCACCGGCGGCGGGGAACAGCACGGACCGCAGGTCCTGCGTCAATCCCACGGAAGGGAGCAGCGCGAGGCAGGACTCCAGCGCGTCGCGGAAGCGCGGCTCGGCGTCGAACAGCTCGCGCGCCATGCGCACGGCCTGGGCGCCCTGACCCGGGAAGAGGAAGGCCACGCGGTGCGCGGGCGGGGCGTCCACGTCGCTCACGGTGAACGTGGGGCCCGGCTTGCGCAGGGCCTCCACGAGTCCGGTGACGTCCTCCGCGACGACCGTGCGGCGCACCTCGAAGCCCTTGCGGCCCGCGTTGCGCGTGAAGGCCACGTCCGCCAGGTCCACGTTCGCGCGGACCTCCACGTGGTCTGCCAGCTCTCGCGCCACCGTCTCCAGCGCGCCGGGCGTGCGGGCGGACAGCGTGACGAGCTGCCGCGAACGGTGGGTGCCGTTGGCAGGCTGCTGCGAAGGCGCCTCCTCCAGCACGACGTGCGCGTTGGTGCCTCCGATGCCGAACGAGCTGACGGCGGCCCGGCGGGGCCGTCCGTTGCGCTCCCACGGCCGCAGGGCGGTGTTCACGAAGAAGGGGCTGCGCGCGAAGTCGATCTCCGGGTTGGGCTGCTGGAAGTGGAGGCTGGGCGGCAGCTCGCCGTGATGCAGCGCGAGCACGGCCTTGATGAGGCCCGCGATACCCGCCGCCGTGTCCAGGTGCCCGATGTTCGTCTTCACCGAGCCCAGCGCGCAGTACCCCGTGCGCTGCGTGTGCGCGCGGTAGGCGCGCGTGAGGGCGGCCACCTCGATGGGGTCGCCCAGCGCGGTCCCGGTGCCGTGCGCCTCCACGTACTCCACGCTGTCCGCGTCCACGCCCGACGCCGCGAGCGCCCGCGCGATGACCTCGCTCTGCCCCTGGATGCTGGGCGCGGTGTAGCTGACCTTCGCCGCTGCGTCGTTGTTGAGCGCGGAGCCCTTGATGACCGCGTACACCCGGTCCCCGTCGCGCACGGCGTCGGAGAGCCGCTTGAGCACGACGACGCCCAGGCCGCTGCCCAGCACGGTGCCCCGCGCCTTCGCGTCGAACGCGCGGCAGTGGCCGTCCGGGGAGAGGATCATCCCCTCCTGGAAGAGGTAGCCCGTGCGCTGCGGCAGCGACACCTTCACCGCGCCCGCCAGCGCCAGGTCCGACTGCCCGGTGCGCAGGGACTGGCAGGCCAGGTGCACCGTGACGAGCCCGGTGGAGCAGGCCGTGTAGACGTTGAGGCTCTCGCCGCCGAGCTTCAGCTTGTAGGCCGTCTTGGTGGCCACGTTCTCGCCGCTGGTCGTCCCCAGCGCCTCGAACAGCGAGGCCGGGTCCTTGCGCGTCTGACCCAGCAGCGACAGCAGGTGCACGCTGGAGCTGCCCGCGCCCGCGTACAGCGAGACGGGCGCGGCGATGCGCTCCGCGTCGTAGCCCGCGTCCTCCAGGGCGTTCCACGCGCACTGGAGGAACAGGCGCTGCTGCGGATCCATCCACTGCGCCTCGCGCGGGGACAGGCCGAAGAAGGCCGCGTCGAACGTGTCCGCGTCCTCCAGCACGCCGCCGGCGGGGACGAAGTCGGGGTGACTCCTCAGCGCGTCCGGGAACAGCGGCGACGGCTCCAGTTCCTCGTGCGAGAAGCGGGTGATGGACTCCACGCCGTCGCGCAGGTTGCGCCAGAAGGCGTGCACGTCCGGAGCGCCCGGGAAGCGTCCCGCCATGCCGATGATGGCGATGTCGCCGGAGTTCCCTCCAGGACCTTCACGCGGTGCCTGGGGCGCGGCCGTGGGGCCGGGGGGCGGAGGCACGTCGCGCTCCAGCCTCGCGGCGAGCTTCGCGACGGTGGGGTGCTCGAAGAGGTGGGTGACGGGGACGTCCCGGCCCAGGGCCTCGCGCAGCTGCGTGCTGGCCTTCACCACCAGGAGCGAGCCTCCGCCCAGGTCCTCGAAGAAGTGCGCGTGCAGGCCCACGCGCGGCACGTCGAGCACACGCGCCCAGACCTCGGCGATGCGCTGCTCCAGCGCGGAGACGGGCGCGGCGAAGGGGGCGTCCGGCGCGGGCGTCGGGGCGC
>NZ_RAVW01000789.1 GCF_003611585.1 Corallococcus exercitus | reverse complement strand
ACCTGAGGGATCCCCTCATATAGCGAGTTGATCAGCGTGCGTTCGCCCGGTCGCTGCGTGCGACGGCACTGGCACCCGGGCAGAGAAGCAGGCCACCATGACGCGCAAGGTGGCCATCGACGAAGAGCAGGTGCGGTCGTTCTTGACGGAGGTGTTCGAGGACGACCTGCACGTCAAACGAATCCTCTCCCTGTCGCACGCGACGCTGGGCGCGGTGCAGGCCACCAGCCTGTCCGTGGCGGCCATTGGCAAGGCCATGGCGTGGGCGCGGGGCGAGGACGTCACCTCCAAGCATGCCGTGAAGCAGGTGGACCGACTGCTGTCCAATGGGGGCATGGACGTCTGGAAGCTCTTCGGGGCTTGGGTGCCCTTCGTGCTAGCCGAGCGCACCGAGGCCGTCATCGCGCTGGACTGGACGGACTTCGAGACGGACGACCAGGAGTCGCTGGTGGCAAGCCTCGTCACTCGCCATGGACGCGCGACGCCGCTGGTGTGGATGACGTTGGTGAAATCGGCCTCGGCTGGTAACCGGCAGCTCACCGAGGACCTGGTGCTCCAACGGCTGCGGGAGTTGATTCCCTCCCACGTGCAGGTGACGGTGCTGGCGGACCGGGGCTTCGCGGATGCGAAATTCTACGCGCTCTTGAAGCAACTCGACTTCGAGTACGTGGTGCGCTTCCGCTCGGATGTGCTCGTCACCTCCGAGCAAGCAGAGACGAAGCCTGCCGCCGAGTGGGTCCCGGAAGGGGGCCGGGCGAAGCTGCTGCGGGGCGCGCGTGTCACCGCGGCAGGGGCGCAGGTCGGGGCGGTGGTGTGCGTGAAGAGGAAGGGAATGAAGGAGTCCTGGTGCCTGGCCACCAGTTTCGACCAGGCGCCTGCTCAGGAGGTGATGGACGCATATGGCCGCCGCTTCACCATCGAAGAGACGTTTCGGGACGTGAAGGACCTGAAGTTCGGCATGGGCCTGAAGCAGGTGCGGGTGAAGACACCGGAGCGCAGAGACCGGCTGCTGCTCATCTCCGCGCTGGCGCAGGTGCTGCTGACACTACTGGGCGCCGCAGGCGAGGCGCTCGGCTACGACAAGCACTTGAAAGTGAACACCGCGAAGAAGCGAACGCACTCGCTCTTCACCCAAGGCGCCTACTACTTTATGGCCATGCCACGCATGAGCGATGAGCGACTGCGTCCCCTGGTGGAGCGGTTTGGTCAACTGGTACGCGAGCACGCCGTGTTCCGCGAAGCCTTTGGTCTCATCTGATTCAGATGAGGGGATGCCTCAG
>NZ_RAVW01000788.1 GCF_003611585.1 Corallococcus exercitus | reverse complement strand
CCACCAACACGCCCCCCAGCCCCCAGCGCGCCCACCGCCGTCTTCCGCGCGGCACCTCCGGCGTCGGCGGCACCTCCGGTGTCGGCGGCGATGGCCGGACGGGCTCGGCGGGTTCGGGATTCAGGGCCCCGGGGGGGCCTTCGACGGTGGACATCTCCGGCCGTGTCTAGCGCTGAGCCGTCCGGGCGTCACCCTTCATGGTGAGCTTCGCGGACGCCATGCGCGTCGGCTCGGGAGAGCGCCAGCGCTCGTCCACGGAGGCGAAGCCCGCCACCAGCTCCCCCGCCAGGTAGGCGCGCGTCTTCTTGCCCTTGCGGCGCAGCCAGTCGTTGAGCACGTGCCCCTTCGCGTCCTTGCCCGCCTCCGGCTGCAGCAGGTTGAAGCGCGAGCGCTTCACCAGCCCGCCCGACTTGTGCACGAACGTCACCGTGCCGTCCGCGCCCACCCGCTCCACGATGCCGATGTGCGTGAGGCCGTCGTTGATGAGGCCGTCGCGGTTGCGGTCGAACGTGTTCTTGAAGAACACCAGCGCGCCCGGCGTCGGCGTGTCCGACAGCATGCCCAGCGCGCGCGCCTTGCGGTGGATGGCCGTGACGCCGTTCTCCTCCGGCAGCACGTCGTCCGGCAGCAGGTCCAACCGCCGCTGCTGGAACGCCAGTCGCGTCATGCCCGAGCAGTCATCCGTCACCGTCGAGCTCATCTTCGCCAGCGTCGTCATCCCCACCCAGGACTTCGCCCGCCACAGCGCCCGGTCCGACAGCTGAACCACCGGCCGGATCTTCTTCGTCGCCGTGACCTTGCTCGCGGCCTGAGCCGCCCCGCCCCACACCAGCGCGCTCACCAACGCGCCCACCCACACGCCTCGTCCCATGCGGACGCGACAGAGCAACCGCCGTGCCCGGCCCTCGCGGCCTTGCGCGTGTCCACCTCACGACGGATGGCGCGCACACCTCGGCATGCGGTGGGCAAGAAAGTTCCCACCCACGGCAACCGCGCGCCCTGAAGCCTTCAGTACACGACGACGCCCGAGGAGCCCCGCCCTGCTCCGGGCCCCGAGGCCTCGTTGATGGGCTCGGCCTCCGTGCTCGCGGCGTTGTTCCACCGGCGCCCGGACGACGGCACCCGGTCCGTGGGGGGCAGCCGGAGCAGGTGTTCGTCGTGGACGGTCGGCGGTGAGGGCGCCTCCACGTGCGACGCCGGCCCGCAGCCACGGGTCGTGCAGCCGGGGCTGTAGACCTCCTCGTCGGACGGCGTGCGCGTCGGGGCCCAGGTCCGCGTGGGCCGGGGCTGAAGCTGGGTC
>NZ_RAVW01000787.1 GCF_003611585.1 Corallococcus exercitus | reverse complement strand
CCCCTCCTCCACCACCGCCACCTCCCGCACCGCGCCGGGCGCGAGGAAGACGGGCACGCGGGTGAAGGGCGCCAGCGGCAGGTACGCCGTGTCCAGTCCCAGCGCGCCCACGTCCACCACCACCGCCGAGCCGAACGGATCCCTCGGCAGCCCGAGCCACGATGGATCCACGTTCAGCGTGTACGTGAGGAACGACACCAGCCCGGTGAAGCGGTGCAGCAGCAGGTGCGGCACGCGCTCCAGGAGGCGCCGGCCCTGCTCCACCTGCGGGTCGCGGCCCTCGCGCACGCGCGCCGCGGTGGTTTCCACCTCCAGCGCCAGCTCGTGCACGGACTTCCGGTCCACGTCCTCGATGCGCACGGGCGTGAGGCCCTGCTGATCCGCGCCGGGGAGCACCGCGCACACGGTGATGCGCTGGCGCAGGTAGATGCGCTGGTAGCGCAAGAGCGCGTTCGCGTCCGGGCAGCGGCGCAGCGCTTCACCCACGGCCTTGAGGACCAGGTGCGTCGCGGTGAGCCGCACGCCGGTGCGCTGGTGGAAGGCGTCCAGCCAGGCGAGCGCCGCGTCCATGCGCACCGTCAGCGTGCCGTAGACCGTCGGGTCATACGCGGTCGTCCAGCTCCCGATGGCGAGCTTGCGGAAGCTCGACACGTCCCGCTTCGGCTTCAGCTCCAGGTGCGCCATGGACGGGAGCGTGCCCCAGGACGGCGCTCATGGGGGAGCCGGAATACAGGCGGACGGCGCGGCCCGGCCGGCGCGGTGGGTGGGGCCCGCCGGGTCGCCTGCCAGTGAAGCCTTGACGCGCCATGTCCCAGCGGTAGGCTGCCCCGCTTTTTGCATCCTTCTGTGGAGGTCGTTCCCTTGCTGGTTGCACTCATCCTCGTATCGGTCGGGTTCGCGGTGACGCTCGGCCTGCTGCTCTTCGGAGACAAGAGCGGCGCTGGTGCCAACGCGGGCCGTCCCTCGCTCTCTTCTTCCTCTTCCGCGCCGTCGTTCCGGGGCGAGCTGGAGTCCGAGAGCAAGGCACGCGCGAAGGCGGAATCGGAGGTCCAGCGCAAGCAGAAGGAGCTGGACGAGCAGCGCGCGCAGCTCCAGGAGGTCAAGGAGCAGCTCAAGCAGACCAAGCGCAAGCTCTTCGAGCAGAAGGAAGGCGACAAGGGTTCGAACGACCTGGCCAAGGCCCGTGCCGAGGTGGAGCGCAACGCCAGCATCCAGCTGGAGCAGACCCGTTCGGAGCTGGCGCAGGCCCTGACGGAGAACGCCCGGCTGCGCGCGGAGACCGAGTCGCGCAACAGCCCCCGCCCTGTCTC
>NZ_RAVW01000786.1 GCF_003611585.1 Corallococcus exercitus | reverse complement strand
TCCCGTAAGATGCGCGGGCCATGGCCCCCCCGTCCGTCCTGCTGATGCTGGCGCTCGCCGCGCCCGCCGCGTCCGTCCCCAACTTCTCCACAGCCGAGTCCTCCAGCGCCACCCGCCTCACCGAAGCGGGCACGGCCTCCGTGCGCTCCGTCATCCGGAACGCGGGAGCCGGACAGCTCGAGGCCGCGGGCCTCGCGTCCGTGAGACTGGCGATGGGGGATGCAGGGGTCACGCGGCAGCTGGACGCGGCGGGCCTGGCGTCCGTGCGGAGCGCGATGACGGATTCGCATGTCAGCACGCGGCAGCTGGATGCGGCAGGCCTGGCGTCCGTGAGACTGGCGATGGGGGATGCAGGGGTCACGCGGCAGCTGGACGCGGCGGGCCTGGCGTCCGTGCGGAGCGCGATGACGGATTCGCATGTCAGTACGCGGCAACTGGACGCGGCAGGCCTGGCGTCCGTGCGAACGGCGATGGACGGTGCGCATGCGTCGCGGACCGGCACGCGGCAGCTGGACGCGGCGGGCCTTGCCTCCGTGCAGTTCGCGATGGGTGGTTCGCATGCGTCGAGGACCGGCACCCGACAGCTTGACGGAGCGGGCCTCGCGTCCGTGATGGCCGCCACGAAGAACCGTTCCGCCGCCGCGAGCACCGAGGGCGTCGTCAGGACCGCGAGCTTCGCGCCGCGTGATGCGTCCGCCGGTATGACCTTCGCGAACGGCACGGCTCCCAGCGACCGCGCCACGACGGTCTCGATGCGGATGCCCGCGGGCCTTGCCCAGGCCGCTTCACCCTCCCCTGCCACGCCCACGACGGCCACGGTGCCGGCAACGGGCACCGCCCCCTCCACGGCGCAAAGCCAGACGCCCGGGTCCGACGTTCCTTCCGATGCGGGCCGCACCGGCGCCACGGCGCAAAGCCAGACAGACTCCCTCTCCGAAGCCGGCCGCATCGCCGTGGGGGCCAGTGTCGGCGCCCTGCGCGCCGCCGCCATCGCGATGCACGGCAAGGCCGCCGCGTCGGGCCTCGCCACCGTGGGCAACCCGGACGAGCACTACGCCCGGGGCGTCGCCGCTCTCCAGTCCAAGGACTCCCGCACCGCCATCGCGGAGCTGTCCGCGTGCGTGCAGGCCGCGCCGTCCCGCGCCGACTGCCGCTGGGAGCTGGGCTGGGCCTACTCCGTCGAAGGCCGCTGGGCGGACTCCCTCACGCAGTGGACGCAGGTGCGCGCGCTCAATCCCAATCAGCCGGACCTGGAGGGCGCGCTCACGCAGGCCCGCAACCAGGCCGCGCTCCAGGCGAAGCTCGCGCAGCCCGTGGAC
>NZ_RAVW01000785.1 GCF_003611585.1 Corallococcus exercitus | reverse complement strand
GCATGGCGCGTGGGCTCGGAGATGTGTATAAGAGGCAGGCCGTGGATGGCGCCGCTGGAGGGGCTGGGCGCGGCGCAGTTCCTGGTGGGGCACTCGACGGGTGCGGACCTGAGCCCCATGGAGCCCGCGCACGTGCCCTTCGTGGGCGTGCGCGTGGACAGCAGCCGCTACTTCGACGTGCACCACTCCATGGCGGACACCCTGGACAAGGTGGATCCGCAGGACCTGTCGCGCAGCACCGCGGCGGTGACGTGGATGGCGTACGCGCTGGCGGAGGCGCCGGGCACGCTCGCGCGTCCCACCGAGCCGGAGGCGGACGTGACGCCGCCGGCGAAGAAGTAGGGCGCCCGGGCGGAAGCCGCTACGCCTCCGCCGGGGCCTTGCGCGGCCCGCCCTTCCGGAGCGGCAGCTCCGGAAGCAGCAGTGTGACGAACAGGGCCGCCAGCGCGATGAAGATGGCGCAGCGGTACACCGCCATCGTCGCGCGGGTGAAGGACTCCTTGAGCGCGCGCTCCACCTGGTCCACGGTGGACAGCGCGCGGGCCTCGTCCGCGTCCACGCGCGCGCGGGCCTCGGGTCCTTCCGCCAGGGCCTGCCGCCGCTCCTCCTCGAACCCCTCGCGCAGCTTCGCCTTCACCTGCTCCGGCTGGAACCGCTGGCCCTGCGGTGCGCCTTCGCCGCCCGGGCCACCTGGCGCGGACGCACGCAATTCCTGTCGCACGTCCGGAGGCAGTCCACGCGTGGCCTGCTGCGTGCGCGCCTGCATCTCCCGGCCCAGCGTGCCCGCGAACACGGTGCCCAGCAGCGCCACGCCCACCGTCATGCCCAGCTGCCGGAAGAACGTGGTCGCGGACGTGGCCACGCCAATGCGCTGGGTCGGCACGGAGTTCTGCACCGCCACGGTGTAGAGCGGGATGGACGGGCCCAGGCCCAGGCCCACCAGCACCATCTTCACCGTGACCTCGGCCTGGCTGGAGTCGGGCGTCAGCGTGAAGCCCATCACCGCGAAGCCGCCCATGAGGAACAGCAGCGCCCCCACCATCAGCGCCTTGTAGCGGCCCAGCCGTGACACCAGCTGCCCGGACAGCACGTTGCCCGCCACCACGCCCAGCGTCAGCGGCGTGAGCGTCAGCCCGGAGTGCGTCGCGGACAGCCCCACCACGTTCACCATGAACAGCGGCAGGAAGGTGACGGACGCCAGGAACACCGCGCCAATGGTGAACACCGCCGCGTTGCCCGCGGTGAACGCGCGCAGGCGGAACAGCGACGGCTCCAGGAGCGGCTCCTTCGCATGGCGCTCCCGCCACACGAAGAGCCCCAGGCCCACCGCCGACAGCGCGAACAGCCCCAGGA
>NZ_RAVW01000784.1 GCF_003611585.1 Corallococcus exercitus | reverse complement strand
GCGTGGGAGCCGGCGCGGGGGCCGGGGTGACGGCGGAGGGCACGGTGTCCGGAGTCGTGCTGCCCGTGGGGGCCGAGCCCTTGCGGTTCGCGGGCGTCAGGTCCTTCACGAACATGTCCGCGACCTTGTCCAGCAGCTCCGTCATGGCCAGGCGGAACAGCTCCGGCTCCTTGCCGACCTTGAACGGATCCAGGTGCGGCGCCTTCTGCTCCACCGCGTCCAGGTCGAACGGCCGACGCCACAGCTCCGAGCGCCCGTCCAGCCGGAACATGCGCCCGTAACCCTTGAGGTAGGCCCCCGCGTGGCCGTCCTCGCTGCGCATGCCGAAGTCCTGGATGACGAACTCCACGACGGTGTCCGCGCCCAGCGGAGCCATCAGGTCGTAGTCCGGCGCGTTGGCGGGCACCTCCTCCACGAGGAAGCTCTCCAGCGCGGAGGCCACGCGGGCCGGGTCCACCGTGTCCGTCCACGGGGCCTCCTCCGGCAGGCGCGACAGGGTGGTGACGCGCAGGCGTTCAGAGAGCTCGAAGCGCGTCACGGCCTGCTGCAGCTTCACCGTGAGCCGGCGGTCCGCCTCCTTGGGCTCCAGCTTCTTGAGCTTGTCCGAATACGCGCTGTCCTCCTGGAACACCCGGCTCTTGGGCCCCGCGCCGTCCTCGATGCGGGAGATGAAGGCGGGCCGCTGGACCCGGTCCAGGTCCGCGCCGGACAGACGCTGCGAGGCGCAACCGGCGGTGAAGGCGACGAGGACTGCCGCGAAAAGGAGGCTTCGGCTTCGCACCATGGGGCCCAGGCTAACCCATCCCCGCGCCCCTGGCCTGTTTGTGACCCACCGAAAGCCAGGGGACGGTCCGTCGCTGCTATGCTGCCCGGCCGTGACTGCTCCCCCTTCTGTTCCCCCCGGCCCGGGCCCCAACCGCAAGCGGCGGCTGGGGGAAATCCTGATGGACGCCGGCCTGCTCACCGAAACCCAGCTCCGCAGCGCGCTCGCCGAGCAGCGCAAGTGGGGCGGCCGGCTGGGCCTCACGCTGGTGCAGATGGGCGTCGTGGACGAAAGCTCCATGGTGCACGCCCTGTCGCGGCAGCTGGCCATCCCCACGGTGGACCTGGACAAGCACCTCCCCGTCCCGTCCGCCCTCCAGGTGCTGCGCGTGGACATCGCCGAGCGCTACACCGTCTTCCCCATCGCCTACGAGCCCGGCACCAAGACGCTCACCGTGGCCACGTCGGATCCGACCAACGTGGAGTCCCTCCAGGAGCTGGCCTTCCACTCCGGCCAGAAGCTCCAGGTGGTGGTGGCGACCGCGTCCTCCATCGAGCGCGCCATCCGGCACCACTACCACGGCGAGATCACCTCCACGGCCGCCACGCCGCTGAGCTTCGGCATGGACGAGGCCACCTTCGAGCTGGCC
>NZ_RAVW01000783.1 GCF_003611585.1 Corallococcus exercitus | reverse complement strand
ATCGCGAAGGGGATGCTGTCCTTCTCGGAGTTCACCAAGCGCTCGCTGGTGGAGGAGTACGGCGTGCCCGACGCGAGCGTGCACGTCGTGTGGCCCAGCGTGGACACGGCGCTGTGGCGGCCCGCGCCGGAGAAGAAGCCGCGCGACGGCGTGGTGCGGCTGCTCTTCGTGGGCGGCGACCTGGGGCGCAAGGGCGGCAAGCTGCTCCTGCGCTGGGCGCGGGAGACGCGGCGCAAGGACTGGCAGCTGGACCTGGTGACGTCCGAGCGCATCGAGGCGCCGCCGGGCGTGCGCGTGCACGTGGGCGTGCAGCCGAACTCGCCGGAGCTCATCGGCCTGGCGCAGGCGGCGGACCTCTTCGTGCTGCCGACGATGGCGGACATGTCGTCGTGGGCCATCGCGGAGGCGAAGGCCGCGGGCCTGGCGGTGGTGTCCACGCCCGCGGGCGGCGTGGGTGAGCTGGTGCGCGACGGCGTGGACGGGCGCATCGTGCCGGTGGGGGACTACGGGGCGCTGGCGAACACGCTGGACACGCTGGTGCAGCATCCGGACACGCTGGAGGCCATGGGCCAGGAGGCCCGCCGCATGGCCGAGGCGCACATGGACCTGGACACGACATGCTCGCGGATGCTCGCGTTCATCCGCCAGGTGACGGGCGTCTGAGCGGGCCGCGCTACCGGCTCCAGCCTTCCCGGTTCAGCAGCGCCAGGACGCGAGCGCGCACGTCGTCGCGGATTTCGCGCACGCGCTCCACGGGCTTGCCCTTGGGGTCCTCCAGGGGCCAGTCATCGCGCTTCAGCCCGGGCACGTAGGGACACGCATCGCCGCAGCCCATGGTGATGAGCCACCGGGCACCCTGGGCAAGCTCCTCCGTGAGGCGCTGGGGCCGGGCATCCGACAGGTCGATGCCCACCTCCGCCATGGCGGCCTGCACCTCCGGGTGGACGCGCGTTCCGGGCTGCGTGCCGGCGGAGACCGCGCGGGCCTTCGAAGGGTCCGCCAGGAGGTTGAAGAAGGCCGCCGCCATCTGCGAGCGCCCCGCGTTGTGCACGCAGGCGAAGATGACCGTGTCCACCGAGGCACCTCCTCCAGCACCAAAAGCAAAGGCCCGGAATCCCTGGGATTTCCCCAGTGATTCCGGGCCCTTACATCTGCGCGCGATGCAGGATTCGAACCTGCGGCCTTTGGCTCCGGAGGCCAACGCTCTATCCAGCTGAGCTAATCGCGCAGAACCGCTTTCCGGTGTCGGAGGAGTAACCGAAGTCCCCAGACGACGCAAGCACGCAATCCTGACCTGGCCCCGCGTGACGGCTCCTGCACAGAGGGCCCGCGCGCCCTGCCTGTCCTCCCGGCGTGATGGACTAGACCCGGGGACATGAACCGCGCTCCCCTGCTATCCGCCTGTCTCCTCGCC
>NZ_RAVW01000782.1 GCF_003611585.1 Corallococcus exercitus | reverse complement strand
CCACGGTGTACTGCACCGGGCGCAGCGTGCGGGGTGGGCTTGCGAGCGGGGACTCGCGGCCGGAGACGATCGAGGAGACGGCGGAGCAGGTGACGGCGCTGGGCGGGAGAGGCATCGCGGTGCGGGTGGACCACACCGTGGAGGCGGAGGTGGAGGCGCTCTGCCAGCGCATCCGCACGGAGGCCGGGAAGCTGGACGTGCTGGTCAACGACATCTGGGGCGGGGAGACGCTGCACGAGCTGGGGCTGCCGTTCTGGAAGCAGTCACCCGCGAAGGCGCGGCTCATGTTCGACCGGGCCGTGTACACGCACATCGTCACGAGCCGCTACGCGGTGCCGTTGATGCTGGAGCGCGACCGGGGGCTCATCGTGGAGGTGACGGATGGGGACTCGTTCGGGTACCGGGGCGGCGTTTCATACGACGTGACGAAGATGGCGGTGATCCGGCTGGCCTTCGCGATGTCGCGCGACTTGCGCCGCACGAACATCACGGCGCTGGCGGTGACGCCGGGGTTCCTTCGCTCGGAGGAGATGCTGAATGGCTTCGGGGTGAAGGAGGCGAACTGGCGCGACGCGGTGAAGAAGGTCCCGGACTTCATCGCGTCGGAGACGCCGTCGTACGTGGGCCGCGCGGTGGCGGCGCTCGCGGCGGATCCGAACGTCCACCGCAGGGCAGGGCGCGTTGTCGCGTCGTGGACGCTGGCCCGCGAGTACGGCTTCACGGATCTGGATGGCTCGCAGCCGCACTGGGCGGAGTACTTCGAGCGGACGTACGGAAAGCCGTACACCGTCGCGGACGACGCGGCCTATGCGTCGTGGATGGGGGGCTCCATCGAAATTGTGTGCCCGGACTGGCCTGTTGACTGACGCGCACGGCCCATCCCCGGCGGCCGGACGAAGCGCTATGGTCTGACGCGAGAGGTCGCGCACATGGCCAAGGGGCACCGCAGGAACGACGAGCCGGAGCGGGTCGACGAGACCCGGGTCGCACCGCTCGACGACGACCTGGACGAGACGGAGGAGGTCCGCACCGAGCAGACCCAGGTGCCGCCCGCCGTGCAACGGGACGCCGCGGAGGCGGCCCGTTCGTCCTCGGGTGGCTCCGGGCGCAAGTCCTGGGGCAACCAGACGCGAGTCGCGCCCACCACGGGCGCGGCCCTGCGCGCCGCCGAGCTCACGGGCTTGGAGACGCGGATGACGCCGCCTCCGGTTCCCGACGAGGACCTCGTCGAGGAGACCCGCGTGGACGGCCTCAAGCCCGTGCCTCCGCCCCCCGCGCGCGAAGGCCGGGGCGTTCGTGGCGAGGATGACGACGAGGGCTTCGCCGCGCCGGAGACCGCTCTTCGTCCGTCGCGCGGCGGTGTACGCGAGGACGCGGAGCCCGCTCGTCCGGGTCGCTCGGGGGAGGGCGGGCGCCCCTCGCGTAC
>NZ_RAVW01000781.1 GCF_003611585.1 Corallococcus exercitus | reverse complement strand
CCGCTGGCACTCGCCGCGTCGACTTCGCGCCAACTTACGCGCCGCCTCCCGCGCCACGCACCCCCAGGAGCGCGCGGCGTAGACCGCAGCGCTCGCCCCCTCGCTCCAAAAGAGCGAAAGTCGAGTCTGAAGCCGCGCTGCTCGCGGCCGGACGGAAGGGCAGACACGCCACTGGACGTGCCGTCCCGGAGCTGTCCATGCTGGGCCGCGCGGGGGCCGGCCCCGCATGTGATTGGAAGGATCTCCCATGCGACTGAGCCGAATGCTGCTCCCCCTGCTGGCGGTCCTCCCCCTCCTGGCCTGTGAAAGCAGCGGCGGCGTGGGGGCGACCTGTGGTGAGGACGGCTGTGACTCCGGCTTCACCTGTCGCAGGGACTTCCCCGGCACCTTCTGCGCGCAGGCCTGCACCGCGGAAGGGGAGGGCGGCGGCTGCCCGGGCGACACGCTGTGCACGCGCCAGCTCGACACGCTGATGTGCTCGCGCGTCTGTGATTCCCAGGCCGACTGCCGGGAGGGCTACGCCTGCAACGGCGTCAGCAACACGGGCCTCAAGGCCTGTCAGGTCAAGCCGTAGCCCCGGCCACCCTCACGGGCTCAGCCGCTCCCGGAAGCGCTGGGACTGGCGGCGGGACATCTCCACTTCCCGGCCTCCCCGGAGCCGGGCGATGAGTGTGCCGCCTGGACCCGGCTCCAACGCCTCCACGAAGTCGAGGTTGATGAGGTGCTGGCGGCTCGCGCGGAAGAATCGCACCGGGTCCAACCGCTCCTCCAGGTGGTTGAGTGAGCGGGCCAGGAGCGGCTCCGCGTCTGGCAGGTGCAGCCGGGCGTAGTTGCCCTCGGAGCTGAAGAGCGGCACCTGCGACAGGGTCACCAGCCAGCAGCGCTCGCCGTCCCGCACGAACACGCGCTCCAGGGGCGTCACCGGCGCACCAGCCGCGCGCTGCACCCGCCCCCGCTGCCGTACGCGCTCCAGCGCCTCCGCGAGCCGCGCGGCCTCGATGGGCTTGAGCAGGTAGTCGAGCGCGTTCACCTGGAAGGCCCTCAGCGCGTGGGCGTCATGCGCGGTGGTGAAGACCACGTCCGGCGGGGCTTCCAGCCGGTCGAGCACGTCGAAGCCCGTGCCGCCCGGCATCTGGATGTCGAGCAGGAGCAGGTCCGGCGCGAGCGCCTCCACCCGCTCGCACGTCTCGTCCACATGGGTGGCCTCGCCCACCACCTCCACCTCGGGGAAGGCCGTCAGCAGGCGGCGCAGCTCCGCGCGCGCGAGCCGCTCGTCGTCGGCGATGAGGACCTTCATGCCGCCGCCTCCAGGGGAATGTGCACGCGGGCCGTCGTGACCGTGGCCTGTGACTGATCCAACCGGAGGGACGCGCCAGTGCCGCAGAGCAGCCGCAGGCGCTCCGTGGCATTGCGAAGCCCCACGCCCCCCGAGTCCAC
>NZ_RAVW01000780.1 GCF_003611585.1 Corallococcus exercitus | reverse complement strand
GCGGGGCGTGCCGTGGCCCGGGGGCGGTGCGCGGCGGAACTCGGAGGTGCCGGCGGCGTTGACGTTGACCGACTCCTCCGCGCGCGGGGCCGTCTGGGCCAGCGAGGCGGCGGAGGAGAGCAGGACGACGGCGAGGGTCAGGGCCTTCATGGTGTGCATCCTTGGGGGTGTTCTTGCTTCGTCCCATCTGACGGGACAGAGGGGCGCTCATTCAAGCCCCCCTCCCGAACAGTCCCCGGACGCCCTGGCGGGCCCTGCTCGCCGCGAGGCGTCAGGGCGCCTCAGCCGCGCTTGGAGACGACCTGGCCTTCGGCGCCAATCTCGTAGACGAGCGGCACGCCGGTGGCGAGCTCCAGGCCCACCACGGTCTCACCGGACAGCTTGTCCAGGCGCATCACCAGCGAGCGGTTGGAGTTGCCGTGCGCCACGACGAGCACGTTCTTGCCCTGGCGCAGGTCGCCCGCGATGGCGCGGTCGTAGAAGGGCAGCACGCGCTTCGCGGTCATCTCCAGGGACTCGCCGTTGGGGGGCGGGATGTCGAAGGAGCGGCGCCAGATGTGGACCTGCTTCTCGCCGAACTCCTTGGCGGCGTCCGCCTTGTTGAGGCCCTGCAGGTCGCCGTAGTGGCGCTCGTTGAGGGCCGCGTCGCGGATGACGGGCGGGTTCTGCCCCAGCGTCTCCAGCAGGATGGCCAGCGTCTGCTGCGCGCGGCTGAGGGCGGAGGTGTAGGCGACGTCGAACTTCAGGCCCTTGAGGGCGTCAGCGGCCTTGCGGGCTTCGTTGCGGCCCTGCTCGGTGAGGGGCACGTCCACGAAGCCGGTGAAGCGGTTCTCGTGGTTCCAGAGAGACTGACCATGACGGACGAGGGCGAGGATGGGCATGGGCCCCCTGCTAGCCCAACCGGGGGCAGGCGGAAAAGAGGCAAGCCCCGTCCACCCGCCCGGCCCGTCGTCTTGCGGCCACGCGCGGCGCCCGCGTTCAGCCGGTGGCCTGGGTCTCCCGCTGGAGGCGCTCGCAGACGGCCGCCACCGCGCTCAGCGTGTTGAACAGGTCCACCATGCCCACCTGGAGGCCCAGGTCGTCCTCGATGCGGTTGGCCAGCATCGTGGCCAGCAGCGAGTTCCCCCCGACCTCCAGGAAGTGGTCCTCCGGCCGCACGGCGTCCACGCCCAGCAGCTCCTGCCAGTACCCGGCCAGCCGTGACTCCATGGGCGAGGGGACGGCGCTCTGTGTGCTCACGGTGGGCTCCTCGGGGTGTGTCTGGATGGCTGTAAATTGAGGAAAATAGAACTACCGCGTCAAGCCTGACAGCGCCAGGGCAAGCAGGCGGGCTTCGTCCTTCCCCCGGTTCCGGGCTTCCCTGGCAGGCTCGGACGCCATGGACGACGCGAACGAGGCCGGAGCGGTCGCCGGGGAGCAGGACGCGCCCATGGCGGTGGCGGTGGTGGGGCTGGCGC